>CAYFVT010000004.1:30508-60475 GCA_964346705.1 uncultured Actinomyces sp. | reverse complement strand
CAGACGCCAACTGGATCTCTTGCAAGCCAACGTCCGGGCCACCCTGGAAGAAGATGAGAGCGCCGTGCGCCCCGTCAATTGAGGCCTCAAGCAGCGGGGATGAAATAGCGGCTTCAACTGCGCGCAGCGCACGATCCTCACCCGTGGCACTACCCATGCCCATCAGTGCGGATCCAGCATCCTTCATCACTGACTTCACGTCATTGAAGTCCACGTTGACAATCCCGGGCGTGGTGATCAGTTCGGTGATCCCTTGAACACCCGAAAGCAAGACCTGGTCAGCCGCCTTGAATGCGTCTAATACCGAAATTGAATGATCCGATATGTCCAGAAGGCGGTCATTTGGGATCACGATCAGGGTGTCGACCTCACCCCGCAGATCTTCAACTCCCTTCTCGGCCTGGTATGACCGCCGCTTGCCCTCAAAAGAGAAAGGCCGAGTCACAACACCCACGGTCAACGCGCCAGCGTTACGCGCGGCGCGGGCAACAATCGGGGCGCCGCCAGTTCCGGTGCCACCACCTTCCCCGGCCGTAACGAAAACCATGTCAGCGCCCGCAACGGACTCCGCAATCTCATCTTCATGGTCTTCGGCGGCCTTCCGGCCAACCGCCGGGTCGGCGCCCGCACCCAGTCCGTGGGTAAGTTCGCGACCAATGTCTAGCTTCGTTTCAGCGTCCGACATGAGAAGTGCCTGGGCGTCAGTGTTTACCGCTATGAACTCGACGCCCCTCAAGCCTTCGTCGATCATCCGGTTGACAGCGTTCACGCCGCCACCGCCGACGCCCACTACTTTGATTACTGCTGGATGATTCTGCGGTACGGCCACTGGTCCCCCCGGGTGCACAACCCTAACGTTCAGGTTGAAGGTTTGGTTTCTACAATAGATTAGCGGACTGACCGTAAAGCCGATACCTCACTGGGGCAACCACCTACCTCGGTGTGTCACCCAAATCATCGGCTCACAGGTCTTCTTGGATTGCTGACATCGTACGTTTTTGCGTCCCCCCGTTCCAAAAGCAGCGTTAGCACCTCCGCTTTCAGCTCGTCCTCACCCGACTCCCCCCAAACTGCCTGTTGACCCCCACGCAGTAGAAGCAGGAGGCCACTGGGATTAGCCACCAGTGTTTCTACCTGCTGCTGCACCGACTTGGGGAGGTCCTCCCACACCCGGTAAGCGTCAGCCGCCAGCAGCTGCCGCTCCTCCTGCGGGGTGTCCCCATCAAGAGCTACCAGGGGCAGCCCCTTAGGGACCTTCTTCACAGTCGTAACTTTCACACCGTCTGGCCCCAGCAGGTTCACCTTTTTCCCCACTTTTTCGGCCATGACCGGCTTCCGGGGTGTCACACTGATCTTCAGCCCTCTGGGCCAAGACCGGGCAACTCCCACGTCTTGAACCCTGGGCAAGGCTGCCACTTCCTCTTCCACCCTTCCAACAGGCACACGCAGAAGGGGAACGCCCGCGTAAGCGTCTGCGACGGCAGCCACCTTTTCGGCGCGCTCACCCTTCTCGCCAGCAACCACTACGCGTTGAGGGTCCAAAGCTGTCACCCCAGAGACCAGGACAACCCAGGCCGCGCCCACCACCAGCAGGGCAACGAAGAGGGCAACCGTTCCCCGCGCCAAAAGCAATCGCCCCCGCGCCCTTCTGCGTTCCCGCGCTCTGGCACCCAAATCCACGCGCACGAATTCGTCCTGCAGTCCCGTTGCGCCCCCCTCGTTGGTGACTGCTGCAGTGATACCGGGTTTCTGGAGACCGGGCTTCTGGACACCGGGCTTTTGGACACCGGATTTTTTGCGGGGGATGTCCCTGCGTATGGGCTCTTGGCTGGCGGATCCGACCGAATGTTCAGATGCTCCCGGGCCTGCTGGGCTCCGGGACAGGACCTTCTTTGCGCCGGGCTCGCCCTCACCACCCTGCCGCCGAGCCAATCGCCTCCCCCGCCCAGCGCCAGTCCTAGCTGCTTCCCTTTCAGACGTTGAACTCCCGCGGGGAACTCCCCGGAAGTCCCCGCCCCGCGCAGCACCCTCATCCGCTCCCCCAGGACCAGCCTCGGGAGAATTCTGGGTCGGGGCAGCATCCCGTTGGCCTGGCCGTGCACGGGGGATCGGAGGAGGTTTGGGACGTCCGCTCATGATTGGTTGCGCCACGCCCCCTCAACGACCGGGCCGTGGGTGTTGATGTCCCCAGCGCCGACCAGCAGGCAAATATCACCATGGCCTGTCATTGACGCCCCCAGACGGGCAGCGTCCTCGCCAGATCCCCCCAAATGGAAGGGGACCCGCGCCTGCGGATGGTTCGCCACCAGGGCCGCATCCACCCCCGGAATTGGATCCTCCCGAGCGGCGAAGATGTCGGAGACAACGACCTCGTCCGCCAAGTTCAAAGCCGCAACAAAATCGGGAAGGAAATTCTGGGTGCGGGAGTACAAGTGCGGTTGGAACACGATGATGACCCGCCCCGCCCCCGCGACAAGTCGGGCCTGCTGCAGGGCGGCATGCAATTCCGTTGGGTGGTGGGCATAGTCATCAAAGAGGCGGCGCCCCGCAACTTCAGTCCTAAGTTCGAAACGCCGTCCCGCGCCCCTGAACTCCGCCAGCCCGTCGGCTGCCTGCTGTCCGGAAACTCCCAGGAGAGTAGCCACAGACCATGCGCCCGCCGCGTTCAGAACATTGTGTTCGCCGGTGACATCCAAGTGCACCGTCTGCTTCTGACCGTCTTTCGTTAGTTGGAATGCGGCGCCATCCGCGCTCAGGTCTACGGCTGCTATCTCCACGTCGGGGGTATGGGCACTGTGCGTTTTGCGTCCGTACGTGACGACCTTCTGTTCCCCGAGGACGCGCCGACCGTATTCGGCTAGGCGGGCGGCCCCCGGATCCTCCGCGCAAGCAACCAGGTAACCCCCCGGAACGATTCGGTCAACAAAGGCCCGAAAGGCGCCCTCGAACGCTTCCTGAGAACCAAAATGGTCAAGATGGTCGGGCTCAACATTCGTGACCAGCGCAATGGTCGGCGAATAATTCAGGAACGACCCGTCCGACTCGTCAGCTTCAGCAACAAACACGGAACTCCCTGTGCGCGCCCCACCCCCAACGCCCAGAACCGTACCCCCAATGGCGAAGGCCGGGTCCAGACCAGCGGAAAGCAGGGTCGCGGCCAGCATTGCCGAGGACGTGGTCTTTCCATGCGCGCCGGCCACAGCAATGAAATCAAGGTCCCCCGCCGCCAGCGCCAGGGCCTGGGACCGGTGGATCACCTGCTGGGCGCGCTCTTCCGCCCGAACTAGCTCCACGTTGTCGGGCCTGATGGCAGATGAGACCACGACGGTGGCACCCTCGGGGAAGTCTTGAGCCCCGTGCGGGGAGAAGGCGTCAATCCCCTCCTCACGAAGTTGGTTCAGTGTCTTCGAGGGGCTCCGGTCCGAACCGCTGACGTTCGCGCCCGCCGCTGCGAGCAGCCTCGCCACCGCCGACATGCCAGCGCCCCCAATCCCAACCAGGTGGTACGCCTGGCCCTCCAGGGATCCGCTCATGCCACTCCCTCCGCTAAATCCGCGACTTTCTCGGCCCCGTTTGCGGGGGTCACTTTACGCATCAGTTTGCTCATGGTTCGCAAGTCTCGTTCATTGCTCAGAAGCGGCACGACTTGCTCCAAGAAGGTGCCGGCATCAAACTGGTCGTCCTCAACCAGCAAGGCCGCCCCAGCTTGAACCTGGGCTGCCGCATTGCGTTTCTGCTCCCCGTTGCCGATGGGCAGGGGAACGTAGAATGCGGGAAGACCCAGAACGCCCAGTTCAGACACGGTTCCCGCCCCAGAGCGACAAAGGACCAGGTCGGCGACAGCTAAAGCGTTTTCCATGTCCATCAAGTATTCCTGCCGAAGCCACTGAGCTTCCACGTTGCCGTCCGCGATTTGGCTCAACTCCGCCGCCTTGCCCCGCCCAGTCAAGTGAAGCACCTGCACGTCAGACGGGACCCGCGGCATCGCTTCCGCAACCACTCGGTTCAGATGCTGGGCGCCCAATGAACCCCCAGTAACCAGCAGGACGGGCCTGGCTGGGTCCAGGCCGAAGCGGGCAGCAGCGCGCGTCCGTGCGGACATTTGCCCGTGGGTGGTTCGGCGGGCGTCAGCAAGCTCCTGGATGGCGCGGCGCAGGGGCATACCCGTCACAACAGTTTCACCGCTCACGGCCTTCAGTTTCGTTTCCGGGAACGCTAAAGACACGGCTGCCGCAAAGCGGGCGGCCAACCTATTAGCCAGGCCCGGTCGCACGTTCTGCTCCTGGGCAACCACGGGTATCCCCAGACGCCGGGCTGCTAAGTAGGCGGGGGCAGCCACGTACCCCCCAAAGCCAACCAGGACATCCGCGCCTTCCAAGTGTGCAGCGGCCTCCCCGACACTGGCCTGTAAGCGGCGCGGGACAGTCAGCAACTCTTTGCTGGGGCGCCGCGGTAGGGGAACCTTGTCTACCGTGTGCAGGGCGAAACCGGCGCCGGGAACCAGGTCAGCCTCCAACCCTTCCCGCGTTCCGATTATCTTCACGTGGTGCCCGCGTTCTTCAAGTGCCTGAGCAGTCGCTAACAGCGGGTTGACGTGCCCCGCGGTGCCGCCCCCCGCAAGAACTGTTTTCAGAGCCATGTGTCCCCTTTTCAAATCACTGGCCACCGCCTGCGCAGCGGTCAGGCCTTCCGCCGCTTCCTGACCATACGCGGGTCCCTGCCTGCAGTGTCCGGGTCGAATCTCCCCCTGCCAAA
The DNA here is from genome assembly GCA_964346705.1 of uncultured Actinomyces sp. Classification (GTDB taxonomy): domain Bacteria; phylum Actinomycetota; class Actinomycetes; order Actinomycetales; family Actinomycetaceae; genus Scrofimicrobium. The sequence goes on along the minus strand of CAYFVT010000004.1, from coordinate 55,720 downwards.
AGCTCCCGCATCAAAACGGGCGAAGGACAGCATAATCCCAATGGCCATCGCCGTGAAAACATACGACGAGCCGCCGGACGAAACCAGGGGGAAAGGCAATCCAATGACAGGTGTCAGCCCCGTTACTGTCCCCACGTTGATGATGCCTTGAGCCAGCAACCAGGCTGCAACACCACCTGCACTGATCCGGATGAAGGGGGTGGACCCGCGCGCCGCCAGACGGAGAACGCCATAAATCAGGAAGGAAAGCAAAAGCAGCAGGGTAACGGTCCCGATCAGGCCGAACTCCTCACCTACTATCGCCAGAATGAAATCCGTGTGCGCCTCTTGCAAATAGTTCCACTTCGCACGGGAAGCGCCCGGCCCTAACCCAGTCAACCCTCCCGATCCCAAAGCCCACAGCCCATGGTCGGTTTGGGTCGGGGCGGAGGTTGATGGTGGGGTGCCGAATCCGGGCAGGAACTCTAACACCCGCCGCGTCCGGGATGGGCTAACGAAAACCAGGAACGCGAACGCAGCTGCTCCTAGACCGCCCAGCCAAGCGAACCAGCTAGCTGGAACTCCTGCCACCCACAAGGCGCCCAAGGCAATGAAAACGAAAATGAGCATGGTGCCCATGTCCGAGCCAATCATCACGGCCCCCATGGCAAGCAGCGACGGCACCCCGGCCGCCACTGCCACCGGCTTCCATTGCTGCAAGGACAACTTTGGGTTAGCAAGACTGCGGCCAAGCAGAAGGGCGGTCGCCAACTTCAGGAACTCAGAAGGCTGAATTGTCTGGGTTGTGCCCGGTATGGGCAGCCAGTTCTTGTTTCCGCCCTCCGCCAACCCGAAAGGAATCAACAGAACCTGTAGGACAAGGGCAATCAGAAACATGGTGGGGGCTGCCCTGTCCCAGAACTTTGGGGGACCAAACATGGAAGCGGCCCCGACCACCAGTGCGCCGACCGCAATCATCAAGGTCCGAAAGAACGGCTGGTACGGGCTGACCCCTGCGGCAATATTCGTCACGGCCGCGGCAGAAAAGTTCATCAGCACCCCGAACGCGCCAAGAAGCAGCGCTGGCACCAAAATCAGGTAGTAGCTGGTGAGCGCTGACTTAGCTTCCGTCGTTTCTGGAGTGCGGAACCTGATCGCTGGAAGCCTGAACTTCCGCGTCTTATCTGGCTGCCGGGCACGCGTCATTGTGAGCCCCCCAGGCTTGGGAACCGCTTATTGACGGCATCAACGAAACACTGCCCACGCTCTTCATAGTTTTTGAACTGATCCCAGGAGGCGGCTGCCGGCGCCAACAAGATCGTGTCCCCTGGGAGTGCAAGCCAAGCACACGCATCCACTACGCGATCCATCCACTCGGAGTTAGGGGCCTGACCGGGTACCGAAACCACCGTGAGCTCGGGTGCTTCCTGCTGGAATAGGCGAAGTAGTTCATTCTGCTCCGCACCGATCACAACCGCTGCGCGCAGGTTCCCACCATCTGCTGTCGCCTTGCGGATCAGTGGCCGCAAATCCTGTCCCTTCGTTTGGCCGCCCACAATCCAAACCGCCTTGCCTTCCGTGACCGAGGCTAGGGAAGCTGCTGCAGCATGCAGGTTGGTCGCCTTTGAGTCGTTAACCCAGCTGACCCCACCACCGCGCCCAATCTCCATGCGGCGGTGGGTTGCGGGAGTGTAAGCGGCAAGGCCCGCGGACACATCCCGCGGTTGGGCGCCAGCAGCTAGAGCCAAAGCGGAAGCAGCCAAAGCATCCCGGACTAACGGGTTGAACCGTCCATCGTCTTGGAGGCCTGTCTGGGCTAGAAGCTGGATCTGGCGCAGATCCGCGACCTGGCGCGGGACAGCACTAAACGCCCGATCGATGATTTTCCCATCCTGCACGCCCACTTCGCCGTCCCGTACGGTCCCGAAAGTGAGCGCAACCAACTGCGACGTTTCCGCGCCCACAGCCCCCTCGGCTAGCAGCCGAACCTCGTCCTCGTCCCCAAAGTAAAGGCGTGCGCGAACAGTCCCCCAGTACACGGCTCCCTTCGCTTGCACGTAATGCTCGCGGTCCCCATGCCAGTCCAAGTGATCAGTGTCCACGTTCAGACAGATGGATGCCAACGGGCGGATTGAGCGTGAGGTCGCCAGCTGAAAGGAGGACAGTTCCGCCACGACGACTTCTGGGTTCTCACTTACCGCGTCCGTCAGCGGGTAGCCCACGTTCCCTGCTTGCAGTCCCTGTACTTCACCAGCCTGCAGGATCTTTTCCGTCATTCCCACGGTTGTGGTTTTCCCGTTAGTGCCCGTGACTGCCAGCCAGTCCCCCGGCTTTTGGGAGGGCCTCAGTTGCCACGCAAGTTCGACCTCGCCCACCAGGGGCAAACCCGCGCTGCCAATCTGTTTCAGGAGGGGGGAGGACGGGGGGACCCCGGGGGAAACTACTACGAAATCCGGGCTAAACGCAGCCACCTCCCGCGCTAGGGCCTTCGGGTCCGCCTCCACTGTGAGGGGCAGCTCCCCCACTGGGGCGCCCGACTGCGCGAAAAGCCTGACCGCATAGCCTGCTTTACTTAGCGCCCGCCAGGCAGCCTGCCCAGCCACCCCCGCGCCTATCACGGCGGCCCGCCGCTCCCTGCCCTCGGTGTGCGCGCCGCCTGAGTCTTCCTGCTGTCCGACTGGCGATGCGCCGGATCCTACTGACCTGAAAGTCATCTGGTGGAAGCGACCCAATCAATGTAGAACAGACCGATGCCGGTGGCGGACAGTAAGGCGGAAACAATCCAGAACCGGGTCACGATGGTAACTTCCTGCCACCCTTTCAACTCGAAGTGGTGGTGCAGGGGTGCCATGCGGAAAACACGTTTACCCGTACGTTTAAACACGGCTATCTGGATGACATCCGACATTGTGACGGCGAAGAAAAGTCCCCCGATGACAATGGCGAGTAACTCAGTGTGCGTCATGATTGAAAGTCCACCGAATGAGGCGCCCAGTGCTAGCGAACCCGTGTCACCCATGAAAATCCGGGCGGGCGAAGCGTTCCACCACAGGAAGCCTAGGAGCGCTCCAACCACTGCGGCCGAAAATATGGCCAGTCCCAGTGGGTCCCGGGTCGCGTAGCACCCTAAGTGCTCTCCCAGGGAACCAACACAGGAGCGGCTGTACTGCCAGAACGCAATGATCGTGTAGGCAGCGAAAGCACCAATGGAGGCGCCTGTGGCCAGCCCATCCAGGCCGTCCGTCAGGTTCACAGCATTTGACCAAGACGCGATCAGCAGGTTCACCCACAGGACCGTCAAAATGACGCCGATAACGATTCCTGCGAAAGCGAAGTTCATTGACCAAGAGCCAGCCAGTGGCACTTCCATGGAGCCGGGAGTGTAGCCAGCACGGTTCGGGTTGATCAGCAGCAGCGCCCCAAAAGCGGTTGCAACCCCAACCTGCCCCAGGATTTTCCCGCCTGGATGCAATCCCATGGACCGATGCTTGCTGATCTTAATGAAGTCGTCCAGGAAGCCGATTCCGCCGATCCCGAAAAGTAGGAACAGCAGCAGCCACACTGAGTAAGGCGGCCAGCCGCCATTCGCAAGAGACCCAACTAGGACCCCCACAAGGATTGCCAGAAGCATGACGACCCCACCCATAGTGGGGGTGCCCCGCTTAGTGAAATGTGCGGTTGGACCGTCCTGACGGACGAACTGGCCGTATTCCCTTTTTACCAGCCACCGTGCGAAGACTGGGGTAAGGAACAGGGCGACAATGAAGGCAGCCGCAAAGGCCGCAATTACCCCAAACATTATTCAGTGGCCTCCCTAGCCTGTGCAGCGCGCAACCGGTCGGCAACCTGCCACGCTGAAGATCCGTAGGAGCCTTTTACGAGCACTACGTCCCCTTCGCTGACCTCCGAGATTATCAGGCTGGCAGCCAACTCCGGGTCTGCCGCTCCCGCAATGTTCCCCTGCCCGGCAGGATCAGTGATTCCAGCGGCATACCTTTGGGCGCCTTGACCCAAAAGCACGACTTTAGCCGGTTCGGCCTGCTGCGCTTGCTCGCCAACTTCCGCGTGAATCTGGGCGGATTCCGGTCCCAGTTCCAGCATCTCCCCCAAAACCATCAGCAACCTATTCGACGGTGCGGTAATTCCTCGCGCAACCCGAAACGCGGCTGCCATCGAATCCGGGTTCGCGTTGTAAGCGTCATCGACCAGGGTGAACTGCGTGGAACCTACTGTTACGGAGGCGACATCCATCCGGTGGGGGGAGTCCGCCACAGCACGCTCCAAGGGCTTCACCGTTTCCGCGGGTGGCACGCCCACGGCCATGGCGGCACTCACGGCAGCAAGAGCGTTTGAAACCTGGTGTTCCCCCACAAGTGCCAGTTCGACCTGACCCGAGAAACCCGGCGCTTCCAGGTTAAACGTGGGGGCACCCGCGGCTGTGACTTCCACGTCGGTCGCACGAACCTGGGCCTGCGTGCCTCCCCTGGCCGAGAAGAAAAGGGTTTCCCCCGCTTCCGCCTCCGGCGCCATCTCGCGCACAGCGGGGTCGTCCCAATTAAGGACGGCGACGCCACCGGGTAGAAGCCCGTCGACCAGCTCTCCCTTTGCCTGGGCCAAAGCCGCCGCTGAACCGAAGCCCTCCAAATGAGCCCTTCCTACCAACAGCACCACAGCCACATCTAGGGGGGCGATGCGCGTCAAGTAGTCCAAGTGGCCCGGTCCGGAGGCCCCCATTTCTAGAACCAAGTAATCGGTGTCCCGATTGGCTTTTAAAACGGTAAGCGGGCAGCCGACCTCGTTATTGAACGACAATTGCGGTGCAACCACGTTTCCGGCTGCCCCCAGAATCCGGGCCAGAAGGTCCTTGGTTGTGGTCTTCCCTGCAGACCCCGTAACCCCAATTACGGTCGGGGCGTCCGACAAGCGGAGCTCAGTCAGGTGAGCTTTGGCCAGCTCCCCTAGGGCAACCGTTGTGTCCTGCACCAGTAGCTGGGGCACCGGAAGGTCCGGCACGGGCACCTGGCCCAGAACTGCTACGGCCCCGTTTTGGACCGCGGAAGCAGCGAAGCGGTGCCCATCCTGGTTTTCCCCAACACGCGCCACGTAAAGAGAACCGGGCTGACAAAGCCGAGAATCGGTTTGGACAAGACTGAGGTTTACACCGCGGACGGCCCCTTGGGGGGAGCTGAGGTCAGCAAAATTGTCCTGCACCAGGGACGCGCCGGTGGCCGCCTGAATCCAGGCCAGTGGACGTTCCATGTGTTCACCCTCCACGGCGGGCATTCTGTCTTGCAGAGCGCGCCTTCAGCTAAGAAGTCTTCGGTCAGTTCTTCGGTTCGGCCGGATATAGCTTAGGCGCCTCTTTGGAGGGCTGTATATCTAGCGCCCGGATCGCGTCCAGAACCACGGCCTGCATTAGAGGGGCTGCGATATCGCCCGCCGACTCGCCGCGCTTCGGCTTGTAAAGGAGGACAGACACGGCCACCTGGGGATCATCGGCTGGTACTACCGCCACCATACTGGCCGCGATGTCGTCCCCACCAATCTCGGCGGTCCCCGTCTTCCCGGCAATCCGGTACCCGTCCACGGCTGACAAAACGGCGCTGCCACCGTGGTCCGCTGAGGTCACACCCTCCATCATCGTGAGTAGGGTTGCTGCCACTTCTGGGCGGATGGCTTCACGTGGGGCTGGGCTTTCAGCCGGTTCAAACTTGCCGTCGGCCTCAGTAATGCCTGTCACCAGCCGTGGTGCCCGCCACACGCCCTCTCTGGCGATCGTGGCTGCCATGTTCGCTGCCTGCAGATTGGTGAGGGCGTACCCTTGACCAAACATTGTCGTGAAACGCGTGCGCCCGTACCAGTCCTCAGGCGGCGCCAGCAGACCTGGGGACTCGCCACCTAGTTCAATTCCTGTCAAGTCCCCAATACCGAAGGCTTTCATGGTCTTCCACCGGTCTTTGTCCTTCACTTGTTCACCCACCATGACAGTCCCCGTATTCAAGGACTGAGCAAGGATTCCCGCAGCGGTCATGGTCTTGCGGGGGTGCTCACTGAAGTCCTTGAAGGTCTCACCCCCCGTCGTGTACGTGTCCTCCATAGTGAACGTTGTCTCGGGCTCCACCGCCCCCAGTTCCAGGGCGCTTGCAAAAGTCAAAATTTTACCGATGGAACCGGGTTCAAACACGTCTTGGACTGAGTGGGATGCTTGGGGTTCGCCTGACGGCTTCTCAGACCCCGAATCGGCAAGAACCACGACCTGCGAGGTGGGAACGTCGATCAGGACCGCACTGCCCCAGTCCGCTCCTGTCTTCTTCACAGCCTTGTCGACTGAATCCTGGACTGAGTACTGCAAGTCAGCATTTATGCTGGTGTGCACGGTGGCCCCTGGCTTGGCTTCTTTGGAGGTCGCTTTTGCCCCGGGGATGACCGCCCCGGTCGGGCCTATCTCGTACGCCTCCTCACCGGCGACACCTGTGAGCTCCTCGTTGTAGATCAGCTCCAATCCCCCGGTGCCGGTGCCCTCAGCTCCAACGGCACCTAAAATTGGGGCGGCCGTCGAACCGCCCGGGTAGACCCTCTGGAAAGATGGCTCCCACTCAATGCCATATATTCCCAGTTTCCGAATCTGCCGATAGGTCTTTGTGTCCACGTCTTTAGCCAAGTAGCTGTACGTGTTATCTCCAATGAGCTCCCCACCGAGTTCGACTTCGTTCTTGCCCAGTAAGGGAGCCAGCAGCTTGGCCGCCTCAGCCGGGCCGCGCCCCACCACCCGCCCCTGGTCATCAACGTGCTGGTATTCCAGGATCTGCTTCTGGTTTACCGCTATGTGATGGGTGCTGACCGAGTCAACCAGGACCTGACCAGAAGCGTCCACTATTGGTCCCCGGGGGGCCTCCACTGAGGTGGCCGAGGTGCGAACAACACGCCCCTGCTCCGCTAAATCTGCGCCCCTGACTATCTGAATCATGAAAAGTTGGACGATCCCTGCGACCAGGACGATGATCCCAACTACGCCAATCCAACGAGTGCGCCGGCGGGCCAAGGTACGGCTACCTGGTGCGGGACGCTCCGGCCTCACTTGGCTGCCACCCCGCCTTCAACAGTGCCTTTCTTCAGGTTTATGGCACCGAGCTTTCCTGCGGGAACCAGACCCACTTGGGCTGCACGTTTCTGCAACTGTTCCGACGAAGATAGATCCAAAAGGGCGGCCTCCAACGTGAGCGACTCCGCCCGCAGTTCCGCCAGGACCAGCTGCTGGTCCCTAACGTCGTAGGCCCGCTGCGCCATTTGGGTGTTCAACACCAGCGGCGCCACGATCGCGGCCACCAGCAGGGTGAGTGCCAAAAGCACAGCCGGCCACGCGGCCGTGCGCAGGTCCGCTGCCTGCCCGGTGATGACATGCAAGCCCCCCAGGTCGGCACGCCCCTGATTCCGGTCCGCCTGCTGTCGCGCGCTCGCTTGATTAAACGCCATGATCACTCCAAGGTTTCAGCAGCTCCGCCGCGCGGAGCCGGACAGATGCACTACGGGGATTACGTTCGATTTCAGAGGGCGAAGCTTTGAGCGCGCCTCTGGTCAGCAACTTGAGCCGACGTTGGCTGTCAGCTGTTCGCGCTGACACAGGGAGCCCAGGGGGAAGCCCACTGGCAGCACCCTCGGTGAAAATCTGCTTCACCAGCCGGTCCTCCAAAGACTGGTAGGACTCAACCGCCAGACGCCCTCCCACACGCAGTGAGCTAAGGGCGGCGGGCAGTGCGTCCTCTAAAATATCGAGCTCCGAGTTAACAGCGATACGCAGCGCCTGGAAGACTCGCTTGGCGGGGTGACCGCCTTTCCGCTTGGCAGGAGCGGGAATAGCCTCACGAACGATCTCCACCAGCTGCCCCGTTGTTTCAATGGGCTGCTGATCCCTGGCGGCCACGATGGCTCGCGCCACCCGTGGGGCTGAACGTTCCTCCCCGTACCTACGGAAAATGCGGGCCAAATCCTGGGCACTCCAGGTTTGGACAATTTCGTAGGCCGTCAAGTCGTCCTCGGAATTCATCCGCATGTCCAGCGGAGCATCCACAGCGTAAGAAAACCCACGTTCAGGCTGGTCCAACTGCATTGATGAGACCCCAAGGTCCATCAGGATCCCATCCGCCTTCGCCCCGCGCAGCGCTTGCGGGATCTGATCATACGTCCCATGGAAAGGAATGAAACGGTCGCCGTATGGTTGAAGCCGCTCGGATGCTTTCGCCAGGGCCCGCAAGTCCCGGTCAATGCCAATGACCAGTAGATCTGGGAATGCTTGCAGGAACGCCTCCGTGTGACCGCCCAGGCCCACGGTTGCATCCACCATCACGGGCCGGTCACCGCCGGCCCTGGGATCCACAACGTGCGCGCCTCGCTCTACCGAAGACTTAAACGCTGGCCCCAGAAGTTCAAGACACTGGGGCACCAAAACTGGGAGATGCGTGGGTGTCGCGAAAGTCCCCATAGTGTCCCTACCTCTCGTACTACTTCTCATGCCGCCAGGGCCCTTCCAAGCCGAAGCCGAACAGTGTTCCGCCAGGCTGTGCCGCTGGCCCGTACCTTCGGCCCCTTACCAGTGGTCCCCATCCGTGGTTCTGACAACGGGGAAGTGAAGTCAGAACAACGGCTAGAGAACACAGGCAAGTGGCTAAAACATTCCGGGAATAACTTCCTCCGCGGTTTGTGAGAACTGCTCCTCATGTCCCGCCAAGTAAGCCTGCCAAGCCTGCGCATCCCAGATTTCCACCCGGTTTCCCGCCCCTATAACGGCCAGGTCACGCTCCAAACCCGCGTAGGAACGCAGCGGGACCGGAAGGGTGATCCGCCCCTGTTTGTCAGGGGTTTCATCCGAAGCACCTGACAAAAGAACGCGAATGTAGTCGCGAGCGTGTTTGGAGGTGGTTGGCGCCTTCCTCAGTTCCTGAAACATCTCTTGAAACTCTTCCTGTGTGAACACATAGAGACAGCGGTCCTGGCCACGTGTCACCACAAGACCCTCTGCCAGCTGCTCCCTGAATTTGGCGGGCAGAATAACGCGACCTTTGTCGTCAAGTTTTGGCTCATAGGTCCCCAGAAACACTGCCGCACCTCCTTCTGGGGCCCCATATTACTCCATTTCCCCCCACAACGCCCCCCACTCCCCCCTTTAGGGCCGATTATTTAGGTTGTGGTCCGCAGAGTGGGCCTGCTCCCACCGAACTTGGTGGTGGTTTTGTTACCGGCGGGTGAAGGATCCCAGATTGACGGCCCGAAAAGGGGTCGCGACAAAGCCAGTGGGCGCGGTCTTGACCGGTGTCCGGTAGGCGGCGGAGGCAGCCGCGAACCGCGGCGCACGTTTCAGCACAGACCGCAGGGCAGTCCCCGGACAGATCCCCAAGTCGCTCCCCGGGTGGATCCGTGGCAGACCTCGGGGCAAAACTGGAGGCCGTCAGCAGGCCGCCGCCAGCCCACGAATGCAATTCTGAGGCGGGAGCCTCACGTCGCCCTCGCCACGTTGGCCACCCTCACTGAATAAAAAGACCCTTCAAATCGTCATCCCCACCGTGGGAATGGCACAAGAAAACCCTCCGGCTACTGCCGGAGGGTCTTGAAGAATCAGTTAGTGAACTCGGCCAAGGTGGACTGAACCCCGTTGTTCAGCGGTTGCGTCCCCTATTTTCCCAACGTTCACGCCTGCGCTGCTCGCGTTCCTCCTTCGTCCGTCCCGGGCGGGTCTTCCCACTGCCGTTTGCGGCGGAATTTGGGGCGGACGTGTCGGGACTGAGCGCGTATAGGACGCCGGCCACCATGGCGATGAAGCCGATGGCGCCAAGAACAACGGCCCAGATTGAGAATTCGAACGAGACGCCAAGCAGGACGGTGCCCAAGCCCACAGTGAAGAGGATGGCGCCCAAAGCAATCTTCCGGGGCGACAGGGACGTGACTTCCTCCGGTTGTTCTGGCTTTTCCTCTTCTGGAAGCGAGGACGCCATAGCATCAGCCAGGTCAGGGTCAGCTTTCCGCAAGTGCTGCTCCATTTCCGCTAGCACTTGTTTTTCATAGTCTGATAAAGCCACGTCTTCTGCCCCCCTTCCGTGGTCACCGATCCACGCGGACTCACAGGGCTCTAGTCTAGCGCCCGGGCCAGCCCACTGCGAACCAGTATCACCGTGGACGCGTGTCAGGGTCCCCTAACGGCGAGGGCTGGCGCGCGTGGGGTGCCAGCAGGGAGGCTGGGCGCAGTGCGCCCTTCCCGTAGCGCCGCTTGGCTTGATCCATTACAACTTCAGCGGCGCGTTCCCGAGGGTCGTGGTCCAGCAGCATTGGGACCGGGTCATCCGGGCCGGCTAAGCCGGAGACCCCGACGCCTACCAGTCGGTACCCCCCAACAGGGATGCGTTGACCGTGGACCAGTGTTGCGGCTGCCTGCGCAATGGTTCGGGCCACGTCCGTCGGCGCTTGGAGGGTTTTGGAGCGGGTGATTGTTTTGAAGCGACCATCCCTTAGTTTCACTGTCACGGTCCAGCCGACTAACCCGCCGTCCCGCAGGCGGGCCGCGCACTGGTGGGAAGCGTCCAGCACGTATTGATCCAAGAGGGAGCGGTCAGTCACATTGGTCTCGAAGGTCCGTTCTGTGGACACTGATTTCTCTCGAGGGCGGGGCCCCACTTTTCTATCGTCCTTGCCCCACGCGACTTGGTGCAGTTGCCAAGCGGACGCCTGCCCCACCCATTTTTCTAACTGGGCCGGGTCGGCGTGGGCTAGGTCTTTGATGGTGTCTATACCGCGAAGGCGGAGCTGTTCCTCGGTCCTGCTGCCAACCCCTGGAAGCTCTTTCACGGGGAGCGAGTGGAGGAATCGGACCGATGCGTCTGCCGAGACCAAGAAGATGCCGTCCGGCTTCGCTTTTCCGGAGGCGATCTTCGCAACCGTTTTGGTGGAGGAAATCCCGACGGAGGCTGGCAGCCCAATCTCAGCCGCGACCCGCTGGCGGAGTAGTCGCGCGATTTGTACGGGGGAACCAAGGCGCCTGCGCGCTCCCGCCACATCCAGGAACGCTTCGTCAATGCTTATTGGCTCCACGTTGGCTGTGACGCGTGATAGAAGAGCAAACACCCGTTTCGAGTACGCCTGGTACAGGTCCCTGCGACCGGGTAGGACTATTGCCTGCGGGCATTTGGCACGTGCCTGACTCATGGGCATGCCGGCCTTGATGCCGAAAGTCCGAGCTTCGTAGGTGGCAGCCGTAACCACGCCCCGGTTACCTTTCCCGCCCACCAGCACGGGGAGCCCGCGCAGCGCGGGATTCTCATTGACCTCAACTGAAGCGTAGAAACTGTCCATGTCCACGTGCAGGATCGGCGTCCCAGAGTCGTCTACGCCAGAGTCGTCTGTCCCCCACCCGGGCACGTCACCGTCGCCACGGGCGCTCGGAACCGACGTCCGACTCTCGTACGCAAAGTGCACCATGTTATTTCACCTTGTAGGCCATCGTAGCGGCACGCACCTATAGGGTGAGACCGTGAAGAAACAGTCAAAGCGAGGGCGAACCGACTCCGCACGCCACGTAACGACCAGCCTGGGTGCCAAGGTCAGTCTGGAAGGGTCCATTCTGCGTGTCACCAGGGAAGGCGTGAAACAGTCGCACACTGATCTCTCCCGACCCGGATACCTGGACTTTGAGTATTTGCAGCACATGGACTTGCTGGTTGAAGCGTTCGCTGAAAGCGGACGGTTCGGCCGCAGCGGCCGCGTCATGCACGTTGGCGCTGGTGGATGCACGCTGCCGCTTGCCTGGTTGGCGCAGAGGCCTTGGCTTACACAGGTTGCCATCGACGTGGACGCGGAGCTGCTGGACTTAGTTCGCGACTGGGCATCCCTGGCACGCAACAACCGGTTGCGGTTGCGGGTGGGTGACGGGCGCCAGGTTCTTGAGGGCTCCCAAGCCACCTACGACATTATTGTCAGGGACGCGTTCGAGGGCGGGCAGACCCCCGCGCCGCTAGCATCCTTGGAGTGGACGGAGCTGGCTTCCTCTCGCCTACGTACGGGTGGCGTTTACCTGGCTAACGTGGGGCACGATCAGGGGCGCACCAGCAAACCCGAGGTGGCGGCAATCGCGAAGGTGTTTCCTCACGTCGCGGTCATAGCGGACCCGAAGGCTTGGAAGTCGGCTCGCAGCGGCAACCTCACAGTCGCAGCCTGGCACGGGGCGGCCCCGCAGTGGCACACCTTGGAACGTTGGGTCCGGTCACTGCCTCTTCCGACACGCCTGTACCGGCCTGATCAAGTCACTAAGTGGCTGGCGGGCAGCCCGCCTATGACTGACTCTCGCTGAAGTTGCCGCTCCCAGAGTCCGGGTCGCCATCCTTCCCGCCTGGGCTTTCCTCACGGTCACCTAGGGAACCGGGTTCGGCGCTCTCTTCCCAGGGTTTGGAGGCACGGTGCCTGGGAACGTGACGTCCAGGCGCATTGTCCACTGGCGGGGGGGTATCCGAATTCAGTTGCCCCTCCCCCCGCTTCTTCCGTTTGGAGTGTGTTTTCAGGTAGTTTTCCACCGCGTCGCCGATGGCATCCCCTATGGAGTCCCGCTCGGCCTCGTCCACCCGTTCGGCCTCGGGAAATGGGCCAGAAATCTCTCCGTCAAACAGCGCATCCCATGGCGGCAACCCTGACGTGTCCTGGCGCCTCTGCCGGTCCGGTCCCACTTGGTCGGCTAACTCAGCCCCCTCCGCGGCCGCGCCCGAGATGGAGTCATAGTGCGACTCCAACGCTTTCACAGTGCGCTCCAGGTCAGGGTTGCGTTCCAACAGCGCGTCCACCTGGCTCTTGTCTTCACCTGCGCCCCGCTCAAGATCGCCGATGGGCAAGGACAGCTCAGCCATATCTGAAAGGCGGCGGAGCAGGGCCGATGAGGCCTTCGGGAACGCGGTTTCAGTCATGTAGTAGGGAACCGTTGCCAGCAGCGTGACACCAGAAACGCCCAGACCGTCCATCCGCTTTTGCAGGAATGTAGAGAAAGGTGCCGGGAACTTGGCGATCGCGCCCATCTGTGGCTGCTTAGGAATCAGGTCAGGGTCCGTACTTTGAATGTGGACGTTCGTGGGGCGACTGTGAGGGACGGCAGCGGGCAACCCGTGGAAGGAGAACACGACCTCCACCCCCGCAGCTTGAGCCAGCCCTTCAATGGCTTTGCTGAACGTATGCCAGCGCGCATCCGGCTCCGGTCCGTGCAGGATCAGAATCGGTGTGCCCGTGTCATCGTGAATCAGGTCGACCGCAATCTCGGGGGCCGTAACCTCGGTGGTCACCCAGTCTTGCACTCGCGCCACCGGACGGTGGGAGCGGTAATCGATCAGTTCGTCAGTCTTGAACGTTGCTACCCGTTGCGCCGATGGGGCCCGCAATAGCTGCACAACAGCCAGTGTTCCGGCCAACCCGGCGTCCAGGGCGCCTTCGAAGTGGGCAACCAGGATGGGTGCTTTCGCCCCGGCAGCGGGACCTTCCACGTAGAGGTCTTCTGGTTCCATTAGTCTTACCCCTCCCTCAGCTGACTTGGCCGATATGTCCTGCAACAACACTAGCCGTGCCTACCCAGCTGACGCGAGAGCTTCCGTCCCTTTTGAGCTCCCGGGGAAAGACCCAGCGGAAACTCTGGCGAAATTTTCGCCAAAACGCGGAAGCGAGTGCCCCGGACCCGTGGAATGTACAAGCGCAGATGCCCGGGGGATAATAGCTACTTGAATTTTATCCTCAACCGCGAAAGCGGAAGGGAGTGAGAGTGACCTCCACCCCCAGCCACGGTCGGTCCCTAGAAGAAGCGCTTAGCGCGGAGCAAACATTCGTTGACGGCGCCTACGCTGTTCTGGACCGTCTACGAACCGAGTACAGGCACGCGCAACAGAAGGTGGAGGCGCAGGGCGCTTGGGGAACCCCGCAAGCGCGGACGGAGCGCGACGCGAAAGCTGCACACTACGGCGACCAGGCCGCCCGAATGGAGCAGATCGAAGACCGCCTGGTTTTTGGGCGGCTCGACATGGAGGACGGGACCACCAACTACATTGGCCGCATCGGGTTGCCCGCAGATGATGGTGCGCGTCTGCTTCTGGACTGGCGGGTTCCGGCGGCTCGGCCCTTCTACCAGGCCACGGGGGCATCCCCTGCGGGAGTGGTGCGACGCCGCCACATCTCAACCCACGTTCGCCAGGTCACAGCGCTGGAAGACGACGTCTTGGATGCGCAAGCAGCGGAGCGTCACGAACTCACCTTCCAGGGGGAGGGTGCACTGATGTCGTCGCTGGCTTCAGCCCGCGATGGGCGCATGGGCGACATTGTGGCCACTATTCAGGCGGAGCAAGACCGGATAATCCGCGCCTCTGACAGGGGCATTCTTGTTGTTCAAGGTGGCCCGGGCACTGGGAAGACTGCTGTTGCCTTGCACCGTGCGGCCTACCTGCTTTACAACAATCGTGAGCGGCTAGAACGTTCGGGTGTGTTGTTGCTTGGCCCATCACGCGTGTTCCTGCGTTACATCGAGAAGGTGTTGCCCTCGTTGGGGGAGAACGGGGTCGTGTCTGTCACGATGGGCGAGTTGCTGCCCGGGATCCGCACCGACCTCACGGACCCCCCTGCGGTGGCGGCAGCGAAGGGGAGCTTGGCCTGGGTAGAGACCCTGCGTACCGCAGTGCGGGACCTGCAGCGGATCCCCTCCGAACCTCTGACGTTCACGGTGGGCGGTCGCAAAGCGACGCTCACGCCCCAGCACGTGAGGGATGCTAGGACCCACGCGAGGCGCACCGGAAAGCCCCATAATTTAGCTCGCAATGGCTTCGCTTTGGAGCTGATGGACGTCCTGGCCAATCAACTGGCGGATGAGGACGCCGACGCGGACACCTTAGATTGGTGGCGGGACTCCATTCGGGACAGCTTGGACGTGCGCCGGGAAATAAACTTGTGCTGGATGCCCACCGCGGCCACCACACTTCTGGACAAGCTCTACAGCAAACCCGAATATCTGGCTCGTGTCAGCCGGGGCCTGACCCCAGAGGACCGAGATTTAGTGTTCCGCCCGGCGGGCTCTCCTCTTACAACCGCAGACGTTCCCCTGCTTGACGAACTTGAAGAGCTGCTGGACACCATGGATGCCCTGAAGGAGACCCAGCGGCAAGCCGCCGCTGACCAACGCAGCCAGCGCATGGAACGAATTCAGGAGGCAATAGATAGTCAGGACCTGGGGGATGGCATCGTGACGGCTGAACTTCTTGACGCGCACACCCAAGGGCCCCGCGACTGGTCTCCCTTGGCTGAGCGGGCTCTTGCTGATCGCCAGTGGGCGTACGGCCACATTGTGGTGGACGAGGCACAGGACTTGACACCCATGGCTTGGCATAGCCTGCTGCGACGCTGTCCTTCCAGGTCGTTCACGGTTGTGGGTGACTTGGATCAGGCTAGGGGCAATAAGCGGGCAAGCAGCTGGTTCGACGCCCTGGGACCTGCGGCGCGCGGCTTGGAAGAGGAGCAGGTCCTCACCATTTCCTATCGCACCCCACGCACGCTGACAACGCTGGCGCAGGAGGTGTTGGCCGAGGTCGGTGAGACGCCCCTTTTCCCCCTTACTTCAGCCAGGGACGTCCCAGACGCCTTAGCTGACACCCTGGTCAAGGAGCAGGATGACATCAAGAAAGCAGTCCAAGAGGTGGTGGCCGAAGAGGCACTGCGCTTGGACTTGGAACTTGGGGAAGGCAACGGCAGCGTCGGGATTCTAGTCGGCACCAGGCTCGCGGAAGAGTGGGGTGCGGGTCAGACCGGAGCTGCTGGCTTAGACCAACGGATCGCCCTGCTCAGTGTGGCTGGCGCTAAGGGGCTGGAGTTCGATACCACTATCCTGGTGGAACCCGGCGAGGTCTTGGAAGACGGGCCGGGAGACCTTTTTGTGGCTATGACTAGGTCCACTCGCCGGCTTCATTCGGTGAGAAAGGGGCCCCTGCCTGCGGCTTGGGTGGATACTCTGCAAGAGTAGGGTCCGAAAGATCCTAGAGACCAGCCGGATTGACACGTCTAGTAAGGAAACAGGCAACGTGCTAAAAGCCCTCCTATTGGAAAACCCGCACCCCCGTGCAGCCGAACTTTTGGAGAAGCAAGGCGTGGAAGTAACCTTGCTGCGTTCCAGTTTGGATGAGGACGACTTGATTCAGGCCCTGACGGGGGTCCAGATTTTGGGGATCCGGTCGAAAACTGAAGTGACACGCAAGGTGCTGGCCCACAGTCCCGACCTGCAGGTAATTGGCTCCTTCGCTGTCGGCACTAACCAAATTGCTACCCAAGCAGCTGCGGAACGTGGGATCGCGGTGTTCAATGCCCCGTACGCGAACACCCGCTCCGTTGTGGAGCTGGCTATCGCGGAAATTATCGCTCTGCTGCGGCGGCTCACCGTTAAGAACAGCAAGCTTCACCGCGGCATTTGGGACAAGAGCGCAGATCACGCCCACGAAATCAGGGGCAGGACACTTGGGATAATTGGGTACGGCAACATTGGCACCCAACTTTCAGTCCTAGCGGAAGCTATGGGGCTGCGCGTCATCTTCTACGATGTGGCGGAAAAACTCGCCCTCGGGAATGCTCATGCCGCCGGATCTATGGAGGAAGTGCTGCGGGAAGCGGACATCGTTTCGCTGCACGTGGACGGCTCAATCTCCAATGAGAACTTGTTCGGAGAACGCGAATTCTCCCAAATGAAACCAGGATCCGTGTTCGTCAACTTGTCGCGCGGATTCATCGTGGACACGGACGCCCTGCGGCGCGCCCTCAAAAGTGGGCACCTCATTGGAGCAGCGGTCGACGTGTTCCCGGAAGAGCCTAAAGCGAAAGGTGACCCATTCAGCTCGGACCTTGCGGGTCTAGATAACGTCATCCTCACCCCCCACATCGGGGGCTCAACAATCGAGGCTCAGCAGGATATCGGTGTATTCGTCGCCAACAAAATCACCGGCTACCTACAGAGGGGCTCCACCAGCCTGAGCGTCAACTTGCCGAACCTGAGCCTTCCCCAAAGCTCCCCCGGCGTGTATCGGCTTTGCTTCATTCACCACAACACGCCTGGGGTCATGGCGGCATTGAACGATGTCTTCGCGGCGGGCTCGGTGAACGTGGAGGGTCAGGGGTTAGCGACCAGCGGGTCCTTGGGTTACGCGATCACAGACCTCGCCTCACCACTTCCCCAGGATGCTCTGGACCGGATCAGCCGGTCGCAGGCCGCGGTCGCTTTGCGTTACTTCCCGCTGACTGCTAGCCCCCCAACGTCATTCGGGCGCATCGAAGCCTAATTCCCTGCCCAGTTACCTGCTGAAAAGAGCCACCATGGACCTAACGAGTAAACTCCGTCAGGAGTACGCCCCCGGCGTGCCGTATCACGTTGACTCTGAGGAGCAGCGGATCACCGACTTCCTGGTGGGTGCGGCTGAACGTTACCCGAACAGGGTGGCCCTGGATTTCATGAGCCAGCAAACCACGTATCGGGACCTGATGCAGCAGGTGAGGCAGGCGGCCCTGGTCCTTCTGGAAGTGGGCATCCGCCCGGGTGACCGCGTCGCCCTGATAATGCCTAACTGTCCCCAACACGTGGTCGCTGTGTTCGCCACCACCCTGATTGGGGCTGTGGCGGTGGAGCACAACCCGCTGGCCCCGCGCGAGGAACTACGCCACGAGTTTGAGCGTCACCAAGCGAAGGTTGTCATCTCGTGGGAGAACTCCGTTGAAAAGCTGGATTTCCTGGATCGCGAAACACCTGTATTCGGTGTGAACCTGGCTGACGCGTTGCCCGCAGCTTCACGCGCCCTGCTCCGGATCCCGCTGCCAGCCATCCGGGCCAAGAAGGCGCTGCTTGGCGCAAAAACGCCGGGCCACGTCCGGTCGTGGGACCGTGCGGTGCGGAACGCGCAGGCGTGGCAGGGAGATTCGACTGTAAGCCCAGACGATGTTGCCGTACTCATGCACACTGGGGGAACAACCGGAGTGCCAAAGGCCGTGGAGCTCACGCACCGCAACCTGGCTTCTAACGTCACCCAATCCATTGCTTGGGTTCCTCCGTTGCATGAAGGTTCGGAAGTCTTTTACGCGATACTCCCCTTCTTCCACGCCTACGGGTTCACCGTCACACTTCTGTCGGGCATCCATTTGGGGGCAACCATAGCGGTGTTCCCCAAGTTTGACGTTTCGCAAGTGATGCTGGCCCAGAAGCGGCTGCCATGCACTTTCCTGGTCGGGGTTCCCCCTATTTTCGACAGGCTTTTGTCGGAAACCAAAAGTTATGGGGTGGACTTCACTTCCGTACGCTTTGCTTTGTCCGGCGCCATGCCGCTGAGCGAGGAACTGGCAAAGCGGTGGGAGTCCACGACAGGAAGCCTGATGATTGAAGGCTACGGGATGACGGAGGGCTCGCCCGTGCTGTTGGGGTCACCACTTTCCGATCGCCGCCGCCCAGGTGCGCTTGGACTGCCGTACCCTTCCACCGAAATTCGGATTGTGGATCCGGAGGACCCCACCCAAGACGTTGGGGAGGGTGAGGTCGGGGAACTAATAGTGCGGGGCCCCCAGGTGTTCCGCGGGTACCTAGACGAACCGGAAGAAACGCGGGAAGCACTGCGCGATGGTTGGCTGCACACGGGGGACTTGGTGCAAATCCGTGACGGCTACATTTACATGGAAGACCGTCGCAAAGAACTCATCATCTCCGGCGGGTTCAACATTTACCCAAGTCAAGTTGAGGACGTTGTCCGAGCAATGCCCGGCATCCACGATGTGGCCGTGGTGGGACTACCCAGTGGAAACAAAGGCGAAGAAGTGATCGCTGCCCTAGTCCTGGAGGCGGGCGCGTCCGTCACGCTGCCGGACGTGCGCGAGTGGGCCGAGAAGTCACTAGCCCACTACGCGCTGCCCCGCCAGATTGTGGTGCTGCAGGAACTGCCGCGCTCCCAGTTGGGGAAGGTGATGCGCCGGAGCGTGCGCAACCAGATCCTCGGCTTGCAGGAAGAATTTGAGGAGCGGTTCCCCACTCTTGCTGTCCAAATGTCGGATCTGGCCGACAAGGCGGGTGACGCCGCCGCAGCGGTGCGGGACTCCATCTCCACGGCAGCCTTAGAAGCTGGGGAAGCTGCAGCCGATCTGCTGCGCCGCACCCCCGCTCCAGACCCGGCCCCAGCCCCAGAACAGGCCGACCGTTCATCCCGGTCAGACCAGTCAGGCGGGGCGCAGGCAGGCACGGCAGAGGAAGGGGGCGGGCCCGGGAACCGGGCATCCCGCTAGACAATGGGCAGCTAGGTCGCTATGAGGGTGCAGGCTACGGAGTAGCAGCCCCCTCAGCGCGCAAGCCGTCTATGGCTTCCTCGAAGTCCGCCAAAGACTGGAATGAGGAATACACGGAGGCGAACCGCAAGTAGGCGATCTCATCCAGTTCACGCAGGTAAGGCAAAATGGCCTTCCCGACCTCATCCGTGGATACCACGGACAAACCGGTCACTCGCAACGATTCGTCAACCTGGTGCGCCAAGTACGCCAGGTCATGCTCAGAAACGGGGCGCCCTTGGCAGGCCTTACGCACCCCGGAGACAACCTTGTCGCGGGAAAACGGCTCCAGCACCCCCGAGCGTTTCTGCACCGAAAAACTGGACGTTTCCAGCGTCGTAAAGCGGCGTTTGCATTCCGTGCACTCCCGGCGCCGGCGGATAGTTGCACCATCATCGGCAACCCGCGTGTCAACCACGCGGGTGTCGTCGTTCTTACAAAAAGGACAATGCACTGCTGCCTCCCAAGGGATCTTTACAGAAACGGTAGGTCCCCCTGACTGGAAGCGCAAGATGACGCCCTGCGGTCCTAGCGAAATTTCAAAACCCTAACGCATGGGGAGAAGCAGATCGTCGCCCGCATACACAACATTGTCCTGCAAACCGTTCAGGGTCCGAATGTCCTCAACAACATCTTCCAAGGGCCGGTCCGAACCAATAGCTTCCGCCAAGCCCCACAAGGATTCGCCGCCGGCCACAGAATGGACCCATGTCGGCCCTTGGTACGGGGCGGGACGCAACGCTAAACCCCCAAGGATCGCAGCGGTGAATGCGACTGACATTGCCGCAACCCAGACAGCCATCCGCAGCCACAGCGGCGGGACTTGGGAGCCTGCCAACGCCGGCGGGCTGCTCTTCACCGCCGGTTCCGTGAGGCCCGGAAAGGGCAACACCTGACCAAGTCGCTCCTCCCCGTACGCTTGCACTGGGCGTTGCGCGCCATGGGTCATCTGTCTAGCGTGCGCCGAGCGCGACGGCCTTAGATCCGCTAGTTCTGGACCCGCTAGTTCTGGATCCAGCAGGCCCTGTTCCAGTGTCGTCACAGCAGTCATGTTCGGACTCCTTCCAAAATCCGTTGGGAAAGGCGCACTTTCCGCAGCCTGTCCCCTGTTCGTACTATCGTTCGTTCGATGTTCGTACGATCTCAGAGCCCTCCGACAGAATGCGTCCCCGCCCGGTCGCAGCACCCTCAAAAGGGCGACCTCGGTCCACCCGCTGGACTTATGCGTTGGAAACTTTAGAACTGTTGTATGAAACAGCAGGGTTGTGTACTATGATTGGTTAAGTATCGGCCGTCACCCAACGGGCTCGCCCGAAGGGCGGACGGCCAAATGCCACTGAAAAGAACGGGCTGCCATGGCAAACGAAAAACCCCTCAGTACAAGGCAAATTCAGATTCTTGAATTCATCCAAGACTCGACTGAGGAAAAGGGGTACTCCCCTTCGGTTCGGGAGATTGGTCAGGCGGTTGGGCTAGCGTCGCCCTCGACGGTTAAGCACCACCTGGACATCATGGAACGCCGCGGGCTGCTGACTCGCGACGACGGCCTGCCGCGCGCCCTTCGTTTGAATGAGAGCCAGCTGCCAGAACGCAGGGACCGCAAGCTGAACCCGCGAACAGTGGAAGTTCCCGTGACTGAGGTGGATGAGGACCAGACTGTTATTCCCCTGGTGGGCCGGATCGCGGCGGGCGTGCCTTTCACTGCCGAACAGAACGTAGAAGACATGTTCTCTCTGCCGACAAGGATCACCGGAACCGGCCCCCTGTTCCTATTGGAGGTGTCGGGAGACTCCATGGTGGATGCCGCAATCTGTGACGGAGACTTCGTGGTCGTACGCGCTCAACCCACGGCGGAAGACGGCGAAATTGTGGCCGCCATGATTGATGGCGAAGCGACCGTCAAGGTCTTAGCGCACCTTGACGGGCACACTTGGCTGCTGCCGCGCAACCACCACTTCTCCCCCATTCCTGGGGATCAAGCAACGATCTTGGGCCGCGTGGTCACCCTGCTGCGTTCGATGTAGCTCTTAAGGCTCCAGTGCGTAGGGCTGCAGAAGTTCGGCTAAAGCCTGATCCACGTCCGCCACCAGGTGGACGCCGCCCTCGTCCCAATCTTCGGTCAGTACTGTTCCAGACTCGTGGGCCAAAGCAACTAAGCGTGACTGGTCGAACGGGATGCGGGCCTCAACCCTTATTGACGGCCTGGGCAGGTGGTCCATCAGGGCCGCTTCCAGCTCAGCTACCCCGGCGCCACTACGAGCCGACACCTCTAACGCGCCCGGGTAGAGGGCCCGTAGTCGGGCACGATCCTCACTGGTCGTCAAGTCAATCTTGTTGAGGACGACCAGCTCTTGATCCGGGCGGTAACCATCAATGTCGCCCAGAACCTCCCGAACAGTGTCGACCTGGCTGCGCGTTTCTGGGTGAGAAGCATCAACAACATGCAGCACGACGTCTGCCTGCCCGATCTCTTCAAGGGTTGATCGGAATGCTTCAACCAGCTGGGTGGGCAGGCTTTTGACGAAGCCCACGGTGTCCGTAAGGGTGTACTCTTGCCCGCTGTCGGTGGTGGCCCGGTGAACGGTGGGGTCCAGCGTTGCGAAGAGGGCATCCTGCACCAGCGGGTCCGCCCCGGTCATCGCGTTGAGTAATGTGGATTTACCCGCGTTTGTGTAACCCGCAATTGCAACGGATGGAATGGCCCCACGCCGCCGGTGGGCCCTCTGCGCTTCCCGCGCTGGTTCCATCTTGCGGATTTGCTTCTTCAGCTTGGAAATACGCGACCGGATGCGGCGCCGGTCCAGTTCTATTTTCGTTTCCCCCGGACCGCGGGACCCGATGCCCTCACCGCCCGCAACCCGGCCACCAGCCTGCCTGGACATGGATTCGCCCCAGCCCCGCAGGCGCGGCAGCAAGTACTCAAGCTGAGCCAACTCGACTTGGGCTTTCCCCTCCCGAGACTTTGCGTGTTGAGCGAAGATGTCCAAAATGACCGCGGTTCGGTCAACGACCTTGACGCCTACTACGTCCTCTAGCGCTCGCCGCTGCGAGGGGGCAAGGTCGCCATCCACAATGACCGTGTCGGCGCCCTCCGCTTCAACAAGTTCCTTGAGTTCAGCCGCTTTCCCCCGGCCCAGGTAGGTCCCCGAATCCGGGCTCTGCCTATTCTGGATCACGGATCCCAGGACGGTCGACCCTGCAGTTTCAGCCAGTGCCGTCATCTCCTCCAACGATGCTTCAGCTTCGGCGACGGTACCGTCCAACGTGAGCGCGACCAGGATGACCCTTTCAAGTCGCACCTGCCGGTACTCGACCTGCTCTACGTCTTCCAGTTCCGCAGCAGCAGCGAACTCCCCGGCGCGCTGCGTTGCCTTGCGATCCTGCCACTGCACGTGGTCCGGATCTTCCACAGCCGCCATACCATCCTCCGGTTGGCGGGCGAGGACGCGCTTCGCGATTTCCTCCGCTCTGCGCAGTTCAAGATCGTTAGTTGTTTCGGAGCTGTCCGTCATGCGCTCGCTTTCCCCCAGTTGGCAGTCTCTTGTAACGCTACCAGGTAAAATAAGAGGGTGAACACGCACTATTTTTCTGCTGAAACCAACGCCGACGCGGGTCAGACACGCCAAATTAACGTCCGCCTTCGGGGTCAAGACCTCAACTTTGAGGTGAGCGACGCAGTGTTTTCAGCGCACCGGCTGGATCCGGGCACCGCAGAGTTAGTCAAAGCGGCCCCCAAGCTGCCCCCTGCTGGCTCTTTTCTTGACCTCGGCAGCGGTTGGGGGGTCATCGCCACTTTCATGGGCTTAGAATCGCCGGCAGCATCCGTTCTGGCGGTAGATGTGAACCCCCGTGCGGTCGCCCTCACACAGCGGAACGCTCAAGCTCATGGGGCCACCAACGTCCGCGCCCTCACCGAAGACCTAGCCTTGCGGGCAGCAACGGAAGAGGACCTCACATTCGACGTGATCTGGTCAAATCCGCCGGTGCGAATCGGTAAGCCGCAACTGCGGGCGCTGCTCATGAAGTGGCTCCCTAAATTAACACCAGAAGGCCAAGCAATTCTTGTCATGTCCAGACATTTGGGCGCGGACAGTACAGCGTCCTGGCTGCGGGACCAGGGATTCACAGTGAAACGGCTTGGTTCCAGAAAAGGATTCCGCTTGCTGCAGGTGACAAAAGGACCAGGACTAATCCCCTAGAGACCGCAAGTGGGCGGCAGCGGCCTCCACCACCGACTCGGTGCCCCCAGTGGCATCCAGCCATACAATGCGAGGGTCGCGCCGGAACCATTTGTCCTGCTTACGAGCCAACTGGCGTGTGGCGACGATTGTGTCCTCTTCCGCTTGCTCGGGTGTGCTGAAGCCTGCCAGCAAGCGCAGTACCTGCTGGTAACCGGTCGCTTTCGCTGCCGTTTTCGACTCCGCCAGGCCCTTATCTGCTAATGCCGCCACTTCGTCCACGAACCCTTGGGCGAACATCTGGCGTGTCCGGCGGGCAATCAGGTCATCATGCAGGTCCCGTGGCAGAGTCAGACCGAACTGGACGGTGGGACGGGCATACTCGTGGCTTGGCAGTGAGGCCGCAAAGGGTTGCCCGGTCAGCTCTATGACTTCAAGTGCGCGCACGATTCTGCGTCCATTGCGCGGTTCAATCCGCTGCGCAGCCTCCGCATCTACCGCTGCCAGGCGCTCATGTAAGGCCTGCGGGCCAGAACGCTTCAACTCCCCCTCCAGGCGCTCCCGAACCCGCGGGTCCCGGGGCGGGAAGTCGAAACGATCCAAGGCGGCCCGCACATACAGTCCGGAGCCTCCAACCAGCAGGGAGCGCCGCCCTCGCCCCCCTATTTCGCCAACCAGTTCGGCAACATACTCCTGGTAAGCCGCAACGGACGCCTCTTCCCCCACTTCCAGGAGGTCGATTCCGTGGTGGGTGAAACCGCGCCGTTCATCCAAGGGCGGCTTAGCTGTGCCAATATCCATCCCTCTATAGAGGGCCATGGCGTCCGCCCCAATTAGCTCAACGGCTTCCGGGCCTCCCAAATACTCGGCTAACGCGACTGCTGCACCCGTTTTTCCGGTCGCTGTTGCGCCCACGACTGCTATCAACACCGAATCTTAGCCTCCTGGTCTTCGCCAAGAGCTTAGCGTCGCCCCTGCCAATAGAACTTGCCGCGGCATAAGATCACAGTATGCCCAAAGAACCTAGAACCGTGCCCGCCGATGTTCCGCGCGCGGTTACCAGGGACCGGATCCGGGCAGCCTTGAACGCTCTTGACTTGGTTGGCTTCACGGATGACGAGGGCGACATCGGCGTACAACTGGTGCCCTACACTTTTTACTTCGTTCGCCCCGAAGATGGCCCTATTCTGGGCGTCGCCTCTTGGCACCGCGGCTTGAACATCAGATACGTACGGGAAGCAACCCAGGTGGTCTCCCAGTTCAACGCGGAGCATTACTGCCCGAAGCTTTACACTCTGGTGACAGATGAGGGGGATGTTAGGCTCCGCATCTCCCACGTATTTAATTGGGTCGAAGGTGCAAACGACAAACAGTTGCGCGACGAGGTCGACACTTTTTTACGTTCAGGTCTGACCGCGTTCCGCATTTTAGGCAGTGCCTTTCCGGACCCATGGGTGTACCCGGACGCTGACATGGGGGAGGACG
The DNA here is from genome assembly GCA_964346705.1 of uncultured Actinomyces sp. Taxonomy (GTDB): domain Bacteria; phylum Actinomycetota; class Actinomycetes; order Actinomycetales; family Actinomycetaceae; genus Scrofimicrobium. Next base: position 30,746 of record CAYFVT010000004.1, on the reverse strand, counting down.
ACCAGTGACCTCCTGGTGGCGCCGCCGCCGGCGGAACCGGGACGAATGGGACAACCCGGATGAGTCAGTTGACGGCGTGCCGCCCGGCCCGGACCCCGCCTCTGGCAAGGACGAGCCAGCCCCAGAAGCTCCCGACCCGAACACTGCAAACCCGAACATTCCAAGCTCTGCAACTCCAAGCTCTGGATCTCCGGGCTCTGGAACTCCAGCGTCGGACCATCCTGGCGCGAGCGTTTCA
>CAYFVT010000004.1:22614-30408 GCA_964346705.1 uncultured Actinomyces sp. | reverse complement strand
GCGTTTCAGGATCCGGCGTTTCAGGCCCGGACGCTCCTTCGTCTGACCAGTCGGTGATGGAAGTACCGGAACTCGATCACGGCGGCTCGGATCCGACCGCATGGGTGCGCCCCTTGTCCCTGCTGCGGATTGAACGGAAGATTCAGTCGCTTGGCTTCAAGTGCGAAATCGATATGGAGACGGCTTCGGTCGATGGGGTCTGGAATGGCGTACCTGTCAGTTTCGTTTATGATCCCGGAAACGAGGACTGGCTGCGTGTGCGCTCCCGATGGCACCTGCCCGATGAATACATGGTCCTTGATGCCGAACGGGCAGAGCAGGCCGCGATGGAGGCCGCGAACGAGTGGAACCGCCAGTACCTTCAGCCCACCGCGTATGGGGCGGCCAGGCAAAGTGGGGTTAGCGTCGACTTGGACTTTGTTGCTTTCGTCCGTCACGGGATGAGCGAAAGGCAGCTCGGTGAAGTTATAGACCGCGCCCTGCAAACAACCCTGCAGGCGAACAGTACGTTACCTGTCCTTCTGCCGCCTCCCTGGTAGGGCAGCAGGGCGCATTTGAATCTATGCGGTAGGCGGCTCAGCTTCTGACCCGCGGCAGTCCCAGGCCCACCCGGTTATCTTCCTCTTTCGCCTGCTTCGCTTCCCACGCATCCCCAGCCCTAGTGGCCCTGACCGAATAGACCCCACCTTCCAAAGCAGAATCGGCAAGCAGGTGGTGGGGAGCGCCGTACGTAACCGCAACTGTCACCATGTCCCCTGGCCTGGGCTTGGGGCCAGCGGCCGGCAAAGCGAAGTGGACCAGACGATTGTCGGCCGCACGCCCCGACAGCCGGTGGGTTTCGCCGTCTTTGCGTCCCTCCCCCTCCGCCACCAGAACCTCAACGGTGGTCCCCACAAGCTTTTCGTTCTCTTCCCGTGAGATCCGATTCTGCAGCGCCAGGAGCCTGTCGTATCTGTCCGCCAAGACCTCGGTGGGCACCGTATCCGTCCTGGATGCGGCGGGCGTCCCAGGCCGCGGAGAGTACAGGAACGTGAAGGCTGAAGCGAACCGAGCGGCCTCAACTACTTCCAGTGTCTGCTGAAAGTCTTCCTCTGTTTCGCCGGGGAAGCCAACAATAATGTCGGTAGTGATTGCGGCGTTTGGAATGGCCTCACGCACCCGTTCCAAGATCCCCAGGAACCTTTCCTTGCGGTAAGAACGCCTCATTTCCCGCAGCACTTTGTCTGACCCTGACTGCAAGGGCATGTGCAGGCTGGGCATTACCGTTGGAGTTTCAGCCATTGCAGCAATCACGTCGTCCGTGAACGCGGCAGGATGCGGGGATGTGAAGCGGAGCCGCTCTAAGCCTGGAGTTTTGCCCACTTCCCGCAACAAGGAAGCAAACGCCCCACGCTCTTTGAACGAAACGCCATACGAATTCACGTTCTGACCCAGCAGGGTGACCTCAATAGCCCCCTGAGATGCTACCGCGGCAACCTCATCCAACACGTCTTGGGGCGCACGATCCTGTTCCCGACCACGTAGCCGCGGAACAATGCAGAAAGTGCAGGTGTTGTTGCATCCGACGGAGATGGACACCCATGCTGCGTACACTGACTCACGAACTGACGGCAGCGTAGATGGAAACACCTTCAGGGATTCCTCAATCTCCACCGCGGCTTCCCTGTTGTGTTCCGCCCGTTTCAACAACGCGGGGAGCACGTCTAGGTTGTGTGTACCGAACACCGCATCAACCCAGGGTGCACGGTTGACGATCTCCGCACCCATCTGTTGGGCTAGGCAGCCCCCAACAGCGATCTGCATGCCGGGACGGACACGTTTAACAGCGGCTAACTGACCTAGTTGGCCAAAGAGCTTGTTGGCAGCGTTCTCGCGGACAGAACACGTGTTGATGACAACGACATCAGCGCCCTCATCCCCGGCTTCAGTCCCCCGATCGGACGTCCCAGGAACATCCGCAGCTGCCACTAGGCCGGCTTGCTCCAGCAGGCCAGCAATCCGCTCTGAGTCATGCAGGTTCATCTGGCAGCCAAGCGTGCGCACAAGATACGTGCGGGCACCTGCTTCGCCCGAGTCTTTCGGGGTGGTCACAACTGTTTCACTCACGCAGCGAGTCTAGCTTTCAACTGGCCGGCGGCCAACACGGAAGCATGATGCGGGCCCATTCCCGGGCCGAGCCCGGCCGAGGGGTGTGTCAGCCGAGCCTGGCTAACAACAGCGTTAGAGCTGCTTCAACCGCCGCAGCTCTAACCTCACCCCTATCCCCGCAAAGAAGTAACCGCTCTACGTCCGCCACCCCACCTGGACCTACCACTGCGACGTAGACGAGGCCCGCCGGCCCGTCAGGGGTCGCGCCCGGCCCCGCAACCCCGGTTGTTGAGACCCCCCAATCGGCTTCAAGCAGCTGACTCACGCCGCGTGCCATTTGTACGGCCACTTCCTTCTGCACCGGACCGCCCGCGGAGAGGAGGGCGGCGTCAACACCAAGGACACTGGCTTTCAAGTCCGTTGCGTACGCAACAACTCCGCCCCTGACCGATTGCGAACTGCCCGGAATGTCCACAAGGGCGGAGGTAAGCAAGCCCCCAGTCAGGGACTCGGCCAGGCCTACGAGGGCCCCCACTTCCTGCAGTCGACGAACCACTTGCGACGCCAACGCCTGCCTGGTCACTGCCGCTCGCTTTCCAGTTCCTCCAGGGCTCTAAAGGCCGCACCCGGCGCAAAACCACGGCGACCGAGGTAGCCCGCCAGGCGCCTGCGGGAGCGATCGTCAACCCGCCCCCGCTCCGTCCACGTCAGGTTGTACTTGCGCGTCAGGCGCAATGCTCGCGCGTATTCTTCTTCTCCATCCAGCCCGACGAGCACCTCCTCAGCAACGTCCGGAGAAACACCCTTTTGGGCAAGCAGGCGCTCCAGTCCGCGCCGCGCCAGATCTGGCTTAGAACGCACCAACAGAGCCGCATACTTTGCGTCGTCCAGGTACCCCATTTCCGCCAAGCGGCCCACCGCATCCTGCGCATGAGGGGAAGAGAATCCGCGCTGCTCAAGTTTTCCCGCCAGCTCGGAGCGAGAATGATCCCTCATCCCCAAGATTCGCAGGGCAGCGTTGTACGCCCCCTCTGGGGTGGATTCGATGGGATCCCTTTTGCGGCGACCAGACACCGTGCTACTTCTTCTCCCCTAATGCCTCAATGATCTCCGCGTCTTCCCCCGCATCTTCCTCTGCAGATATGCCGAGGGCCGCTAGAATCTTTTCTTCCATTTCGTTCGCGAGCTCCGGGTTGTCGATGAGGAACTGCCGAACATTTTCTTTTCCTTGCCCCAGCTGGTCCTTGTCGTACGTATACCAAGAACCCGATTTGCGGACCACGCCCGAGTCCACACCCATGTCGATGATGGACCCTTCCCTAGAAATGCCCTTGCCGTAAACAATGTCGAACTCTGCCTGCTTAAAGGGCGGGGCCATCTTGTTCTTGACGATCCTGGCCCGGGTCCGGTTCGCGACGGGCATTCCTGCCTCCTTCAGGGTCTCTATCCTGCGCACGTCGATGCGGACAGATGAGTAGAACTTGAGTGCCTTCCCGCCTGTTGTCGTTTCGGGCGAGCCGAAGAAGACACCGATTTTTTCCCGCAGTTGGTTGATGAAGATAGCTGTGGTTCCAGTCCCTGACAGGGCGCCCGTAATTTTGCGTAACGCCTGGCTCATCAACCGCGCTTGAAGGCCGACGTGGGAATCCCCCATCTCCCCCTCAATCTCCGCCTTAGGAACCAGGGCAGCAACCGAGTCGATCACAATGATGTCAATGCCACCAGACCGGATCAGCATGTCCGCAATCTCAAGCGCCTGCTCACCAGTGTCTGGCTGGGAAACAAGTAGGTTATCTGTGTCAACGCCCAAGGCTTGAGCGTATACGGGGTCAAGAGCGTGCTCAGCGTCAATGAATGCGGCGTTGCCACCCTGGCGCTGTGCGGATGCGACGGCATGCAAAGCAACCGTCGTTTTCCCAGAGGATTCAGGCCCGTACACTTCAACCACACGGCCGCGGGGCAGTCCCCCAATGCCGAGTGCCACGTCCAAGGCTAAAGACCCTGTGGGAATCACCTTCACGGGTGGGCGAGTGTCGTCCCCAAGACGCATGACTGACCCTTTCCCGAACTGCCGGTCAATCTGGCTTAGCGCAAGGTCCAGGGCTTTCTCCCGATTGCCCGTCCCCTTAGCTGCCTGTCGTTTCGCCATGTTGTCTCCAATCCTCTGGGCCTCCCCGACCCATTAGCCTTCTGGTCTACGTACGCCGACCCTCACCGAGCCACGCAGGCAACTCTATGCCCGACCACCGACATAACCAGCGCGCCGCACTCCCCTTGAGGAAAGTCTCCGTGCGCTTCCGCCTGGGGATATCCTACTAGAACTAACGTTCTAGCGCACACCCGAGGGTGGGCAAGTTTGGATTCACCAACGGTTAACGGCGTTGCGGACGCCGGTGCGCCCACAGGGCTTCCTCAGGGGCTCCCGATTCTGCCACTAGCTCCCGCCAGACAGCCACCGGATCAACCCCTGCGGCCAGCGCCTCCACCGCAGTGGCGGACAGGTGGGGCAGGTAAAGATCTTGGGCAAGAGAATGCCCTAGAGCTGATCCAAAGACCTGCTCTAGGGCTTCCTTAAATTCAGACTCTTTCACCGCTACTTCAAAGTTAGCGCAGCAAGAAAGTCATCCGGCACCGTGTCGGGCACAACAGCCTGATCCAACACCATGAGCCGGGTTGAGACTTCACGCAGAACCAGCCACAGGGGCACCCCCAGGGCCTGGCAGATTGCGTCCAGCAATTCGGAAGATGCTTCCTTCTGCCCGCGCTCCACTTCGCTGAGGTACCCCAGCGAAACCTGAGCGTCAGCAGAAACCTCCCGCAGCGTCCGCCCCTGACTTGTCCGCACGCTTCGCAGGACATCACCAAGTTCGGATCGCAGAATCGGCTCACGCTGCGGCGCAGAAAAGTTTGTCTTCTTCGCGTACTGGGCAGCGCCAACCGGATAGCGTCCCTGCAGGGAGGCTATCTTGTCGCGAGCAACGCCATTCGGACGGGCGTTCTGATTCAACTGGCTATTCATCGCTTAATACTATAGCGCGAGTTCACGTTTTATGCTAACGCGGATGAGGTTGGAGACGTTTACCGGGCGCCCAAGGCATTCGTGCCGGCACGCGCATGTCCCGGCCAACATTTGTAACCGCCCGCTCCTATTCCCTGTGGTCTCGCAGGCTCTTCGCGGTCGCCGAAACGTACTGCACGCCCGACCACACGGTGACGACCAGGGCCAGGGCAGCGACGATCCAAATGACAATCCAAACAACTTTGAGCACGGTGGCCCCAGCAAATGAAGCCCACGGCAAGACCATGAGGAATATGAGGAGCATTTGCAGGACGGTCTTAAGTTTCCCCCCGGAACTGGCGGCCACCACAATGCCCTTCTGGCGCAGCACCTCACGCAAGATGGTGATGCCCACTTCCCGGACAGCAACAATGATCGTGAACCACCACGGCAGCTCCCCAAGCCACGACAAAGCAACAAAAGCACCCAGCGTCAGGAACTTGTCAGCGAGTGGGTCCGCAAGTTTACCGAAAGTCGTAACCAGATTACGGGCGCGAGCCAGCTGGCCATCCAACATGTCCGTGTAGGAGGCGCCAACGAAAATAGCCAGTGCAGCCCACCGGTATCCGGGCGTATCGGTTATCAGAAACCACAGGAACACTGGGACCAAGACCAAACGCAGCAGCGTCAAGGCGTTGGGCAGGTTCGCCTGCTCACGCCATGTACTTTGCGTTGCCTTACCGTTAGCCGGTGCCATTGCGCCACCTTTCCTCCGGACGCCGCCAATACCTCTACTCAGGGCAAACAATCCCAACACTGCCCTCACACCGTCCATCTTAGGCTGGCGCCCCCAAACTGGGGCAGGCGCCTAATCCGTCCCGTAGTCACCGACCGAGGTGAACACCACCGTTGCTGTTGTGTCCTGGGACGGCGCGGCCTGCGGCACGTCCATAGTTGACGTGGTTGTTGGTGTGGTTTCTGGCGCTGTTCCTGGCGCTGTTTCTGGCGAACCTTGCGCTGCCACGTCCCCGGGAGCTCGGTCGGTCGGCCCACCGCTTGGCCCGCTGACTTCCAAGGTGTCGGCTTCTCCGCGCAGCAAAGCCAGCACTGCAGGCAACTCGTCAGGGGCAACAAGCACCTCCCGCGCCTTCGATCCCAGGGAAGGGCCCACTACCTGACGGCTTTCCAGCAGGTCCATGAGACGGCCAGCCCTGGCGAACCCAACGCGCAGTTTCCGTTGCAACATTGAAGTTGAACCTAACTGAGTGCTGACCACCAGTTCGGCTGCCTCAAGAAGGTCATCAAGGTCATCCCCAATGTCTTCCGCTACCTTCACGGAGGTGGCCGCCACGACCACGTCCTCGCGATATTGGGGCTCCCGTTGACCCTTCGAGTACTCCACTATTCGTTCAATCTCAGACTCTTCCACCCAGGCGCCTTGCACCCGCTGGGGCCTTCCTGCCCCGGCCGGCAGGTAAAGCGCGTCGCCTTGACCGATGAGTTTTTCCGCACCCGGCTGGTCCAAGATGACCCGAGAGTCCGCCAAAGCAGAGGTAGCGAACGCCAATCGCGAAGGAACGTTCGCCTTAATGAGGCCGGTCACAACATCAACGGAAGGTCGTTGGGTCGCCAAAACCAGATGGATGCCTGCCGCCCTGGCCAGCTGAGTGATCCGCTGAATGGACGCTTCAACATCTCTTGGGGCAACCATCATCATGTCCGCGAGCTCATCGACAACCACCAGCAGGTACGGGTACGGCTTTAACGGCTTGCCGCTTGCCGAGAGACTGGTGATGTTACCGTCCGCAATGGCCGCGTTAAAGTCGTCGATATGCTTGTAACCGTACCTTGCCAGGTCGTCATACCGGGCTTCCATCTCTCGTACCACCCATTCAAGCGCTTCGGCCGCTTTCTTCGGGTCAGTGATGATGGGAGTGACCAGGTGAGGAACACCGTCGTAAATGGAAAGCTCAACCCGTTTAGGGTCTATCAGAACCATGCGCACCTGCTCCGGGGTTGCACGCATCATGATGGAGGTGATCATGGAGTTGATGAACGCCGACTTACCGGACCCGGTTTGACCGGCGACCAGAAGGTGCGGTGTCTTGGCCAGGTTGGTAACCACGTAGCCGCCCTCAATATCTTTCCCCACCCCGACTAGCAGTGGATGCTGATCGCGGGCCGCCTCCCCACAGCGCAGCACGTCCCCAAGCGCGACCACTTCCCGGTCGGTGTTGGGGATTTCAACGCCGATAGCGCTCTTCCCGGGAATGGGCGCCAAAATCCTCACCTCGGCGCTAGCCACTGCGTAGGCAATATTGCCTGCCAAGGCGGTGATACGATCCACTTTCACGCCCGGACCAAGCGAGAGCTCGTAGCGGGTGACCGTGGGGCCACGGCTGAAGCCCACCACTTCCGCGTCCACCTTGAACTCCGCTAAAACCCCCTGCAGCGTCGCAATCACCTGATCGTTCACCGCGGAGCGCGTCCGGTGCGGGGCTCCCCGCCCCAGCAGGTCCTGGCTCGGTAGGCGGTAGTCACCGGCGGGCAGCGGGACGACAGTGAGCTCTTCCTGCTCCCCGCGGTCAGCCTTCGCCTCAACGGGGGACGCAGTCGAAGCGGCCTGTGCCAAGGGCGCCGCTGCTGGCACCCCACCGGGCTCGTCGTAGCCCAGAGCGGTCTCAGTCGGAGCGGTCTCAGTCAGAGCG
>CAYFVT010000004.1:0-22514 GCA_964346705.1 uncultured Actinomyces sp. | reverse complement strand
ACCGGGCTCGTCGTAGCCCAGAGCGGTCTCAGTCGGAGCGGTCTCAGTCAGAGCGGTCTTAGTCGGAGCGCTCTTAGTCGGAGCGCCCTGATTGGGGGGCCAATCACCTGGTCGAACCATGGTCTGCGGGTCTACTGCAGCCGTACCGGAAGCCACGTGCTCTGCGGGGGTAGCGTGCTGCCGTCGCTTGGCGGACTCCCTTCTGGGCGCAGCCCCTTCCGGACCGGTAGCGTTGGCCTCTTCCAGGAATTCGTCGCCTTCGGTTGCCATTCCTGTTCCCGCTTCTTGTTTGGAACGGCCCCAACCCCGGCCCTGCTTCATGGCGCGCCACGAAGCAAGAGTTTTAGGTCCCACTTCCCGTAGAGGGGTCTTCGTCGCCAACAGTAGGGAGTACGTCAAAAGCAGGACCAGCACAATCGCTGCACCCGGCAGCGACAACAGGTTCGCGAGCGGGTAAGTGAAAAGCCACCCCAGGACACCCCCCGCATTTTCCAAGCCAGCAAAAGGGTGCAGCGGCGGGTTACCCCGGCTCACCTGCACCAGCCCAGTCAGGGCTATAACGGTTCCCACGGCGCCGGCCCACCGGTAAGGAAGAACGTCCCGCTCTGGTGGCACACGAAACAGCGCGATGGCAGCGACCACAAGCACCACGGGCACCAGCAGTGCGAAGATCCCGACTGCCCCAGCAACCGCGTAGTGGATGAAAGAGCCAGCCAACCCTGAAACGCTGAACCATTCCCTCAGGGCAATGAGGACGGCAAGCATAAGAAGAAGGAACGCGAAGGCATCCCGCTTCAACTGGGGGTGGGTGGCACTCCAACCGGAGGCAACGGCGGATCCGGAGCGGCGCAGCCATCCGAGACGTCCTTCCCCGGTTGCAGCATCCTTCTGGCCAGCCGCCTTGTCCGTGGCTGCTTTCGCCTTCCCCGTACCGCCTTTACGCGCGCTCATTTAAACGTGAACTCCTTTTGCATTTCAACGTGCCTACGCTAGCGCACGGTCCGGGCTTGCTGGACTAAGCGCGCCGACCGTTAGGTGGCGGCTAGCCCATTGGGGCGCGTAGGTCTTCCGGCACGCGCCCTAGCTCTAGCACGCGGTCCACCTGCTGCTTCGTGGGCAACGGGAAACTAGTGGGGTGACTGATCTCTATGGCAGCCCCAGCGTTCGCCCGTTTGCAGGACTCGATTAGGTCCTCCCCCTGCAACAATGAAGCGCACATGACGGCCACATGCGTGTCCCCCACCCCAGACGTGTCAACAGGAGTAGTTGCGACCGCTGGCAACTGGATCTTCGGTGCGCCTAAGAATGGTTGGACCTCACAGCCCATGGGGCCCGTACGGCGGACCAGTGCCGCGTCGGGGCGGAGCACTTCCCGGATGGACCGGTTAACGCCGGCTCGGTCCAAAACTGTTTGTAACGCCCCAGCCTCACGGATATTCATGGTCACTATGTCCGCACGTTCCAGGAGGGGAATCCACACGTCTGCCCCAACAAGACCGACTGCGGGGGACGTTGCCAGTACCAGTGTCACTGAGGGCTCCAGCTTCGCACCCCAGCGGGCTAGCACTTGGGCGCCGCCGCCCTCTGCCAGGTCGGCCCCTCCAACGTGGACCAGGTCGCCGGGCACTAGGTCCACTCCGTCCATTAGTGAGTCCGAATGTTCCGTTTCCACGCCCGCCGCCAGCACGGTGGCGGTGCGCCCGTCCCCCTCCACCATCGTCACCCCAACGCCAATGTCACCCACAATTGACGAGGGGTAAACACCAATGTCCTCCGCCACCAGCGACCTGCGCACAGCAGAAGAGTTAGGTCCCGTCCCCAAAGGGGATGCGATCCATGCTGGCACCCCTTGCGCACGCACGCCAGCGGCGACAATATAGCCACCACCGGGTGAGGACGCGGAGTTCTCCGCCCGGAGCTGCACCCCCTCCTTTGGCAGCTCGGGAACGTTCAGTGTCACCGACAAGTAAATCGAGGCAGTAGTGACAAACTTGCCGGTATGAGGAACCAGGGGGCCCTTCGTCTCCTGATTCCATTTCCCGTCTTTCAGGGAGGGGCCGGGGCGCCGGAAGCCGTAGACCGTGCCCTCAGACTTCACTTATCAACCACGACCGGAAGAATCAGGGGGCGGCGACGCAGATTGCGGTTGACCCAACGCCCCAGAGTTCTGCGCATAGCCTTGGAAACGCGGTCCTTAGAGACCCCCGGCCGGACCGTGTCTGCCAACGTTTCCCGCAGCTGGGGCAGGACATCGTCGAACGCGTTGGGTTCCACTGCCACACCCACGGCTTCGATCACAGGGTCAGAAACTACTTTCCCCTCTTTACGATCGATCACTGCGTAGACGGAAACGAAACCTTCGTTCGCTAACACAGTGCGTTCAACCAAGTCGTCCCCAGTCAGATCCCCAACTGAGTCACCGTCGACGAAGACCAGGTCGTTCGGCACGTAGCCGGCAACCGTGACCTTCCCCTTGTGCAGGTCGACGGCCACGCCACTTTCGGCCAACACCACGTTCTGCGGGTCAACATCCGTCTTCACCGCCAGCTTCGCGTTCGCCACCAAGTGCCGGATTTCCCCGTGCACGGGCATCACGTTCTTTGGTTGCACCAGGTTGTAGGTGTACAGAATCTCCCCCGAATACGCGTGGCCAGACACGTGGATGTTAGCGTTCGCATCGTAAACCACCTTCGCGCCTAGGGCAGTGAGCTGGTTTATCAGCTTGTATATGCCCGACTCGTTTCCGGGAATCATCGAGGACGAGAAGATAACCGTGTCTCCAGGTTTAACTTCGATCTGCTTGTGATCGCCACGAGCAATGCGGGCGAGGGCAGCCATCGGCTCCCCCTGCGACCCGGTCACCATGTACGCGCGTTCCTCACGCGGTAGCGCGTTCACGCGCCCCAGGTCAACCACCACATCGTCGGGAGCATCCAGGTGCCCCAGCTCCTCTGCAATAGCCATGTTTCGTTCCATGGAACGTCCCACTAGGGCCAGTTTGCGTCCCGTTACTTCAGCAGCCTCAATCACCTGCTGCACTCGGTGAACGTTAGACGCAAAGGCCGCGACGATCACGGCACCCTGTGCTTCATCGAAAATGCCTTCCAGCACGGGCCCAATCTCAATTTCGGGGGGCACAAAACCAGGTACTTCCGCGTTCGTGGAGTCCACCAGGTACAGGTCTACACCCTCTTCCCCGAGACGCGCGAAACTGCGTAGGTCCGTGATCCGCCCATCCAGGGGGGTCTGGTCCAGCTTGAAGTCGCCAGTGGCGAAAACGGTGCCGGCTTTCGTTGACACGAAGACGGCCATGGCGTCCGGAATGGAGTGGCTGACATGAACGAATTCCAGTTCGAAAGGCCAAACTGAGAAGCGTTCGCCCTCCTCAATCACATGCAAGTTGTCCGTCGGTAAGCCACGTTCCACAAGTTTCGCTTCCACCAGTGCAATAGTGAATTCGGAACCGTAGACGGGAATGTCTTCCCGCAACTCAAGGATGTAGGGAATGCCCCCAATGTGGTCTTCATGACCGTGGGTAACGGCGATTGCCACAACCTGGTCAAGCCGATCCTCTATGTACCCGAAGTCGGGCAGGATCACGTCCACCCCCGGCTGTGTTTCGTCGGGGAAGAGCACGCCCACATCAAGAATCAGGATCTTGCCCTGCGTCTCGAAAATCGTCATGTTTCGGCCCACTTCCCCCAGTCCACCAAGTGGCAGGACTCGGAGGGTGTTGTGCGGGACTTCTTTTGGTTCGCCAAGCTGGTCGTAAAGAGACATCATGATTCCAATACTGTCACGGTTGTTTGTAAAACTTCTCTAAAAAAGAGTGAACCACAAGTGTTCGGTAACTGGGCCGGCCCCCGTATCCAGGGTCCGCCTTGCCCCCGCGGGCGCAAACCCGGACTCTTGGAAGAATTTGACGCGCGCCTCGTCCTCACCCACTATCCAGACGACCATGCCGGGCAGTTCCGCATCGCGCGCAAAGTCAGCAACCGCCGTCAACATTCGGGACCCATGTCCCTGACGCTGTTTGCCCTCTGCGACCTCAAAAGCTAGGATTTGGGCGCTGTTCAGCGGGACTGCCCCGCCATCCTCATCTTCCGGCGCTTCTTGGGCGATGAACGCCGTGAATCCGACGGGATCATCGTCCTCCTGAGCGACCAGGATGCCCTGCGTTTCAGCCAACGGCTGGTTCAGTGCTTGCTGCCAGGTCAACGCAATCTCTGACTCAGAGATTCCTTCCTGCACGCGTGCCCCAGCTTCCGCCCCCAGGACGGCTCCCACAGTGCCTGCTATCGATGCTGCCTGCAGGCGCGCCATCATCGGAATGTCCGTTGAAACGGCCGGGCGCACTGACAGGCGCTGCGCCCCCGAGCCCAAGTCCAAGTTCGGGTCCAAGTTCAGGTCCAAGTTCACGCCATCCACAAAGTCAGCCACGATCGGTCACCACCGCGGAGGCACGCGGTGCTTCCAACATCAACGCACTTAGAAGCTGCACGTCTTCCCCGCTCACACGATCAATTCGCTCTAACACGTCGTCCACCGTCACGTACCTTCCTCCCAGTTCAGCGCGAGCCAACCGCACCATCCGGGATCCCATGTTCTCCAAATCTAAAGTGAGGGCACCCCTCGATTGACCTTTGATCCTGTCCAGCTCGTCCTCCATTGGACCATCCTGCGCTAGACGTTCAACTTCGCCCCAAAGCAGTGTTTCAACCTGCTCCAGATTTTTCGGTGCTGTACCAGCGTAGAGGGCGAAGTTCCCTGCATCCGCATACGCACTTGAGTAAGCGAAGGTTGAGTAGGCAAGGCCGCGGCGCTCCCGAATTTCTTGGAACAGGCGGGATGACATTGAGCCACCCAGCAGAGTCAGCGTAACGGAACTGACAGGTGCCAGCCTGTGTTGCACGCTCAGCCACGGGCCACCAACAATAATGTGGGCTTGTTCCACATCCCGGTTCACCACTAAATCCCGTTGCCACGTCTCATCCCGGCTGATCATGCCTCCCGGGTCCAAGCCCAAAGGAGTGAACGGGTCCGCGTCAGTTCGGGGGCGGCGCGGGGCGGGGGCACGCTCCGGGTCATCAAGCCACCCAGCCTGCTGTGCCCCTTGCAGCACTAAGTCGCACAGTTCGCTGTGGCTGACGGCCCCGGCGGCTGCCACCACCATGCGCGGTGCGTTGTAGCGGGCCTGGTAGCGGCCGCGAATGGTTTCCGCCGTGATTGCCTCCACGGTGGGAGCGGTGCCCCCGACTGGCCGGCCCAGTGGGCCGCCGCCATAAACCGCACGCGCGAATGTTTCCGCGGCCACATCCGTTGGCGTGTCGTCACTCATCGCAAGTTCGTCCAGGATGACGGTCCGCTCAACATCCACGGCCTCGTCTGCTATTAGCGAGGACGTCACCATGTCCATCAGAACCGGCAGCAACACCGGTAGGTCCGCCGCAACCATGTGCGACCAATAATAGGTGAATTCCTTAGACGTCGCGGCATTCGATTCGGCCCCGACCCTGTCGAATGCCTCCGCGATCTGAAGGGCGTCCCGTGTCGCAGTGCCCTTGAATAGCAGGTGCTCCAGGAAATGGCTGACCCCGCCCTCCGCCCCAGTTTCGTCGCGGGAGCCGACCTCGAACCAGATCCCGACCGACGCAGACAGGGCGGTAGGGACGGCCTCGCTAATCACGCGAACCCCGCCCGGAAGAACGGAACGCTCCACCTTGCGGGACCCGTCTGCGATAGTCAGCGGCTGGCGTGCACCATCCAACGGCAGCGGGATCGGAACCGCAGGGTCCGTGTAGTGAACATCGTCGAAAGAAACGCTAATTCTTCTGGCTCCCATCAGCATCTGCAGCGGCCTCAGCCTGTCCAGCGTCCTCCCAGAAGCCGGAGGGACCCGAATCCACGTCCAAGACCACAGCCTCCTCTTCCGCGGCGACGTCCCCGACCACGTCAGCATCCGGGACGACGTCTAATGAGGCTTCGACGTCCACCGGTTCCCCTGTATGTCCCGCTTTACGCTCAGCTTTCACCGCAGCCTTCTCAGCAGCCTTCTCCTGCTTAGCCGCTTCCTTCACTGCTTGGGCCTGCTCACGTTCCTTGGCTTTGCGCGCCGCGCGCTCCTCCTTCGTGAGCGGAACAGGGATCGCCCCAGTTACCGCCAGGATCAACGCGATGAAACCGCCCAGGGCGATGATGGAACTGAACCAGACCCCCATTTGAAACCCAAGGTTCACATCATGCAGTTCCGTCAACCATCCGGCGCCCCACATCAAAGCAGCCGCCAAGGCAGAAGTTGCGGTCAGCCACGTCCAAAACCGCTTTGGAGGCACAGACAGCGTGGTGCGGAAGAACGCGACAACCGCCAAGAACGTCATGGCGGGCGTGGCTATGACAACACCAAGAGCGACACTCATTGTGGCGACGTGCCCGTACTCGGTTGCGGGTAGCACGCCGGTGGCAGCCATGATCAGCCACGCCAGGCCAGCGGCAAGCGCCAACATGCCGAAAAGAAGGGAATCTGTAAATCTGCGCATGCCTCCCATCCTACGACTACCCGCCGACACTATAGGACCGGGTCCCGGGCGCCTGCCGCCTTGTTGGTCGCCCTCGTCACACGCTGACCACCGCGAGCACGGGTTTCTGCGCCAGAAACCGGCTGACCAGGGGCCCGAACTGGTCGAATTCAATGAGGAAACCGTCGTGACCGCGGTGGCTGTTCACCCACTGCACCGGCAGGCCGGCTGGGACCCCCTCGGCGATTTCCTCCGACTCCTCCGGCAGGCACAGTCTGTCGCTGTCCACGCCAACAACCATTGCGGCCGCTTCGATCCTGGACAGGGCCTGGGCCACTGATCCGCGGTCCCTGCCCACATCGTGAGCCATGAAAGCCTCCGTCAAAACTCGGTACGAATTCGCGTCGAACCTGTATACGAACTTGGCCCCCTGATGCTCCAGGTAAGACTGGACAGCGTACCTGCCGCCCTGCCACGGGTCCTCAACACCCTGGGGTTGTTGGCCAAACCGGGACTGCAGTTCCGCGGCGGAACGGTAGGTGGTCTGAGCAATCTGGCGGGCTATGGACAGACCTTGGTGGGGGCCTGAGCCATCGGGCGCATCGTAATAGTCCCCGCCCCGGTAGTTCGCGTCCGCTGTGATTGCGGCAAGCTGAGTGTGCGCCCAGGCAATCTGGTCGGCGCTGGTTTTAGCTGTTGTTGCCACAGCCAGGACGCGCTGCACTTTTTCTGGTGCCATGATCGCCCACTCTAAGGCGCGCATGCCGCCAAGGGAGCCCCCAATCACTAGGGCCCAGCTACTGATCCCAAGGTGGTCCAGCAGCGGCAATTCGGAGGTGACGGTGTCCCGAATGGTGATGAAAGGGAATTCAGACCCCCAGTGTCTGCCATCCGACTTCCGCGACGCCGGCCCGCTGGACCCTTGGCAGCCCCCCAGCACGTTAGGGGCAACCACAAAGTACCGGTCTGTGTCGATCGGTGCGCCGGGCCCAATCAGGTCGGTCCACCACCCGGGGGTCGGGTGCCCCGGTTCCACCTGTCCCGCAATGTGGCTGTCCCCCGTCAGTGCGTGAAGAACTAGCACCGCGTTGTCACCCGCCCGGTTTAAGGTCCCCCACGTTTCGTAAGCCAGGGTGTACTCACTCAGCCTGCCCCCGGCCTCCAAAACCAGGTCGCGCCCCCTATAGAACTGGCGCGCCCCCACAGGGTCCCCTTCTTGCCAGGCGCCGGTGGCGGGAACCGGTTTCACAGCTCACCTTCCGGCCCGCGCTCCCCGGCAGCTGCGGCGGCAAAGCCGAGGTCCAAATCAGCCAGGACGTCATCAATGTGTTCCAGGCCCACGGAGAGACGAACCAAACCGGGCCGCACTCCCGCCTTCTCCTGTTCCTCCTGCGTCAGCTGCGCGTGCGTGGTTGAGGCCGGATGAACAACCAGGGAGCGAACGTCCCCCAGGTTCGCAACGTTCGAATGTAGTTCGAGGGCGGACACAAAGGCCTCCCCCGCCTCCCGACCACCGTCAATGTCAAAGGCGACAATGGCTCCTGCCCCCTTCGGGAAGTACTTTTGCGCCAGTTCGTGGTATTCATGGCTGGGCAACCCCGCGTAGTGGACGCGCTCAACTTGGGGGTGGGCCTCCAAGAACTCAGCGACCCGCGCTGCGTTCTCAACGTGTCGCTCCATGCGTAGCGAAAGAGTCTCAATCCCCTGTGCAATCAGGAACGCGTTGAACGGGGAGATCGCCGCCCCCAGGTCACGCAAGACTTGGACCCGCGCCTTCAGAATGTAGGACAGGTTTGCCCCCAGCGCCCCGCCCTCACCAAGATCGCGAGCGTAAACCAAGCCGTTGTAGGTCGGGTCGGGTTCGTTGAAGTCCGGGAAACGCTCCGGGTGGGCGCCGTAGTCGAACGTGCCTGCATCGACGATTACCCCGCCCATTGAGTTTGCGTGACCCCCCAGGTACTTGGTCGCGGAATGCACCACAATGTCTGCGCCCCACTCGAACGGCCGAGTCAAGTACGGGGAGCCAACCGTGTTGTCCACAATCAGCGGCACCCCCACCTCGTGGGCAACCCGAGCAATTTCCTCTACGTCCAAAATGTCGGCCTTCGGGTTAGGGATTGTCTCCCCAAAGAACGCTTTCGTGTTCGGCTGGGCCGCAGCGCGCCAAGCTTCCGGGTCTGACGGGTCATCAACGAAAATAACGTCTATCCCCAGCCGGCGCAGCGTGTGTTGGAACAGATTGTGGGTGCCACCGTAAAGGCTGGAGGACGCGACAATACTGTCGCCTGCACCCGCCAGCGTCCAAATCGCATAGCTGGTTGCCGACTGGCCGGATGCTAGCAACAGTGCCCCAACGCCCCCTTCCAGGGAAGCGATTCGCTGCTCCACAACGTCCGTCGTCGGGTTCGTGATTCGCGTGTAAATGGGACCCAAGTCTTTCAGGGCGAAACGGTCCGCGGCTTGCTGCGCGTCCTCAAAAACGAAGGATGTTGTCTGGTAGATCGGCAGCGTCTGCGCCCCCGTGTGGGGGTCATGGGACTGGCCGGCATGGATCTGTCGGGTTTCGAACGCCTGGCTTTTTGTCATTGGATTCTCTCTTGTCTGTAGCGCCTATGGAAAAGGTGCCGGGGAGAATCTGATTGGTGCCAAGTAAGTTTGCATTCGCCCCAGCGAACAGTTGTGAACGCCGGGGTTGTGCCGTAATTTCTTTGCGGGAAAGTGCCAAGTCCTGCTTATTCAGGCTGCTGGTCTAAGACCGAAGCGCACGCGCCAAGAAACCGGTCGAACCGCTGAAGCGTTCGACTTACCGGCACATTCGTGTGTAGCACATGCCACTACCGTAGAAGGATACGACCAGAAGGAATCCTGTCTGTCCACGCTTCGGACAGAGACCTTTTGGGGTTGGGGCCGAAAAGAGCTAAAAGGCCGCCCCCGGAAGCGTTATCCGGGGGCGGCCTGCGTCAGTCAGCGGCGAAGCGTCACCTGAAGTCGGTGAGCGCTGCCTGCGTGCGCTTAGTTGTCGTCGTTGCGGCGACGGCGCTGACGCCGACGAGGCCGGCGGTCACCGTCAGCCTTATCGCGGCGCTCCTCACGAGCTTCACCAGTGACGGCTTCCTCCGCGTCGCCTTCCTCATCTTCCACGACGGCATGCAGTGAAAGTTTGCCACGGTCGTCGATCTCCGCGATCTCAACCTGGACCTGTTGGCCAACCTGCAGGACGTCCTCGACGTTCTCCACACGCCGCCCACCCACCAGCCGGCGGATCTGCGTGACGTGCAGCAGCCCATCCTTGCCGGGTGACAGGGAAACGAACGCGCCAAACGAGGTGGTCTTGACAACCGTCCCGACGAAGCGCTCCCCAACCTCAGGCATCTGCGGGTTAGCGATTTGGTTGACCATGTCGCGCGCGGCCTCAGCGGCCTCACCCGTAACGGCACCAATGTAAACGGTCCCGTCGTCCTCAATGGTCAGGTCGGCGCCCGTGTCTTCCTGAATCTGGTTGATCATTTTGCCTTTCGGCCCAATGACCTCACCAATCTTGTCAACGGGAACGTTGACCGTCAGAATTCGGGGCGCGTGGCCGGACATTTCATCCGGGGTGCCAATCGCCTGGTTCATTACGTCCAGGATGGCTAGGCGCGCGTCGCGAGCTTGCTCCAAGGCGGCAGCCAGCAGGTCGGAGTCGATTCCATCCAGCTTGGTGTCCAACTGCAGGGCGGTGATGAAGTCCCCGGTACCAGCAACCTTGAAGTCCATGTCGCCGAAGCCGTCTTCCATGCCCAGAATGTCAGTCAGGGTGACGGATTTTTCTTCACCGTCGACCTCACCGGTCATCAGACCCATGGCGATGCCCGCTACCGGTTCACGCAGTGGTACGCCTGCTTGCAGCAGGGACAGCGTGGAAGCACACACGGAACCCATGGAGGTGGACCCGTTGGAGCTCAACGCCTCTGACACCTGACGGATCGCGTAAGGGAATTCCTCACGCGTGGGCAGGACTGGGCGCAAGGAACGCTCGGCTAGGTCGCCATGCCCAATTTCGCGGCGCTTCGGTGACCCAACGCGTCCAGTTTCACCGGTCGAGTAAGGCGGGAAGTTGTAGTTATGCATGTACCGCTTGTGCTCAACAGGGGACAGATCGTCGATCTGCTGCTCCATGCGCAGCATCGCCAGGGTGGTAACACCCAGGATCTGGGTTTCGCCACGCTGGAACAGGGCGGAACCATGGACGCGAGGCAACACTTCGACCTCAGCGGCCAACGAACGGATTTCCGTCGGCGTGCGCCCGTCGACTCGTGTCCCGTCCCGCAAGGTTCGGGTGCGGATCGTGTCTTTTTCGAGGTCGCGGAACGCGGCCTTCAAAGCCTTCTCAGAGTCGGGGAACTGCTCAGAAGCGGCAGCCAGCGCCTCATCCTTCACAGCGTCAACTGCGTCGATGCGGGCGAGCTTGCCGTCAGTTTCAATTGCCTTTTCCAGCTTGTCGCCAACCTGGTCCTTGACGGCCTGGAATTCTTCGTCGGTGTAGTCAAGGAAAAGCGGGAACTCCACTGTCTCCTTCGTCGCCTTTTCCGCTACCTGAAGCTGCGCTTCGCACAGGACCTTCAGGAAAGGCTTGGCGGCCTCCAGACCCTGAGCAACAACGTGCTCATCGGGTTTCGGCTGACCGGCAGCGATCAGTTCCCACTGGTTGGTGCCGCCCCCGGCTTCCACCATCATCACGGCAATGTCCTGGTCGCCGGAGTCGTCCTGCACGATCCGACCAGCCACAACCATGTCGAACACGGAGCGCTCCATCTCCGAGTACCGCGGGAACGCCACCCACTGGCCATCAATCAGAGAGACGCGCACGCCAGCGATCGGACCACTGAAAGGTAGTCCAGAAATCTGGGTAGACATGGAAGCCGCGTTGATTGCTAGCACATCGTAGGGGTCGTCCGGGTTCACGGCCAAGACCGTTTCTACTACCTGCACCTCGTTGCGGATCCCCTTGATGAAAGCGGGGCGCAGAGGGCGGTCGATAAGGCGCGCTGTAAGGATCGCGTTCGTACCTGGGCGCCCCTCACGACGGAAGAAGGACCCGGGGATCCGGCCGGCGGCGTACTGCCGCTCTTCAACGTCAACGGTCAGGGGGAAGAAGTCGAAGTGGTCCTTCGGATGCCGACCCACGGTGGTGGCCGACAGGATCACGGTCTCATCATCCAGGTATGCAACTGCAGCGCCCGCTGCCTGCATCGCTAGGCGGCCCGTTTCGAAACGGATGGTACGGGTGCCAAAGGCCCCATTGTCAATTACTGCCTCAGCAGTCACCACTTCTGGCGTGGTTTCACTCATTCAGTTGTTCTCCTCAAACTTCCCCCCGCCCACCAACCGTAGTGATGCTGGGGTTGGCTGCCCCTCGGCCTTCGATCGAAGCTCACGGAACCCAAAGGCTCCGGAAGCCACTGTCGAAAACCGCCCTGGGCAGCCCTCACTATTTTCAGTTGTTTCCGCGCGCTAGTGCCCGCGGATCTTAATCCGGACCTTACGATTCTCTACCTTCGGGGTCATACCCTTACGTAGAGATCTGCCGCCCCGAGCCAGACTTCACAGGCAAGGCCCGGGGGGAAGCAGTTCTAGCGGCGCAGCCCCAACCGGCTGATTAGGGTCCGGTAGCGCTCCACATCAATACCTTCCAAGTAGTCCAGAAGGTGCCTGCGGCGTCCCACCATCAGCATCAGGCCGCGGCGAGAGTTGTGGTCATGCTTGTTCTCTTTGGAGTGCTCAGTCAGGCCAGCAATGCGTTCACTGAGCAGCGCTACCTGAACCTCCGGAGAGCCCGTGTCGCCCTCATGCGTGGCGTATTCCTTGATAATTTCCGCTTTACGTTCCTTCGTCAAAGCCATGAGGCTCCCCTTTTCTTGTTTCCATTGCACGGAGCGCTCGGGGCCTATTCACCCGGGCAGACACGCCGTGGCCGATCAGACGGCGAGTAGAACACTACCAGTTACACCTCCACTGCTTCGCCGAAGAGAGGCGCGCCACCCGCCTCAGAGCGATGAGATGCGTTACTGTCCCGCAGTCACTTCGGCGGGGTCGACCCTGCCGGCCACCCGCGCCCCAAGAGCGGCCGCCGTTTGCCTCAGGTCATCTTCCATTTGATCGGTAAGTTCCTGGACGTCTTCAAACGCCCTCATGGGCCGAATCCGCTTGGTGAAGATCACCCCGACCTCATCCCCGTACAAGTCCAGATCAGTGCGGCCAAGTACGTGCGCCTCAACGGTCCGTGTTGTCCCCTTAAAGTGAGGGTTGCTTCCTACGGATATGGCGGCAGGCAGGAACTCTTGAGCCCCATCCTGCTCAGGCAAGTCACGCACCAACCAGCCGGCGTAAACCCCGTCGGCGGGCGCCAGAACACCCGGCCCAGCATTCAGATTCGCGGTTGGAAACCCCAACGCCCGGCCCCGTTTCGATCCATGCTCCACGGTGCCGACCAGACGGTAAGGCCGTCCCAACACCTCTGCGGCTTCCCCTACCGCGCCTTCAGCTAGCAGCCTGCGAACCCAGGAGGAGGACCAGCGTCTGCCCGCCCCGTCCTCAATATCCGCAACAACCGTCACGGTAAACCCGAGTTGCACCCCCAACTCCTGAAGGGTCGTCACGTTCCCCTCGTTGCCCCGGCCGAAACGGAAGTCCTCCCCCACAACCACCTCGGCAGCTCCCAGGCCAGCCACCAGGTAATCCTCAGCGAATTCGCGGGCCGTCATCTCGTAGATCGACGGGCCGTACTCGGCAACAAGTACACCGGTCACGCCCGTGGCTGCCAAGGCGTCCAGCCTGTGGGGAATAGAAGTGATGAGGGCGAAGGGCTCCTCCGGCCGATGTACGGCTTTCGGGTGAGGGTCGAAGGTTAGCGCCACGGCCGGAACGGCAATCTCGTTTGCCTTCCTTACCGCGACCCCGACCACACGGGTGTGGCCGCGGTGCATGCCATCAAAGTTGCCGATCGTGACTACACTGCGCAGGCCCTTTGGCACCTCCGCCAAACTCCACCACACGTCCATTCTTACACCGCTTTCCATCAGCGGCTGCCACGCAGCCTAAGCCTTCATGCTGGAGAAAACACCAGCTTCGTTGCAATTGTTCGGCTGCCGTCCGCAGCACTACCGATCTGTACTAGACCTAAAGCCCGTTCTGGACTGTCCTCACCGAACACGGTCCAAACAGGCCCGCCGTCGCGGCCGGAAGATTGACTGACAATCTCGGGCGGTAGCGGGGCACGGCCATGGCGGAACTTAGCAGCAGCCTGTGAGCTAACCGTGATCGCGCCCAGCATTTCTCTGCTGGCCTGCCCCAGCGGGATGATTGGCAAATCTCCGGCGACCAGGGTGTCCAACCGTGCTGCCTGGCGTACATCCCACTGCCCGACCCCTGTGCGCCGCAAGGCTGTCAGATGCGCGCCGCACCCAAGGGCGTTGCCCAGGTCGCGGGCCAGGGCCCTAATGTACGTTCCCGATGAGCAGCTCACCTGGATGCTGACGTCAACGACCGGCACCTCCCACCCCTGTACAAGGGCTGTTGTTGGTTCCGGGCTGGGTAGTATTTCCAGACTGTGGATGGTGACCGGTCTTTCTTTGAGTTCTACGGTTTCACCTGCCCGCACCCGGGCATACGCTCGTTTGCCATCCACCTTGATTGCGCTCACGGAGGAGGGAACTTGCAGGATGGGCCCCCGAAATTGGTCTGCCGCCTGCTCTAGGATTTCTGTTGAGAATTGGGAGCAACCCGGCTGACTGGTTGGCTCACCTTCAGCGTCTTCCGTGTCCGTTGTGATCCCAAAGCGTACGGTGGCCCGGTATGTTTTGTCTGCTCCCACTAGATAGTGCAACAACCTGGTCCCGGCGCCGACGCCTAGAACTAGCAGGCCCGTAGCCATCGGATCCAGCGTGCCAGCATGACCAACCTTGCGGGTGCCAGCTAACCGACGAACCTGGGCCACGACCCTGTGACTGGTCGGCCCGGCGGGCTTATCGACTAGCAATAAGCCCGCCGGGGCGACAGCATGGTCAGTCAAGATCCAGTTCTTTGTCCAGTTCTTGATCTTCGATGTCGTCAGCGACGACGTCCGCGGGCAGGGTCTCCCCCTCGTCCTTCAATTCGACTTCCGCCTCAACTTCAGCCGATTCAGGAAGGTCAACCATCTGGTCCTCCTCAGTGTTAATGCTGTCTGCCTCCCGGTAAGGGGATTCCCCGCCAGCATACGCTTTCCCGGAAGCAGACTTCGCTATTTCTGCGTCCCGCAGCAGCGCCACCCGCAATGCGTCCTCGATGGAGGCCGCTGATTCCGGAAGCGAGTCCAGACGGAAGGACAGGGTCGGCGTCAGTCGCATCCCCAAGGCTTGACCCATTTCAGACCGAATGAACCCCTTCGCTGACTGCAGGGCGCGGCGGGTGTCCTTCTCTTGGTCTGGACCACCCATAACCGTGTAGTACACGGTCGCATTCTGCAGGTCCCCCGTCACCTTGACGTCAGTGACGGTAATGAAACCCAGACGCGGGTCCTTCACCTTCCGCTCCAAGCTGTTGGTTACAGACTGGCGGATGCGTTCTTCAACGCGGCGCTGCCTTGGTGAATCAGACATGCTAATTCCTTCCTTGCCCTACTGTTCGCGGGGCTTTTCCACCATTTCCCAGGTTTCGATTACGTCACCGGCCGCAATGTCACGGTAGCCGAGTGTGATACCACATTCGAAGCCCTCACGGACCTGCGTGACATCATCCTTCTCTCGGCGCAGCGACTTGATCTCAAGATCCGGAGCCACCACAACACCGTCACGCACCAGGCGGGCTTTAGACCCGCGCTTGATGGTGCCTTTCCGGACCAGAGAGCCCGCGATGTTGCCGAACTTGCCGGAACGGAAGACCTGAAGAATTTCGGCCTTCCCTGTTTCGACCTCTTCGTAGATTGGCTTCAGCATGCCCTTCAAGGCATCCTCGATCTCTTCCAGCGCCTGGTAGATGACGCTGTAGTACTTGATCTCCACGCCCTCTTCGTCAGCCAACTCCTGCACACGTTCCGCAGGGCGCACGTTGAAGGCGATGATGACCGCGTCATCAACGGTGGCCAAGTTGACGTCGTTCTGTGTAATTGCACCAACCCCACGGTGGATGATGCGCAGGGCGACTTCCTCACTGACGTCAAGCTTCAGTAGGGAGTCTTCCAAGGCTTCAACGGCACCAGCAACGTCACCCTTGATAATCAGGTTCAGGGTGTCAACCTTGCCTTCCTTCAAGACCTTGTCAAAGTCTTCAAGGGTGACCCGCTTACGACGCTTCGCAAGCAGCGCCTGACGTTCAACTGCCTCACGCTTGTCAGCGATCTGGCGTGCGGTACGGTCATCCGGAGCAACCAAGAAGCTGTCTCCAGCGCGAGGCACCGATGTCAGACCAAGAACCTGCACGGGCCGCGCCGGTAGCGCCTCAGTCACTTCGTTACCGTGCTCATCAAACATGGCACGGACGCGACCGTAGGAAGATCCAACCACGACAGCGTCCCCGACGTGCAGGGTGCCGCGCTGGACCAGCATGGTCGTCACTGCTCCGCGTCCCCTGTCCAGGTTCGCTTCGATGGCTACACCACGTGCCAGCGCGTCCGGGTTGGCCTCAAGCTCCAGCGCCGCATCCGCGGTCAGCAGCACAGCATCCAGCAGGTCAGTGATCCCCGTGTTCTCCCGCGCAGAAACGTCGACGAACATCACGTCGCCGCCGTACTCTTCGGAAACCAGACCGAATTCGGTCAGTTGTGCGCGGATCTTCTCCGGGTTAGCTTCCGGCTTGTCCACCTTGTTGACTGCGACAACCATCGGGACGCCCGCTGCCTGCGCATGGTTGATTGCTTCCACCGTCTGCGGCATAACACCGTCATCCGCGGCGACCACAAGGATGGCAAGGTCCGTAGCCTGGGCACCGCGAGCACGCATGGCGGTAAAGGCCTCGTGACCGGGGGTATCCAGGAACGTGATTGGGCGTTCTTCGTCTTCTCCCCGTACGCGCACCTGGTAGGCACCAATGTGCTGAGTGATTCCGCCATGTTCGCCTGCGATGACGTCCGTGTTCCGGATAGCGTCCAGCAGACGTGTCTTTCCGTGGTCAACGTGGCCCATAACGGTGATGACCGGCGAACGGGGCTGCATGTTCTCTTCGTCCGAAAGCTCCTCGGCTTCCAGGTCAATGTCGAACGTGCCGAGCAGGTCGCGGTCTTCATCTTCAGGGGAGACCACGGATACCTGGTAACCGAGCTCATCGCCCAGAACCTCAAGCGTATCTTCGTCCAAAGACTGCGTGGCCGTCACCATTTCACCCAGGTGGAAGAGGATGGTCACCAGCGCTGCAGGGTTGACATCAATCCTGTCAGCGAAGTCGCTGATGGACGCACCCTGTCGGATTCGGATTTCCTGCCCATTACCGCGCGGGACCGAAACCCCACCAATCGCTGGGGCCGCCTGCTGTTCAAATTCCTGGCGTTTGGCGCGTCTGGACTTCCTGCCGCGCTGACTGCGGCCACCACCACGCCCGAAGGCGCCTGGCGTAGCCCCGCGTCCACCACCACGTCCCCCGCGCGGGGGACCAGAAAAGCCACCGGCGGGGGGTCCTGTCTGAGGTCCGCGAGCCGGCCTGGGTCCACCGCCCGGCCGTCCCCTACCCCCAGCGGGCCTGCTGGGGCGCGCGTCGGGGCGGGAGAAGCTGGCGGATCCCGGCATCATGCCCGGGTTTGGACGATTACCTTCGCGCCCTGCCGGGGCGGGGCGTCCTGCCGGCCGGTCCTGGCCTGGCTGTCCGCGCCTTGGCCCCGGACGCGGGCCCCCCGGCCTGGGCATGCCCTGCGTCGAAGCGTAGGGGTTGTTCCCTGGCCGCGGGCCGCGCGGCCTGGGCATTCCTGGGCGTGGCCCTGCGCCGCCACCGCGCGCTGCAGGTGGACGCGGTGTCGGTGCGGACGGTTTCGGAGTACGCGGGCCCGGAACGGGCGTCGGGGCACCCGGTTTCGCCGCGGCCCCAGAAGCCGGCGCGGGGCTGGGGGCTGCAGGACTTGGGGCAGAAGTTGCCGCAGGCGCAGCGTCGGCAGCCGGGGCGCTGCCCGGCCTGGTTGCAGCTGGCTTCGGTGCACCCGGCTTAGGTGCGCCTGGTTTCGGCGCGGCGGGCCTTGCACCTGGCTTCGGTGCGCCCGGCTTAGGAGCAGCAGCTCCAGGCTTAGCGCTCGGTTTGGGTGCACCGGGCTTCGGCGCAGCCTTCTTAGTTGTAGATTTCGGGGCAGCGGGAGCTGACTCCTCTTGCGCGGCATACTCATCCCGCACTGCTCGAACTATCGGGGCTTCCACCATCGACGAGGCTGAGGTGACAAATTCACCCTTGCTCTGCAGGTGCTCCCTTAACGCTTTACTCGTGATTCCGAGCTCTTTCGCGAGCTCGTGGACACGCATCCTTGGCACAAATTCTCCTCTTCGGGTCCATCCCCGAAAAGGAGGATGGACGACTAAAACTGCTGGCAGCTCATCGCTGGGTACTCATCGGGTGCCCATTTGCTTCCAACCCGCTTCCATCTTCGGTTCTAGGCGGATGCCCGCCTTCATCTTGTTGCACTGGTGCAGTTTTGAACCCACGCCTATGGCGGCGTTGGATCAAAGTTCCCGCGCAGACGCATCTTCGACGGATGCGCCTGAAGCAAGGGGCCCAAGCCAGTTACTGTTGCGGCTATTCAGGGCTTGCATGTTGGCGCTGAACCCGCGCCAAGCAGCCTAAGTCGGACCTGCATTGCTTCGAGCCTCAGTGTAGTCGACTCCCCTGGTTTCAAACAACGGCGACGTGAGCGACTGATCACGTCGGAGGCGGATCGAACCTGATCGCTTTCAGGCCTTGTCGGGGGTGGAGGAGCGAGAGACCTGCACGTCTCCACCGTCCTCAGTGTCTGGTCGAATATCGATGTGGTAGTCGGTCAGCCGATGCGCCAAACGGGCGTTCTGGCCGTCCTTGCCGATTGCCAACCGCAGCTGGAAGTCCGGCACCACAACCGTGGCCTGCCTGTTGTCCTTCGAGTGGACCACGACCCGACTGACACGCGCCGGTGAGAGCGCGTTTGCGATGAACTGGGCGGGATCTTCCGACCAGTCAACGATGTCGATTTTTTCTCCGCCAAGTTCAGCCATAACGTTGCGGACCCGTCCACCCATCGGGCCAATGCAAGCGCCTTTCGCGTTCACACCGGGCTGGGTGGCAGCAACCGCGATCTTCGTCCTATGGCCGGCCTCACGAGCAATAGCCTTGATCTCCACCAGGCCGTCAGCGATCTCAGGCACCTCACGGGTGAACAGCCCTTGCACAAGACCTGGGTGGGACCGGGAGAGGACGATGCGCGGCCCTTTATCAGTCCGATCAACACTAACAACGTAGGCGCGGATTCGATCGCCGTGCGTATAGTTTTCCCCGGGGACCTTTTCCGCGTCGGGAAGGTAGGCGTCAAACTGGTCAGCCAAACGTACTGTCGTCGCACGTTTATCCCTGGACTGGTGGACTACTCCCGTGACAATGCTTCGCTCTTTGCCTGCGAAGGCGCCCAGCACCCTGGTGTCTTCCGCCTCCCGGAGTCGCTGGTTGATGATGGAGCGTGCGGTCGAGGTCGCGATGCGCCCAAAATCCGAGGGGGTGTCATCGAATTCGCCGAGGACGTTCCCGTCCTCGTCCGTCTCAGTCGCAATGACACTGACTCTGCCGGAGCGCCGGTTGATCTCAATCCGAACCTGGTCGATAGCGCCCGGCAGGTTGTGGTAGGCGCGCAGAAGGCCCTCCTCGATGGCCTGCACAAGAGTTTCTGAACTTATGCCTTTTTCTTGCTCCACCAACCGCAGGGCGGTCATGTCAATTTCCATGATCACTGTTCCTTTTGGCTCGTATTGTTCCGGGGTCTGCGGCGGTCATCGCGCCTGCACGGGGCCAGCTGCGGCAGGCTGCCTGCTGCTAGTCCCGGGGCGTGTCGGCGACAGGGCGGGCTTTGCGCACCTGGTCGAAGCTGATCTTCCGGTCGCCGTGGCTTGTTTTCAAGGTGAAGCCATCATCGTCGACAGAGGTCATTACGCCCTCAACCTTGTCGCTGTCACGCAGGCGCACCTGGACTGTTCGTCCAATGGCGCGGCGATACTGCCGGTCATTCGTCAGCTGAGTTTCAGCGCCAGGGGAAGTCACTTCCAGGGTGTAAGCGCCCTCGATCGGGTCGTGCTTGTCTAGCTCTTTTGAGAACGCCCGCGCAAGGCTAGCCACCTGGTCGGACGACAAGTTTGTGACGCCAAGGGCCGTATCGACCGTGATAACTACAGTCTGCGGGGTGGTCGCCCGGTTGAACTGAATGTCTACAATCTCCGAGTCCTGAGAGTCGGCAAGTGGCTGCAGCAGCGCCTTCAACTGTTCAACTACGTTTTCGTCTGTCACTGTGGTTCTCCAATCGTTATGAGCCTGGCGCCTACCTGTGGCGTGCACCAAAAAGTTTCGCACTAGCCCATGTTAGCTCTAGTTCGTGGAATGATCTGAAGCAGCAGGATTCTTGAACCAGATTGTCAGGCGGTGACAGTGCGCAAGAGGAGTTTTCTCGCTGGCCTATTTCTGGCTACGACAGCGACGCTTGTTGCTGGCTGTGGGAGCGTTTCCCCACTGCCGGTGCAGGGCTCCCCGCAAAGCGCACAAGCCCCCGAAGCGAAACATCCCCTTCCGGTTCTGACCGAAGCGGAGAGTCTGCGTGACCAGGCTGTCCGCTCCGAGGCTGCGATAGAGGCGCGGTTAGAAGGTCTTTCCCGGCTAGCAACTGATTGCACCAAGTGCGCTGCGGACTTGGATGCGGCAGCCACGTCTAGTGCCGAGAGGCTCTCTTTGTTGGGGGGCCTGTGGTCGCCCTGGGAGGACACTTCGTTCCCGGCGGACGAAGCGGGGCAGTGGCAGCAGCCCCCTGTTGTGGGGGACGCCCCCGTGACCGTGGGCCCCCTGGTCGGCTACATGGTGGCCACTGGCACCGCGCAGCTCTTCGAAACCGCGGAGGCGACGCAAGTCCCCGAAGAGGAGCGGGTCGCCCTCGGGTCTTTACTGTCGGCCCGTATTTCATCGGGCTACCTGCTGGCTGACGCGTTCAATGTCCAGGCTGCCGAGGAGGCCGCGCTCCTCCCGGACAGTGAGCTGGCAACGATTGCTCTGGCAGAAGTCCCGCTGGCCGTGGAAGAACCAGCGGACGAGGGCGACAAGGCGCTGGATGCAACCGGGTCGGGGGTAGTCGCATCGCTGGATTGTGTCCGTTCCACCGTCCTGGCTGCCTCGTCCGACTCCCCTGCTGACCAACTGAGATTAGGCAGTCACCTGAGTCAGCGCGCACGCGATCTGATCGGACTGGGACTACCTGGGAACTCTTCACCAAAATGCAGGTTCCCAGGGGCGGACCTTGACGACGCGTTCCGTGAACTGCTTCGGGTCGACCTGATCCTTTTCTCCTCGCAGAGCGCCGAAGTACGATTAATCGGCGCGCAGGCGTTGGAATCGGATGCGCGCGCTTGGGCTGAAATGGCTGCAGAGTCCGCACCGACGGTAACCGCCCTACCCCGAACTGATTTGAAGGAAGAGGACGAGGATGACTGACTTCGATGGACCAGCCTCCGAAAGTCGCACCACCGAAGAAAGCTTGGAGCTGCATGCTCACCGGGCTGCCCTAGCACGCAAGTGGCACCGTTGGACCACCGCGGTCCTGGTGGTGACGGCTGCCACCTACTTGGCGACCGCCCTGACGCTTCCCTTTGGGCCGTGGCAAGCAGCGGGCGCATTTGTAACCTCCGCTGCCGCGCTCGCCTGGATGGGGACCACCGTTTGGGTTCTAGCCGTGAAAAGGCCTGTGAAGCAGAACGTGACCGGGGACAATACGGTTTCGTGACGGGAAGCACCCGCTCCCGGCAGCCCGGGCTGTTCGCACCTTCGGCGCGTTCCCAGCGTCTTGCCTACATTGCTTCCGAGGTCAGCGCGGCAGGATATATTTCCACCCTGAAATTAGCGGAGCTGCTGGACGTGTCAAAGATGACGGTGCACCGCGACCTGCATGAGCTTCAGGCAGCCGGCGTGCTGCAAAAGGTTCGGGGCGGCGCGTCCGCTTCCATGCGGGCTGATGCTCCGGCCGAGGCTGCGGAAGCTGCACTGACGGCCGAAGCGCACAAAAGGATGATTGGCGCCCAGGCTGCCACTCTGGTCGCTGGGGGCCAGTCCATCATTCTTGACAACTCCACAAGCGCCTCCGAGATGGTTGCCCACCTGCGCCAGGTGGATGACCTGACTGTCATTACGAATTCGGTTGCGACCGTCTTGCGTGCTCAGGACTTGTCAAATGTTGAGCTGCTGGCACTGGGGGGTCGCCACGATCCGGAACTGGGCGGCTTCTACGGGCCTTTGGCAGAGTCCGCGCTTAACCAGCTTTTTGCGTCCACTGTGTTCATGTCTGCATCAGCACTGCGCGACGGAGAGCTCTATGCGACCCAAGAGGCTTCCGCGGCGCTCAAGAGGGTGATGCTCCAGGCTGCTAGCCGGCGGGTCCTCTTGTTGGACAGTTCCAAAGTGCGCGCGGTGGCGCTATACCACGTGTGCCACGTGGACCAGTTCACCGATTTAGTCACGGATAGCCAGCTCCCTCCTGCCTTGCTAAGCGAGATTGCCACCGTTGGTGTAAACACTCACGTTGCGCGCTAGGACTCCCGCGGGTCTCCTCCGCAGCCGGTGTAGTCGGTGGGTCGAGGCCAGCAACAGCTCCTTTGGGGACAACAGGGATGTCTCGCAGGGCAGATGCTCAGAGCTCATCGGAACAGGCGGTGCCCAACCGTTTGCACGCAGGAGCGGTGCTGGCGCAGGACAGCATGAGAGATCTTGAAGGAGCCGGTTTGAGCGGCAACGGTGCGGAAAAGAAAAGCTCCTGCGGTTGGATTCGAACCAACGACCGCCCGATTAACAGTCGGGAGC
>CAYFVT010000003.1:61096-67289 GCA_964346705.1 uncultured Actinomyces sp. | reverse complement strand
CCACCGGCATGTGTATCAGCATGTCGCCACCACCAACAATGGTGAAGACGAGGGGTTCGGCTGGGGCTGGCTCCGGTTCTTGCGACTGCGCGGCGGAGCTATTTGCCGACTGCTCCGACCGCTCGGCGGACTGTGCCTGGTGGCCGGGAGCTAGTGTTCCAGGGGTGGACTGCCACGGCTGGGAAACCAGAAGTAACGTCACCAGTACTGCTGCCAAGACTGTAAAGCCGACTAAACGCCAAATTCTCAATGTTTTTACCCGCATTAGCTCACAATAGCACCTGGAGCCACGGATCACGCCTGAACGGCCAATTCCCAGCGTTCGGAAGCTGAAAGGTGGGACCCCGCGCAACCAGCGGGATCCCACCGCAAGAAATCACCGTCGACGCGGTCAGTTGGTAATAACCAACTTCAGTGCGCCCGTATCAGCGGCGTTCGCGAATGTGTCGTATGCGTCTTCGAACTGGTCGAAGTCATAGGTGTGGGAAACGAAGTCTTTCGCGTTCACCTTACCGCTAGCGACCAGCTTCGCCAGCATAGGCGTGGTCGTCGCGCTCACTAGCCCGGTTGTCAGGGTGATGTCTTTGATCCATAAGTCCTGCAGCTGCAGTTCAACTGGTGATCCGTGCACGCCAACGTTCGCTATTACGCCACCCGGCCGGACAATCTCTTCGCACATCGCGAATGTTTGAGGAATACCAACGGCTTCGATGGCAGTGTCAACCCCCAGCCCATCGGTTAGTGCCATCACCTTTTCTTTCCAGTCCGGGTCTGAAGAGTTGACGGCATCCGTCGCCCCAAATCTTTTCGCCTGTTCGATGCGGTTGTCGTCCAGGTCGATTGCGATTATCTTGGACGCCCCGTAAAGCCCAGCGGTTGCTATGGCTGCCAAGCCCACCGGTCCGGCACCAATGACTGCAACTACGTCCCCTGGCTGCACCTGCCCTTTCTTCACACCAATTTCGAATCCGGTTGGCAAGATGTCGGCAAGCATCAGTGCTTCCTCGTCGGAGACGCCCTCGGGCACTCTATGTAGGGACCCATCCGCGTGCGGGACACGGACGAACTCAGCCTGCGTGCCGTCAATCAAGTGGCCCAAAATCCACCCAATCCCGGATGCTCCCTCATCGTCCTGGCACTGGGAGGGAAGACCTGCTTGGCAGTAGCTGCAAGCCCCACACGAAGTGACCGCGGAAACGATCACCCGGTCGCCGACTTGGAAGTTGCTGACCCCATCCCCCACCTCAACGATGGTCCCCACGCCCTCGTGGCCTAGGATCCGCCCCTCCTCGACTGCGGGAACATCCCCCTTCAGGATGTGTAAGTCGGTTCCACAGATCGTTGTAGCGTCGATTTCCACGATGGCGTCGGTTGCTTTCAGGATTTCCGGCTTCGGGACTTCTTCCCACGATTTCTTACCAGGACCTCGGTAGACCATGGCTTTCATAGGTTTCTCCTCTTCGAGATTGATGGAACTGCAGGCTCAGCGTTCATCGCGAGCACCCCAAGCTGCCCAGTCTCAGGCAACGGTTGGCCGGATGCCCCTTAGCATCGGCTCTCACCGCACCGCCGCACGCCGCCTAAAACACCACGTTTCTGCCGGTATCCCGAATGACGCGCCACATACCGCACCAAACCAACAAAAAGCGGGACACCGCTCAAGGAACGATGTCCCGCTACTTCACATGGTCGGGGTGACAGGATTTGAACCTGCGACCTTCCGCTCCCAAAGCGGACGCGCTACCAACCTGCGCCACACCCCGCACGCTCCCTGAGACGCAGCCCCTCCCCGCTTCGCGGTGCGGCCTGCTCAAGAAGTTGTTGTGCCGTCTCAGGATAGCGCACGACCTGTTCATGTGGGGAGCCCAGAACGGTCAGGGTGACGGGGCGCACGGACAAGGAAGGCGGCGCACCCACGGTCCGCGGAATGCGCACCCGAAAAGCCCCCTCGCGCCGCTTCTTTCACTAGAGTGGCAGTGAGCTGCACCACACACCTCGGAGGGTTCAATGAAGAATATTGTGATTCTTGGCGCAGGGACAGCCGGAACCATGGCCGCGAACTACTTGGTTCGGGAAGACGCCCTCGCCTCCTGGAAAATAACGGTTATCGACAAGAATGACGATCACGATTACCAGCCCGGTTACCTCTTCATTCCTTTCGGAATGGTGCCCGCTAAACGCGTCACTAAGTCGCGGCGCAAGTACTTGCCGGATGGCGCCGACTACATTCAGGAAGATATTGAGCGGCTTGACCGTGACCGAAACGTGGTCGTGCTGAAATCTGGAAGGGAAGTTCCCTGGGACCAGCTGATCATTGCAACTGGGACTGTGCCGCGCCCCGACTTGATTCCTGGGATGGAAGACGGTCCGCTGTGGCGGAAGAAGGTTTTTGACTTCTACACCAAGCAGGGTGCTGAAGCACTTAAGCCTGCGCTGAAAGACTTCAAACGGGGCCGCCTAGTGGTTCATATTTCAGAGATGCCAATCAAGTGTCCTGTCGCTCCCCTGGAGTTCGCGTTGCTGGCCCAGGACTACATGCGCAAGCGCGGTCGCAACTGGCCGGTGGACGTCATTTTTGTTACCCCTCTGGATGGGGCGTTCACGAAACCTGTTGCTTCAGCAGTTTTGGGTGACCTGCTGGCGGAGCGAGGCATCGAACAGGTAACTGACTTCCAAGTGGAGCGCATTGATAATGACACGCAAGAGTTGGTTAGCTACGACGGGCGCCGGGTGCCGTTTGACATGCTGGTCACCATCCCGCCCAACCACGGCGTGGACTTCGTGGCCGAATCGGGACTGGCCGACGACGTTGGGTTCGTTGAGGTCGATAAGAACACGCTCCAATCGGTTCACGACCCAAACATTTGGGCGGTGGGGGACGCTACGAACGCTCCCACCTCTAAAGCCGGCTCGGTAGCGCACTTCGAGATGGACGCATTTGTTCCCAACCTGGTTGACCACATTGAAGGGCTCCCCCTGTCGGAGTCCTTCGACGGTCACGCCAACTGCTTCATTGAATCCGGCCGCAACCAGGCTCTACTGTTGGATTTCAACTATGACGTGGAGCCACTCACCGGCCATTTCCCCATTTACGGGGTACCGTTCCTGACCCTGCTTGGGCCATCCGTGCCGAACCATTTAGCAAAAATGGGGTTCGAGGCCGTCTACTGGACGATGCTTCTGCCCGGGCGCACCCTACCTTTCCCCTCAACCATGTCGATGGCAGGGAAAAACACGGATTTGCTTGCCTAACTCACGCCTTTTAGAAGGAGAAAACCACATGCCTACCAACGTATTCCTCGGCCGCTCGATCGAGGTGGATGACGAAGGATTCCTGACCGTGCCGGACCAGTGGGATGAGGACCTGGCAGTCGTCCTCGCCCAGAACGCGGGCGTCAACGATCTGACGGACGAACACTGGCGTGTCATCCGGTTCGTTCGGGAAGATTCCCTAGCCCAAGGCCAATCCCCCACCCTGCGGCGCATGCAGCAGGCGGGTGGCTTCGACATTAAGCAACTGTTTAAGCTGTTCCCAGGCAAGCCGGCGAAGAAGCTGGCCTACATCGCGGGCTACGGCAAACCCACCGCATGCGTTTAGACCGGCCCGAAACCGGACGCTGAAAGAAAAGGATTCACAATGGCTGTAGACGAACACGGCAACATTATCCCGGACTTCGGGGACCAGCCCGCGGTCCAAAACACGAGTGGTGAGGCATCGACCTCCGCCGGCTATTCGGGACCGCGGAAAATGTCTTTCATCTGTTCCAACGGGAATCTGGACATGGCGTATCCGGCACTCATCATGGGGAACGCTGCCCTCAGTGAGGGTATTGAGGTCGACTTCTTTTTCACTTTCTGGGGCATGGACATCATTGATGTTCGCACCATGGATGATCTGAAGTTCTCATACGCAGGCAATACGGCCATGCACATGCCCCAACTGGAACGTTTCAAAGGCGGGGCTGCCACAATGGGCTTTCCCCAGATACTCTCCGTCATGCCTGGAATGACGGGGATTGGAACGAGGATGATGAAGAAAATGATGGCGGACATTGACATTCCGCAGGTGCCTGAGTTCATTGACCACCTGGTCGATATGGGGGCCAATATGTACGCCTGCCAGTTGTCGGCGGACATGATGGAAGTGAAGAAGGCAATGCTTCACCCTGGAGTGAAAGGGATCATCTCCGCGGGCGACTTCATTGAGATGTCCGAGGGCGCGCAGATCATTTTCATTTGATGCCGCCACGCCCCCGGGGTGGTAGCCGACTTGGGTTGGTGCGGCACTATCCTGGTGCCATGGCAAGCGAACATGAGTTGAGGCAGTTCGAAGCAGAAGTAGAGGTCGAGTCGGGGCGCCCAACACCCCGCACTGCGCGCTTCATTTCTGCCTATCAGACGGCTTTCCATTGGCCAGACCAGACGGACACAGAGTTAGCGAGGCAGGCGAGCTCCGCAATCACCAGCAAGGCGGTCCTGACTGAAGTCGTGGATCCAAGCGCGGGCCCGGACCCAGATTTCGCGGCGCGCCCGGTGGCTACTTTCGTCCGGTTCCGGGGCGAGGTGAACCTGGGGGCCGGAGTACTGGTGCCCGCAACTTTCGTCACGGACATCGCGGTCCGCCCCACGCACAAGCGCCAAGGTCTGTTGCGGCGCATGATGGTCTTGAACCTGGAGCAGGAGGTGCAGGCCGGCGTACCTGTGGCCTTGTTGAATGCTTCTGGGGGCGGGATCTACGGGCGGTTTGGATTCCAGAACATATACGATGACTCTCGCGTTCATGTCAGGCCGAAGCCCACGTTCCACCTTACCGACGCTGCTAGCAGGACCATTACCGGGCGGGTTGAAGCGGTTTCAATCGGGTGGCTCTTGAAGAACGTGGGGCCCTTTTACCGCAAGTTCATGCGCACCTACCGAATGGCAGCGACGCGCTATCCCGCTTATTATGCTGACCTTTTTCATGGTGCATTCGGAGATCGGCCCAGCACCGCATTCCAGAGCGCCGTCCACCTAGACCAGGCTGGGGAAATAACCGGGTATGTCATCTACAGGGTGGCAGCGCGCGAGTTCCCCACCCCTGGCGACCTGCTGCTCGCTGACCTTTCCGCGTTGACACCGGACGCAGAACTGGCCTTGTGGGACTACCTGGCTGGTGTGGAGCTGGTGGAAAAGATCGTATACGAATACATGCCAGAGGACTCCGCACTGCCGCTGGCCTTGGAGGATCCTCGCACCGTAAAGGTCGTTGAGGGTGGGGTGGATGTCCTGTGGGCGCGCGTGCTCGACGCTCCGAGTCTTCTAAAGAGCAGACCGTACTCGGAAGTCGCGCGCCGGTGCGGCTTGGAAGCCCGGTTCAACGTAGAGGACCCGCTGGGGTATACAGAGGGATCGTATGCGATACGTCTATCCTCCTCGACGCCTGCCGTTAGCGTCGAGCGTGCAGCCTTGCGTCCGGACCTCCCAGCAGTCTCTGTCCGTGCCCTAGCTGCACTCATCTTCGGCTACCGGAAGCCCCAGGAACTAGCCGCCGCAGGCATGATTACCAGTGGAGCCCCGGAGGTCCTGGCCGGGTGGGAGACGCTATTCGCCCCCGTCGGCCCGGCCAGGTTTCTCTCCGAGTTCTAGCAAACCTGGAAGAGCCTTAGCGCATGGTTTCTGCGAGCCGCCCTGCACCACCAAGTTACGTCCGAGCGCGCCAAAATGCGGTCCGCTCCGGCCGCAGCAGAGTTCCTGCCACTCGCCGGATCGGGCCCATTTACTCCCGCCAGTTCGCTGGCATGTTGACCACCTAGAAAGCATCCCCGGCGGGCACGCGAACGTCGAGGCGTGCCCCCGCCCCCTCTTAATCCCCGGGAACGCTCCAAGTCGGAGGGTCTGGAGAGGGCACCCACCGCCGTCGCCGGATCACCCTACAGTCCTACCCCGTCTCGGCAGGCGTGCCGCGCAGCGCTCCACAAACTCACCGTATACGTGGCGTTGAACCCGGATTTGAATGCCCGCGCTGCCCCGTTCGCTATCCAGGGAGTGCACACCATAACGGTTGCGCTCACGACCTCATCGTCCGCCACGGCGGCCCGTGTCAGTCGTCCGCCCTGCGATTCACCGGTGAAAGAGACGAGAGGAATGCCTGGGGGACGGGGCCGCACTTGCGCTTTCCCCGTACCTGTCGACCAGGTTTGAAGCACCTTTTGGT
>CAYFVT010000003.1:56403-60996 GCA_964346705.1 uncultured Actinomyces sp. | reverse complement strand
TCCTAGCTGAGGGCTGCAGCGCCCCGCGTTTCCTCGGTCCTACTCCGGTCCAAATACGCGTCAGCTTTCGCGGCCCTGTGATCGCGGACTACCTGCTCGATTTCCCCTACGGGGGCCTCGTTCCGGATCAGCTCAATAATCGCTGCATGTTCGCGCACGGACTGGCGGGCCCTTGCAGGCACAAGGAGGAAGCCGGAGTCCTGCAGGTTTCCCAGCCGGGTCCATTCAGCATCCACTAACTCCATAAGCCGATCGTTCGCGCAACCGCTCATCAAAATCGTGTGGAACTGGTGATTGAGGACGGCGAAAGTGCGGGCGTCTAAGTTCTCCAACGTGTGGCGCATCGTCTCATTGACCGCCTGCGCCTGGTCTAGTGCTTCCTGACTTAGATATGGAGCGCTCTGCGCCGTTGCCGCACCTTCCATTACGGCCAGGGCGTTGATTGCGTGGACGTACTGGTTTTCTTCCACTATCTTCACAAACGCCCCCACATTGGGTTCAAACGTGACCAGACCCTCGGCTTCCAACCGGCGGACAGCTTCCCGGACTGGGACCACGCTCATGCCCAGCTCCGTGCCAATGGTCGCCAGGATCAGGCGGAAGCCAGGCGTGAACCTTCCGCTTTGGATGTTGTCGCGCAGGTACTGATATGCCTGCTCCGACTTTGCTGGAGACTGGCCGTTTGCGTTTACTGCTGTTCTTGCCACCGTTCCTACCGGACCTTCCATTCGGCGTTCACTGGGAACAGGCCCCGAATGGGAGCCCCCTCGCTCGCCAGTTCGGCACCCCACGCGCAGGACACTTCCGCTGCTTCCGTGCCCACCGCAACCTGTTCAACGAGCTGCGGGGAATGACCGCTGCCCCGCCGCCGTTCCCAACAATGATATCGGGCGCTTGGACCGCGGTCTCGGCTCCCGCAACCGCGCTGCCAACTTCGACAGGGAATGCTCGCGGCCAGCACAGCCGGCTGCGGCCGCTGCGCGCAGGGCAGAAGTCTCACATCGGAATTGGTCGGATAGCCCGGGACCAAACCGACACTCGCCATCCCGGTAGCGCCACGTGTCTTCGCCCGCAAAGGCAACACCTCACCCCGGGGTGCCAGGACCCGCCTCGTCGCGCACCCCAACCACGATGGTCTCTCCCAGGCCCACGGAATCAAACGCCTCCCGCTGACCGTTGTGGGCCCGCCGATCCGGTCAAACATGCGCTCACGGCGCAGCATGAAGCGGGATGTCGACGCGATTCCGAACGCCTTGTCTTCCAGGCGCATGGAGAAGACACAATGAGTACGCACTTTGTTGTAGCCGATGCGGTCTAACTGCTAACTGAGCGCAGC
Organism: uncultured Actinomyces sp.; assembly: GCA_964346705.1. Taxonomy (GTDB): domain Bacteria; phylum Actinomycetota; class Actinomycetes; order Actinomycetales; family Actinomycetaceae; genus Scrofimicrobium. Next base: position 59,660 of record CAYFVT010000003.1, on the reverse strand, counting down.
GACCAGCAGTTCTTGGAGACACCGCTTCCAGCCACCAGAAAGAACCAACTCCGGTTCCTCTCCCCTTACTGCTGCCGTAACGTTCCTAGCAGCAGAAACAACGATTGATGCGATCTCCCCCTCGGACACAGGGAGCCGCGCCAGCTAGACGAACAAGTTGTTGCTGCTGGCAGCCAGAGAGCCAACCGGTACAAAAGAAGCGGGACGGGGTCACCGGGCTCCGGCCCCCCGGACCGCGTGCAACCCTTAGCTCAGGCTGTTGGTTGCAAGCAATCAGCTGCGCACCACGCTTGCGGCCTTCAGCGCACGACTCGATACGAGGAGCAACGAGATGGAGAAGAACACATGGCCAGAGGGTGGGAGCGGCGGCCAGACACGTGTTCTAAAGGTCGGCTGGTACGACGAGGGTGAGGTCGGTGACCGTGCCACCCTGCCTGGTCGCCTTGGCGGCCGCCACCTCCAAAGCACCACCGACGCTTTCTGCGAACCCCTCCAGAGACGTCAACACTCCGGCGGTTTCAGAGCTGGCTTGAACAAGAGGGTCCAGGAGCAGGGCGCGCACGGCGAGGCCACGGAAACGTTTCGCCTGGTGACTAACAGTTTGGCGCCGGCCATCCAGCTCCCTTTGAACATTCAACAGGAGCACGTCGGCATCACGCGCCGGGTAAGCCGTGCGGTACGGCCCGGAACGCGCATCCAGGACCGGCCCTTCAGAGAGCCCGCGCAGACCGGCCCTCAAGTGGGGGCGCCACCAGCGTCCCAGCGGCCCTAGGGGAGGCAGGTTCACGCCGATGGAAAGCCGGTGGTTCGGGATGCGGTCGTCAGGCCCGACAAACCCGAACAATGCAGAAGCGATCAGCACTGTTTGTTTGAGTTTCGTTCGCGCTTGCGGGGTGAGCGTCGACGGGTCTAGGGCGTCGAAAAGCACTCCCGTGTACACCTGGTCCGCTGGGGCTGTCGGGGAGGTGTCCAGCAAGAGGTTCGCTTCTGCCTCCCGCGCAGTGTTGGGGCCCAAGCCAAGCGTCCTGGCGGCTACCTCTCCAGCCCCCAATGACTCTAAAGCACTCTTCACTTCTTGCCTGGCGGGCGCCAGGCCGGGCAGCGACAGGCTGCTTAAATCCAGGGGAGGTCCCGCCGTTGGCGCCGTCTTCCCCTCCGACGGTGGCAGCCAAATTTGCATGTGGGCCCTCCCCAAAAACGTATACGATCTGTTGTTTTCTACTTCGCGAACGGGTCGGGGGTAAGCGTGTACTTGGTCTCCAAGTACTCCTCAATCCCCTCGGGACCACCCTCCCGCCCGAGGCCCGACATTTTCCAACCACCAAAAGGGGCGGCAGCGTTAGACACTAGCCCCGTATTTAGGCCCATCATGCCAGTCTGCAAGGTTTCCACAAGGCGTTGAGCGCGCGCCAGGTCCTCCGTGAAAGCGTACGAGACCAGGCCATACTCCGTCGCGTTGGCCAGGGCGACCGCGTCTTCCTCGCTATCAAACGGTACAACCGCTAAGACTGGCCCGAAGATTTCCTCCTTCAACAGGTCACTGCCCGGCTGCACGTCACTAACAACCGTGGGTTCAAAGAACGACCCGGGGCCGGGGATAGCGAGGCCTCCAACCTTCACGCTTGCGCCACGAGAGGCCGCGTCCGCCACCAGCGCCGCTGTCTTCTCGACCGCCTTCTTGTCAATCAGGGGCCCAATTATGACACCGTCCTCGGTCCCCCGCCCCACCTTCATCTCCTCGACACGCTGGGTCACGCGCCTAATGAATTCATCAGCAATCGGCCTGGCCACGATGAACCTGTTGGCGGCCGTGCAAGCCTGACCAATGTTCCGGAACTTCGCCTGAATTGCGCCGTCGACGGCCGCGTCTAGGTCGGCGTCCTCGAAAATCAAGAAAGGTGCGTTTCCACCCAGTTCCATTGAGGTACGTAGGACTCCGTGCGCGGCCTGCTTCAGCAGCTGCTGGCCGACCTGAGTGGAACCTGTGAAGGAAAGCTTGCGTAGATCCGGATGCTCAATGATGGCGGCGGACACCTCGCGTGATGAGTCGGTGGTCACCACGTTGAGGACGCCTGGGGGAAGACCGGCCTCTTCGAACACCTGCGCCAGCAGAATGGTGGTCAGAGGAGTGAGGGCTGCCGGCTTAACCACGACGGTGGCGCCCGCAGCCAGAGCGGGAGCAATCTTGCGGGTGCCCATCGCAAGGGGGAAATTCCAAGGCGTAATCATGAAGGCGGGGCCGACCGGGTGCTTGGACACAATCATGCGGCCCGTGCCCTCCGGATTGGTACCGTAGCGGCCGTGAATACGGACTGCTTCCTCGCTGTACCAGCGCAGGAACTCAGCCCCGTACGCGACCTCGCCGCGCGCTTCTTCTAAGGGTTTGCCCATTTCTATGGTCATGAGTAGCGCAAACTGCTCGGTCTTCTCTATTACAAGGTTGAAAGCGCGGCGCAAGATATTTGCGCGCTCACGGGGTGGCGTGGCCGCCCACTCCGGGAAAGCGGCGGAGGCAGCCTCAACCGCTGCAACCCCGTCCTGGACGGTTGCGTCCGCGATGGTCTTGAGAGCGTCACCTGTAGCCGGATCGTATACGGTTAGGGTTCCGCCGTCAGAGGCGGGGCGCCACTGACCGCCGATGTAAAGACCATCCTTCACCGTGCCGATGAGTTCGACTTCCACTTTGGATTGCACTTCCTGCCCTTCCGCCCACCGGAACAGTGATGACTAAGAAGAGACATCCTCGTCCCGCACGGCTCTACAGGTTAGCTTCAGTAGTCTCCGTCCCTCTAGATCGTATACGCTCCACGAAAGCTCCGACAATGTCCACCCCCAAAAGGCCCTCTCAAAAGCGCCAGAACCGAGCATTAGTGGGACAGTAAGGCCGACGGCCGAGACAGGTTGCAGAAAGCGATCCTTTCCCAAGTTCTCACTTTGAGGCTGCTCCGCACCTTGGAGCACCGCGGGCTAGTGGCGCGGGATGCGGTCGCCGCTACCGGATGGGATCAGGCTCTACTGCCTTGGCGACCGGCGTCACCCGCAGGCTGCGTTCGACCGTGATTCCGGTACGACAGGCCCCGGTCGAGGTCCACGGGACAACCGCCCTTCTGGACGTGCTGGACAGGGAGAGCAGGAGCCAACCGAACTGCCGGACCATATGGATGCGCCCATTGTCGGTGGGCGCCTTCCGGGATGCCATCGGCTGCGCAGCTGTCCATGTTCCCGTTTATTGGCACTCACCTCACCGAAAGCCAGGC
>CAYFVT010000003.1:54750-56303 GCA_964346705.1 uncultured Actinomyces sp. | reverse complement strand
GTCTTCACCTCCGGTTGTCCGTGCCCCGCGGACTCTATGAGAGCCGGCCAAGCCACGAACGTATCAGCATGGGACGCCCTCAACTCGGGATGGAATCAGGCCTGCCTGCGGGGCGCCACCCGAGATGCGGTTACAAGCCGGACAGCGATTAAACAGCTGTGGGGCGAAGATCCAGCTCTTCGCCCCACAGCTTCACTTCAGTCAATTCCCTTGGGATCGGCCGGGCCTATTCGCCCTCTTCCTGAGCTTTCGCCAAACGACCAAACGCCATCGCAGCCATCGCAGCCGCCTGGTCGGGCAGGATCGCATCATCAAACACGACGCGCGGGGAGTGGTTGAACTCCACCTTCTCCCCCATCATTTCCGGCGGGGTCGCGAACATGCCAAGGAAAGTCCCCGGTACTTCATCAAGGACGAAAGCGAAGTCCTCCGACCCCATCATGGGTGAAGGCACAATGTGCACCCGCTTGTCGCCCAGCAGCGCCCGCAGGTCCTCAACCGCCAAGTCGGTCGTCGCCTCATTGTTGATGGTGGACGGGTAGAGGACACGGAAATCTGTCTCCGCAGTACACTCATGTGCCTCCGCTATTGAGTGGATCACTTTCTCCAACCCCTCATCGACCTTCTGCAGGGACTGCGGCGTGAGGGTGCGGATCGTGGCCCCCAAAGTCACCCGGTCCGGGATCACGTTCATAGCGTTCCCCCCAGTATCAACCTGGGTTACAGACACAATCACAGGATCGAAGGCATCCATCTTACGAGCCACGAAAGACTGGATCCCCAAAATCACTTCGGCAGCCGCCGGGACCGGGTCAATCGCCAAGTGGGGTGAAGACCCGTGGCCGCCCTTACCCTGAATTACTGCGGTAAGCCTGTTGGAACCGGCAGCCGCTGAACCGTGGCGGGTTGCGAGCACGCCGCGAGGCCCGGGCGCAACGTGAATAGCGTAAGCACCAATGGGCCTACTCCCAGTCACGTCCAGGACGCCCTCCTCAATCATGATGCGGGCCCCACCGAAGCCTTCCTCCCCCGGCTGAAACATGAAAATAATGTCGCCCGCAATGTCGTCCTTATGGGCGGCCAGCAACTTCGCCGCGCCAACCAGGCCCGCCGTATGCAGGTCATGACCGCAAGCGTGCATGGTCTCATCGTTCTTCGACTTGTAGGGAAGGTCAGTCAACTCTTTCAGGGGAAGCGCATCCATGTCGCCGCGCAGCAGTACCGTGGGCCCAGGCTTGCCTCCCTTCAGGACAGCGACCACGGAAGAAAGGTTTTCCCCCGTCGTGATCTCCAGATCCAATCCCTCCAGCGCGTCCAGCACCCGCTTCTGGGTGCGCGGCAGGTGCAGCCCCAGCTCCGGGTCCATGTGAATCTCGCGTCGCAGGTCAACCAGCTCTTCACGGTATTGCTCGGCCTCACCGACAAAGTCGGGCATGACCATTTTCGATTCTGACATCGGGGCTTTCTCCTCTTTGTTACATTCTTTGTAAGGGGCTTCCGGGCATCCTCGCGGCCCGCGTCGATGCGGTCCCTTCGCCCTCCCATGATACGCC
>CAYFVT010000003.1:0-54650 GCA_964346705.1 uncultured Actinomyces sp. | reverse complement strand
CGGGCATCCTCGCGGCCCGCGTCGATGCGGTCCCTTCGCCCTCCCATGATACGCCCTCACGCGGCTGCGTGAGCGAGACCACGGAAAGTCGGCTCTGCCCTTCGCTGGCTTCGGTCCCAGTTCCAGCGGAAGCTACGTCCAGCGAAGCGGCCGAGCGCGAATTTCCGTGAAGACGGCACCCTTGCGGTCGATTCGGGCGGGAGCTGGCCGCGCCTGGGCGGTGTCGCCGTCCCCTTGCTCGCCGCGGGAAATCTGGGATAGTTGAAGGAGCATTCCGTGAAGCAGATGGAAGAGGGCGGATGAAGAAGCCGGTCTGGATCTTTCCCCTAACCGTTGTCCTAATCGCGACAGCCCTCATCGGGTACGTGCTACTAAAACCCGAAGACGATACTGCGGGCAAAGCGAACACCGCGGGTACCGGAACCGCCGGTGAGCCTGTGGCTGAACGCGGTGCCAGCCAGAGCGCCGACCAGGCTGTTGACAGCCCTCTGGTGACGCGCGGAGCGCCGACCAGCATCCAGGGGCCACCGGAAACGGACTTCGCTGCGCTGGTGAAACGGGATCCTGACGATCCGCTTGCAGTGGGTGACCCGCAGGCTCCCGTGGTCCTGGTGGTTATTTCCGACTACCAGTGCGCGTTCTGCGCCGACTGGAACGCGCAGACCCTGCCGGTCATGATGAGCGAGGTCGACGCAGGTAACCTCCGGATCGAATGGCGTGACACGACCCTATTCGGGCCCCCGTCCAGGTTGGCCGCCCAAGCCGCGTACGCAGCGGGCATGCAGGGGCGCTTCCGCGACTATCATGACGCCCTGTTCGAGGGCGGCCACCCCCGCTCGCAGGGCGGCCTTAGCGAAACCGCCCTGCTGGACCTGGCTGCAGAGTTGAACTTGGATCAGGAACGGTTCGCACAAGACATGTACTCCCCAGAAACTATCGCGGTGATTGACGCCAACGAAGCTGAAACCGTTGAAAAAGGCACCTTTTCCACGCCTTCGTTCGTGCTGGGGGGCGAACCACTTGTGGGGGCGCAGCCAACCCAGGTTTTCGTGGACGCTCTAGCGGAAGCGCTTGCCCGAGCCCCCGAACAGGCAGGAGGTTAGCCGGTGAGTGTGAGCCTGCTGGCAGCATTCCTGGGTGGGACACTGGCACTGCTGAGCCCGTGCGCTGCCCTCCTGATGCCAGCATTCTTTGCGTCCACCGTGGGCACGGGGCGGGCACTACTGGTTCACAGCGCGGTCTTTTTTCTTGGCCTTATAACCATCCTGGCGCCCCTGGGTTTGGGTGCGGGCGCTGTCGGCGCCCTGTTCGCGACGCACCGGCAGGCCATTGTCCTAGTTGCTTCCGTAACGCTGATCGCCCTGGGAGCGTTGCAGGTGCTGGGGGTGGGCTTTGACGCGGGGCGGCTAATTCCCGGATCCGACCTGCATACCAGGGCCGCATCCGCCAGCGGGTTCGCCAAGACCTTCCTTCTGGGGATGGCCAGCGGGGTTGGAGGCTTCTGCGCAGGCCCCATTCTGGGCGCCGTGTTGACCTTGGCCGCAACCCAGGATGCCGCTCTGGGGGCTGTAACCCTAATGATCGTATACGGTCTTGGGATGGTGGCACCGCTGGTTTTGATCGCTGCTGCCTGGCAACGTCTCGGGACGCGTGGACAAAGGGTGCTGCGAGGTAGAACGTATACGATCATGGGTAGAACCTTCCACAGCACATCCGCCCTGACCGGCGCGTTGATCATGGGGGTCGGCATCTTGTTTTGGACGACAAACGGGCTGGCGGGAGCCCCCGAATTGGTACCTCTGCAGATGCAGTCTTGGCTGCAGGCCAAAGCCCTCGCTTTAAGCGGTCGCGGCGCAGACGTGGCCCTGATCATCTTGGTCGCAGTCTTCGTTCTTGTCTTGTGGGCGCTCTGGCATCGGCGTCGCCAGAACCAGCAAAGGGCCGCCCTCGGATTGGGGAAAGGGAAAACGGATGCTGCTGACTAGGCACAAAGTGGTCCTGGGGCTATTGGCTGTGAGCATGACCCTGGGGGCGTGTTCGCCCTCGACCCCAGCAGCGGAAGATGCTCAACCTCAAAGCCACGCTGCCCAGGGCGAGGCCCTACGAAATGAGCAGGAGCCCCGTGACCAGAGGCAAAGCGGAGCCGGGACGGCAGGGTCAAAAACGTCCTCCACAATCGATCGAACACCTCATGCCGCTGACTGGAAGTTGCCGGAGTTTGATCGCACGGGCACGCAAATCCCCCAAACCTACGAGGAAGCAAGAATCCTGGCACCAGCATGGGTGACCCGAATCGAAGAGAAAGATGGGGTCTACCTAGCCGCGGACGAGGACGCCGACAGGCTCAGGTACATGGCCGTGACCTCGGTGGGTGAAATCCTGTGGGCAGCGGAACGCCCGAAAGAAGCAACCGGGTTCGCGCTCTCCAAAACTGAAGAGGGGACGAATGTCGCGGCCCTCACGGACATTGACGACCCAGAATTCCCTGGGGAACTATCTGTCACCGGATACAACCTAGAGACTGGGGAAACCCTTTGGGGCCCTGTGCAGGCTCCCGGTCCCCACACGGGCCCAGGACTGACCTTTACAGGTGAGGACGGCAACGTAGTGTTGGATCCAACTACAGGAAAGGTGGCCGGCCCATTCCAGGGGGAGGTACTCGGCGAATACCAGGGAACGGTCATAACGGCGACTGAGACGGGCCTGTCCGTTGAAACGCTGGGTACAGCGACCACTTGGGACGTCAAGACTGAAGGCACTGGCCTAGAAGTCAAGGCCGCGGACTACAGACGCCCCCTCGGCGACTTTGCGCTGCTGGACACAGCAGACGGGGCAGGGCCACTTTTGAACCTAGCTCAACAGAAGCTGGTCGCCCCGAACGTCCGGGACTTCGCCCATGACTACCTACTGAACGTCACAGCCTTCGTAGATAGTTCGGGGATAAGAGCAGTCAGTCCCGAAGGGGATGGAACGTGGCAGATTCCCGCAGACAGCCAAACCACCATAGAAGCCTTGGGAGGCCTGCTGCTTTACCTTCGGCAAGGCGACGTTCTGCAGGCGAACAACGCTCTAACCGGCGAAGTTGCGCAAGCATACGCGCCCGACCAAAGCGGCCGCATAGTGGTCCCCTGGTACATGTCCGGCGATGGCTCAGCAATCCTGATTGACGGTTACACGCCCCTGCTGGCCACGGTGGAGGCTCGGGCCCAAGACATCTCCGGCTAGGCACCAAGGCCAGGGTCACCGCACTGGTTCAGGCACACCCAGCCGGGCACCCCCAGCCAGGCACCCCACTCAAGCGCACCAGTCGGGCAGGCTCGTCACCGCCCTCACCCCTGAGCCAAGCAGTATCAGGCGGGCAACGTTTTAAACTGAACTGGGGCCCTCCCAAACGGAAGGACCCCAGTTGCGCGCTACGAGTACGCTTCGCTTACAGCGACTAGCCCGCGCGGAACGCCACGATCATTTCAGCCGCACCGTAAATGATCGCGGACAGACCAATTGCCCACCACAGTGCCGCGGCACCCGCCAGGGGCGAGTAGACCAACACGAAGCCTGCGACGATGCTCAGGATGCCAAACATGATTGACGTTCCCTTTGAGGAGGCTCCACCCAGGCTGGCGAAGGTCATCACGCCCTCGAAAATCCAGGAAATCCCGATGAAGACCGACATGAAGACGAAGAAGACGCCAGCCGTTTCTTGGAGGTTTGCCAACCCGAAAATACCGGCGATGACGATCAGGACGCCCAGCAGGATCCGCCACAAGCGGGCCCAAACGCCGACGGCCCCACTGAAGAGGCCAACCCCAACGTATACGATCCCTGCCACGATCGCGTAGACCGCGAAGATCGCCGTCACGACGACAGCGGTTTTGCCGGGCAACACCATGATGGCGATACCCGCCAGGACGGCCAACAGCCCGAATACTCCAAGCCCTATGCGGAGCGAATTACCAGCTTTTTGTAATGTATCCATTTCCCAAAAATGACCTTTCTACTGAGTCAAAGCGTCACAGTGACGCCGGGAAGGAGTCGACCTAGACCAGGTCTTCCGGATCCAGAAGGCCGTTTTGGTAGGCCTTAGTGAGGCGGCGTGGGATCCGGATTTCTCGCCCCCCCACCTTAACGGTCTGCAGGTTGTCCACCTTTGCTTTCCAGGTTGCCCTGCGGGTCCGGGTGTTTGAACGCGACATTTTTCGCTTTGGCACAGCCATGATCAAGCCGCTCCTTCTTGGTATGTAATTGGTTCGTGAAGCCGGCGTTCGTTCCCACCGGGTTCAAGCTTCGCCCTTCAACCACAAAAGAAGGGCACACAAAGACAACTTTGCCACGTTTCGGCCCTCTATTGCCAGTGGTGCAACAAAAAAAGCGTGTGAGATGTGCCCGACAGGCGGGCGGTATCTACAATGCAACCATGTACACCTTACGTTCCGGCACCGAAGCAACGGCAGAAATGGACGTGAAGAGGTCCCGTTTCATTGGGCGATTGGCTCCCCTTGGTGGGTCGGACCCGGAGGGCAGAGCGCGGGAAATCATTGACGAAGAGAAAACCACTTACCCGGACGCGCGGCACCATTGCAGCGCTTACGTGATTGAGGGGGCGGGGGCCACGCCCCTCACGCACTCCTCCGATGACGGGGAGCCTGCGGGGACAGCGGGCGCCCCCATGCTGGAAGCGCTGCTAGGAGCCGAACTGGTGAACGTGGTCGCTGTCGCCACCCGGTACTTCGGGGGCACGCTCCTCGGTACGGGCGGTTTGGTGCGCGCGTATGCGGGCATAACCAGGAAGACGGTGGAAGCCGCGCACCTAGTGCAACTTGTAGAGCTCCCCCTCTTCCGGACGACTATTGATCTAACGCAGGCGGGAAGGGTGGAAGCGGAGATTCGCCAGCGGGGCTGGAACGTGGTCGAAGCCGACTGGGGCGCTCACCTGAAACTAGCTTTCACGACTGGACCGGGTGAGGAGGGCGAAGTCGAACCGTTGCTTGCCGCCCTCACCCGAACCAATCCCGACGTCCGGCAGACCGGTTCCCTGCGGCAAGAGGTATCGGTCAACCGCTGAGCGTCGGTTACGCTTCGCCCCGGGCGCGCGCGTGACGCTGATCGACAATCGCGGATATCTCCTCGGCTAGCTCTTCATCAACCGGCGCGTTAAGCGCAGCCCAGTCGGCCCCGTTCTTGAGCGATCCGTACAGGCCTTCCGCGTCGATGGTCCCCGTGAACGCGAGGCTCCCATCCTGGTCTGCGATCTCGTTAGCAATCCCGGCCATAAGCCGAGCTTCGTATACGATCACGCCTGCAACCGTGTCCTCCCCCAGGTGCACGGCAACTTCAGCCAAGTCGTGGTCGCTCAGAATGAACGAGGCCGACCCGTCGTAACGCTCAAAATCGAAGTTCTGCCCCTGGCTGAGCCGACTAGTTTTCAGACGAACCACTTCACCGTCATCGTTCCTTCCGATGACAGCCAGATCCAGCACTCGGATCTGATCAGAAGCAACCAGTTCTTCCAGTTCCCCCAACGCTGCCGTGACGTCAGCGTGCTGCGGGAATGTGAAGACAACATAATTTAGCGGACCCCAAAACGTGTTTTCAGTCATACCAGGAGTTTACGGCAGCCAGGCCGGTTCGCAAGCGAGGGTGGAAGCCCGGACCGTCCTCCATGGTGGACGTCCCCTGACGCCCGGCCCCCAATGGCAAGTAAGCTGGGTAAGTGACCAAAATTCATTCTTCAATAACAGAGGCCATTGGGGGAACTCCCCTGGTTGCCGTCAACAACATTGTTGGTGGCGACGCGAACGTCGTAGCAAAAGTTGAGTACTTCAACCCTGCGGGCTCAGTAAAAGACAGGATTGCGCGTCAAATCATTCAGGCCGCGGAAGACTCGGGAGCCCTACCTCCCGGGGGGACCATAGTGGAAGCAACCAGCGGCAACACGGGCATCGCGCTGGCAATGGTCGGGGCAGCAAAAGGCTACAAGACGATCCTGGCCATGCCGTCATCCATGAGCAAGGAGCGACGCGCCCTAGCCCGCGCGTACGGCGCTGAACTGCTTTTAACAGACCCGGCGGGCGGGATGCGCGGGGCCGTCGAGGCGGCGGAGGAACTGGCCGCGACGCGCGATGGCGCCGTCCTGGCCCGCCAGTTTGAGAACGAAGCTAACGTGCAAGCCCACGTGACGACAACCGCGGAGGAAATTTGGCGGGACACCGATGGGACGGTCGACGTTGTAATCGCCGGCATCGGGACGGGCGGCACCGTCACGGGCGTCGGGAGGGTGCTGAAGGAACGAAATCCGGACGTGCAGATCATCGCCGTGGAGCCCGCCGAGTCCCCGTTGCTCACAGAAGGCACAGCTGGCCCGCACCTCATTCAGGGCTTGGGAGCCAATTTCATTCCCGACATTTTGGATCAGGACGTTATTGACGAGGTCGTCGTGGTCCCGGGGGAGGACGCCCTCCACATGGCGCGTGAGGCCGCATCAAAGGAGGGACTGCTGGTCGGAATCTCCTCGGGCGCTGCCCTCGCCGCAGCACGCCAGGTGGCGCAGCGCCCAGACAACGCCGGGAAACTGGTTGTCGTCATCCTCCCGGATGGTGGGGAACGATACCTGTCCACCCGCCTCTTTGAGGGCTTGCAGGAGTAGGCAGTGAAACAGAACTGGCATAACTTCACCCGCACCCTGCGGGGCGATCTAGATGCGGCTAAAGACCGTGACCCGGCTGCCGGCTCAGCTTGGGAAGTGGCACTAACCTACCCGGGGCTGCACGCGGTGTGGGGATACCGCGTAGCGCACGCACTGTGGAACCGGGGTGCGCGAGTCCCCGCGCGACTGGTGCAAAACGGGGTTCGCTTTTGGACGGGTGTCGATATTCACCCGGCCGCCGAACTGGGGCGACGGCTTTTCATTGACCACGCGGAAGGCGTCGTGATCGGAGAGACTGCCGTGGTGGGCGAGGACGTCCTCATCTTCCACCAGGTCACTCTGGGCGGCGTTTCCATGGATCCCGGTAAAAGAAGGCACCCCACGGTGGGTGACCGCGTCATTCTAGGCGCAGGCGCTAAGGTCTTAGGTCCAATAGAGATCGGGTCAGACGCGCGGGTAGGCGCGAACGCGGTGGTGCTGAAGGACGTCCCCGACCACGCGGTTGCCGTGGGGGTCCCAGCTAAGCTGGCGCGGTCTAAAACCGAGGTTAAGGCTGGCTGCACCCACGAAAAGCTGACACCCACGCAAGTAGAAGAACGCGCGGTGGAAGCCTGACGCCAGCGGAACCACGCCAGAAAACAGGGGCGCAGCCAACCCTCATACGCTAGCCTGGGAGCATGACGAAGCTCACTCTTGCTGCTGAAGCTGAGACGATTGTTCCTCCCGATGCTGACCCGGGCCTGGAGCTTGCGACTCTCACGTTCTACGACATTCCGGCCCTAGCAGCACTCTCTGTGGTCGGCTACGGGCAACCCCTAACAGCTGAGGCCCTGTGGGAGGCCACAGACGAAATGCGCATGTATTTCGACGGAGCATTCGGCGCGCCCCGCGATGATTCTTTCGTGGGGGCCTGGCTGGATGGAGAACTGGTGGGAGCCGTTTTCTGCGCCCTGGACCCGCCATTCGATGGGGTCCCGCGGGGCCCTTTCGTCTTGGACCTGGTCGTTGACCCGAACGTGCGGCGCCAAGGCGTCGCGAAGGCACTGATCGCCGAACTTGCTGAACGCGTCCAAAAGTGGGGGTACGATTCCCTGGCTTTGAGGTTGGATATGGCCATGATGCCCGAAGCGTACAACCTGTACCAGAACCTAGGCTTCACTGAGGCAATCGAGCAGCTGGAGGACAACAGCTAGATTCCCCCTGACCCAGCGCCACCTGTCAACGCTGGGCAGTCCTGGGCCAATGCTGGCCGGTCCTAGGTAAGCATTGGGTCAACGTTGGCAGGTGGCACACCAGAACAGGTTGCGGCCCGCCACTTGTCGTCCCCGCACTGGCTGCCCACACACGTGGCAGGGGCGCCCCTCGCGTTTGTATACGTACCACCGTTGCCCCTCCGGATCCAAAGTGGCTTCAGCTTCCAGGGCGCCTTCCAACGGGGCCACGTAGTCTTCGTCCTCGGACAATGACACGGATTCGTATACGATCCCTTCTGGTTTGTCCTCATCCCGGAGGGTGATGATCGCACCGTCCCGCACTCCATCGGCTAACAGAACCACAAAGTCATCCCAGAGGCGCCCCAACCGTGCTGCGGACACATTCTGTCCCTTCCGGAACGGAGAAATGCCTTGCCGGAACAGGGCCTCCGCCCGGTAAATGTTGCCAACACCGGCGGAAACGCTCTGATCCATCACCAGCTCCCCAACCGCCCGCCCAGAGGAACGCACTTTGCGTACAAACTCGGCGCGCAACTCGTCCGGATCGGAATGCAGGTCAAGAGGGTCTGGGCCAAGCCGCTCCATGACCGCGTCAACCTCCCCGGCCGTCAGAACCTCGCACTGGTTAGGGCCGTTCAGGTCCCCAACCGCCGAGTCGGTGGCGACCCGCACCCGCACAGCACCACGCGGGGGCGGTGGGGTCCAGTCCTCGGCACCAACCACGAATGAACCGGGACTGATGGGGGCGCCCATCACATCCCCCTCCCCCGACCGGTGATAAAACCTCCAAGCACCATAAAGCCCAAGATGCACGTGAAGCCAGAGAGGCTCCGACGGCAGTTCACCGCCGTGGCCCTCCTCGTTGTCGGCGCCCTCGTCCTCGTCCACAAATTCGAGGAACATGTGCTTGCCAACAGAGAAGGCGTTCACCATGGTGCGCCCGGTCAGGCGAGCAGCCCCCTGAGCGAACCGGCCTTGCGGGGACGACAGTTCGCACTCTGACCCGACAAACCACTCCTGGAACCTGTTAGCTAAGCGGCGTACCGAATGTCCTTCCGGCATTAATTTCTCACCACGAAGTTGACCAGTTTCGGTGCGCGCACGATCGTACGTGAAGGTTCGCGCCCCTCAAGAGCACGCTCCACTGGCCCCGCAGCCAGGGCCTCCGCCACCAACTCATCGTCGCTCACGCCTGGGTCCACCTGCAGTTTCGCGCGCAGCTTCCCGTTCACCTGGACGATGCAGGTGACGGCGTCCTCGACAAGCAAGGACTCGTCCTCCACAACCGGGAATGGGTGCAAAGCAAGTGGCTCATTGTGCCCAAGCAACTGCCAGACCTCTTCAGCGAAGTGGGGTGCAACGGGCGCCAGCATTAAAATCAGTGGCTCCAGCACCTCCCGCGGGACCCGGTCCAAACCGGTCAGGTGATTGTTGAGGACGATCATGCGCGCAATCGCAGTGTTGATCCGCATCCCGTCATATTCGGCGGTGACTTCCTTGATGGTTCGGGCAAGCAACCTGCGCGTCTCCAGGTCCGCTGGTTCATCAGAAACCGTGACCTGGCCAGTGTTCTCGTCCAGGACGTTTCGCCACAGGCGCTGCAGGAACCTTTGAGAACCAGAAACTGCGCGCGTATCCCACGGGCGGGACAGGTCTAGGGGTGCCATGGACATTTCGAACATGCGGAACGCATCCGCCCCATACCTGTCGCACATTTCGTCGGGGGTCACCGAGTTCTTCAGCGACTTGCCCATCTTCCCGTACTCCTGAGTAACGGGCTCCCCGTTCCAGAAGAATCCGGTGGCCTCATCACCCGTCACTTCTTCCGCTGGAACGTATACGCCCCGCCGATCCGTGTAGGCGTAGGCCAGGATGTACCCCTGGTTGAACAGGCGGTGGAAAGGTTCAGCCGCCGTGACGAAGCCCAAGTCGAACAGGGCTTTCTGCCAGAAGCGAGCGTACAGGAGGTGCAGTACGGCGTGCTCCACGCCGCCCACGTACAGGTCCACCCCACCCGCTGGTTTGGTAGCCGTAGGACCCATCCAGTAGTCGTCATTCACTGGGTCTAACAGTTTGTTGGGATTGTGGGGATCCACGTAGCGCAGCTCGTAGTAGCAAGAGCCCGCCCAGTTCGGCATGGTGTTCGTGTCGCGCCAGTAAGTTTGCGGGCCGTCCCCCAGGTCCAGGGTGACCTGAACCCAGTCCTCGGCGCGGGTCAAAGGCGTTTCGGGGGAGGAGTCAGCGTCGTCAGGCGCGAAGGTGCGGGGAGAGAAATCGTCGAGCGGGGGCAACAGCACAGGCAGCTGATCTTCCGGGAGCGCGTGAGCGCGTCCCTCTTGATCGTATACGATTGGGAAGGGTTCCCCCCAGTAGCGTT
Source organism: uncultured Actinomyces sp. (assembly GCA_964346705.1). Lineage (GTDB taxonomy): Bacteria > Actinomycetota > Actinomycetes > Actinomycetales > Actinomycetaceae > Scrofimicrobium. The sequence continues at coordinate 44,416 of CAYFVT010000003.1, read as the reverse complement.
GGCGGGAGAACAGCCAGTCCCGCAAGCGGAAGGTGGTTGTTGGCTCGCCAATTTCCCGGGCCGCCAGCCAGTCGATCATCTTGGCGATCGCGTCCTCTTTCCCCATCCCGTTAATGGAGAAGTCACCAGCGGACGAGTTGACGATTACTCCGTCGCCAACCCACGGCTGCTCCTGGTTGTCAAACTCCGGCTGATCAACCGGTGCAATCGTGGGGACAATGTCCAGGTCGAAAGTCTTGGCGAACGCGAAGTCCCGTTCGTCATGCGCGGGGACGGCCATGATGGCACCCGTCCCGTAGCCCATCAGCACGTAGTCCGCGGTGAATACTGGGATTGAGGTGTCGTTCACCGGATTCTTGGCGTAGAGGCCCGTGAACACGCCGGTCTTACCGCCGGCTTCCGCCTGGCGTTCCACGTCCGTCTTCGAAGCTGCCTCACGTCTGTACTTGTCAATCGCTTCCGCCGGGTCCGCGTACCCACCGGTCCACGTGGGGCGCGTGCCGTCCGGCCACGCCTGCGGTAGGTCCGCATCGAGCAAAGGATGCTCGGGCGAAACAACCATGAAGGTCGCCCCGAAGAGCGTGTCGGGCCGGGTAGTGAAAACCTGTAGATCGCCGGCATCGTCAACTGAGAAGGTGACGGTGGCGCCAAGGGATTTGCCAATCCAATGACGCTGCATCAGCTTCACCTTCTCCGGCCAGTCAATCGCGTCCAGACCTTCAGCAAGGCGATCTGAGTAGGCGGTGATCCGCATGTTCCACTGCCGCAAATTTCGGGTGAAGACGGGAAATCCTCCGCGCTCCGAAACGCCCTCTGCCGTCACTTCCTCATTGGCGAGGACGGTCCCCAAACCGGGGCTCCAGTTCACTGGGGACTCCGACAGGTAGGCCAGACGGTAGTCGCTGAGAACGTCTTCGCGCTCGCCCTCGTCCAACTCCGCCCAAGCGCGACCATCAGGTGTGGGGCGCTCCCCCGCTTCGAACTGGCCTATCAGCTCTGAGATGGGCCGGGCTGCGCCCAGTGTCCCTTCCCCGTTGGGGGCCTGCGGGTCGTACCAGGAGTTGTAGATTTGGAGGAAGATCCACTGCGTCCACTTAACGTAGTCGTCGTCGATCGTCGCGAAACCGCGGCGCTCGTCGTGGGAGAGCCCGATGCGGCCAAGCTGCTGAGTGAATATTTCCATGGCCCGCTCGGTCGTGACCCGGGGATGCTGCCCCGTTTCAATGGCGTACTGTTCCGCCGGTAATCCGAATGCGTCGAAACCCAGGGTGTAGAGGACGTTTTTGCCTTTCATCCGCTGGTAGCGCGCCAAAATGTCGGTCGCAATGTAGCCGAGGGGGTGTCCCACATGCAGTCCGGAACCGGACGGGTAGGGGAACATGTCCATCACAAACCAGGGCTCTTGCTCCGCTTTGGGCCCAGCCAGGTCCCCCACCGGATTATCAGCGTTGAAAACACCGGTTTCGCGCCAGATCTTCTGCCATTTGCGCTCAATTTCGCCAGCCAGTGACGGCGTGTAGCGGTAGGCGGGTTCCGCGGGGGGCGGGGTCGTCATGTGGATCCTCCTCAAGAGTTTTATTCCTCGCCTAGGTTAGCTCAGACCCCGATGTGCGGGGGTCCCTGAACCACTCCGGGAATGGGGCAGCCCCACCTAAGGAAATGGGCGTGGCACAATTGGGGCATGAGTACCGTTTTTGAAAAGATCATGGCCGGCGAGCTTCCTGGCTATTTCGTATACGAAGATGATGTTTGCGTCGCCCTGATGACGATCGAACCTGTTGCCCCCGGCCACACCTTGGTGATCCCCCGCCAGCCCACGGACAAGTGGAACGACCTGGACGCGGCAACCCTTTCGCATGTCATGGACGTGGCCAAAATGATCGCTGACGCTCAGGAGAAGGGTTTCGGAGCTCCCCGCTCGGCGGTGGTGATCGCAGGGTTCGAGGTGCCTCACGCCCACGTGCACGTGATCCCCGCAGAGAATGAGGCTGCCGCATGTCTGTCCAACGCTGCCCCAGTCCCGGGGGCGGAACTGGAATGGGCGGCCGACGTCTTGCGGAAAGCCATCGCCGAAGCCCCCAGCAATTAGTCCCTGCAGTTGGGGTCTGCGATTTGAAGATGCGGCTAGGCGAATAACAGGCTGATCTTACTACCCAAGCCGACAATCACGATGAGTACAACAACCAGCAGCTCCAGGATCCAAACCACCCACCAGTACCTGAGTAGGGTTTCACCGCCCGAGCGGGCCCTCCCACCCAAAGCTCCGGAAGCGGCAGTCGCACCCAGGAACAGCGGGAGCAACCCCAAGATGGCCACCCAGGTGAGGACACAGTAGGGGCAAAGGGACCTGAACGCGGTTATCGACTGGTACAGGAAGTAGGAGACGAACCCGAGTCCAACAACCATGCCTGCGGAGGCCCCCCACCACACGATTTTCGGCAGCGCGCCTTTGAACAGGAGAACCGCTCCCAAGGCCAGGAGGGCACCGAAGGCCGCCATTCCAACCGCAGAGTTGGGTAGCACCATCAGGTGCGCTTGGGGGCTGAGCAGCGAATCCGAACATCCGATTAGGGGGTTCATGTCGCATGCCAGCAGAGCGTCAGGGTCGCGCAGCCGCTCCAGTTCCGCCTGCAGCAGGCTTACGGAGGCGAGCAGGCCCAGAGCGGAAAAGAAAATAACGAACGCCCCCACCAGTGGATTGGTCCACTGCGAGGGGGCGCTAGTTCTTTTGCGGGGCATGGGACCTCCTAGAGTCTTTGCCCCTCAGCTTAAGCCCTTCCGGGCGTGCAGCTTAAGTTACTGCTTCATCGCCTGCACATCTAGGTTGATGGTGACCTTGTCGGAGACCAGGAGGCCACCAGCTTCCATCATGGCGTTCCATGTGAGGCCGAAGTCTTTCCGCAGGATGGTGGTGCTGGCTTCAAACCCGATGGATTCGCCACCGGTCGGCATTTTCGCGCTGCCCAGGTAAGCGGTGTCCAGCGTCACAGACTTTGTGACCCCGTGGATGGTCAGGTCGCCGACAACCTTGAAGTCCTCTTTTCCGCCGGAAACTTCAGTGGACTTGAAGGTCCAGGTCGGGAACTTCTCCACATCGAAGAAGTCGGCGGAGCGGAGGTGGTCGTCACGCTTCTGCTGCCCGGTGTCGACCGACGCCGCCTGGATCGTCACGTTGACGGATGACCCGTCCCAGGAGTCCGCATTCGGAACCTCGATGGTGCCTTCAAATTCCTTCATGGAACCGCGCACCTTGCTGATCCCACCGTGGCGGACGGTGAAACCTACGACTGTATGGGCCTGATCGATTACGTAAGTGGTCATGCGTTCTCTCCTTATTGGTTTAGTTGCTGGCCCTACTCACGGACCTAGCCAAGTAGTTTATGTTTCAACTATAGTGGGCTGCAGAAAGATGTTGCAAGGCCTGCAACCAAAAGTGACACACAACAGAAGCGAGGCGTGAGGTGCCCCACCACAAAGCTCGGCGCGACCAGACGCTCACGGCCCGCGGCCAGGGGCGGGGCGCGTTGCGTTACCTCAGCGAGGTCGAACTGGAAGCGTGGCGGGCCCTCCTGCTTTCTACTAACCACCTGACAAGGACACTGAACCAAGAGCTCAGCGACTCAACAGGCGTGTCGCTTCTGGAATACGAAATACTGGTCCGCCTGGTTGAATCCCCCAACAGAGACCTGCGGATGGCGCAGTTAGCACGCAGCACCGCGATGAGCCGGTCCAGACTGACACACACAGTGGGGCGGTTAGAAAAAAGTGGGCTCGTGGAACGGTACTCCTCAGGTGAAGACCGCAGGGGCGTCCACTGCCGCCTCACGGCCACCGGAGTTGACTTCCTGCGCGAAGCCGCCCCCGGCCACTTGGGGGCAGTTCGTGAACACTTCGCCTCCCACTTCCAAGAAGAAGAGCTCACGGCGCTGGCGGGCCTGCTCTCACGCCTCCCACGCGAGTAACGCCCCGGTGTGAGGCACGCCCCCGCATGGCAAGCCAGCCCGGCTTGCGCGGGGCCCCAAGCATCGTCTAAAGTTTCAGATCGTTGGTCCAATTAGCAGACAGCGTCGGCGCACTTGGCTGGCGGGGAACGCAAAATCAGGTACCATAAGCAGGTCGACACCGACCATGCGCCATTAGCTCAATTGGTAGAGCAGCTGGCTCTTAACCAGCGGGTTCCGGGTTCGAGTCCCGGGTGGCGTACAAAAAGGGGCCCCACAGTTCTGTGGGGCCCCTTCTGTTTACCGGCTGTAGGTTGCAGCCGCTTCTACGGCCACTGTTGGGGCCGTTCGGCGGGCAGGTCAGGGAACGCCGCGGCAACGCCCTCGTGCCTGATCTTGCCCCCCTGAACGTTCAAGCCGCGGGCCAGCGCCGGATCGTCGCGCACGGCCGCTTCCCACCCCTTATTCGCCAGCTCTGTCACGTAGGGCAACGTCGCACTGGTAAGCGCGTAGGTCGCAGTCTCAGGCACCGCACCCGGCATGTTGGACACGGAATAATACAACGAGTTATGCACCGGGTATACCGGATCGTCATGCGTGCTGGGACGCGTGTTTTCGAAACAGCCCCCCTGGTCAACCGCGATGTCCACCAGAACTGAGCCGGCCTTCATGCCTTGCACCATCTCGTCCGTCACCAGCTTGGGCGCCCTCGCACCCGGGATGAGGACGGACCCGATAACCAAGTCTGCGGAGGCCAATGCTTCCGCAATGTTGGCGATGGTCGAAGTTCGGGTGCTGATCTGACGTTGGAAACGGTCCTCCAACTGCTTCAAGCGGGGCATAGAAATGTCGATCACGGTGACTTGAGAGCCCAACCCCAGTGCGACACCAGCAGCCTGCTCCCCCGCGATGCCGCCCCCGATGATCACCGTTTGCGCGCGCCTGGTCGCCGTTACCCCGCCCAGGAGGACACCCCTACCGCCCGAGGGACGCATCAAGAAGTAGCTGCCAATCTGTGGGGCCAACCGCCCTGCGACTTCAGACATGGGAGCCAGTAGGGGGAGCGCCCCAGAATCTAGTTGCACCGTTTCGTATGCGAAAGCTGTGACATCAGAGTCAACAAGAGCTTCCGTGCACGCTTTAGATGCCGCCAGGTGAAGGTAGGTGAAAAGAATCTGGCCTGGACGCAGCAACTCATACTCCTGCGGGACGGGCTCCTTGACTTTCACGATCATGTCGGCAGCCGCCCACACATCGCGGGCCTCATCCAAAATGACGGCACCCGCCTCCTCGTACGCTCTGTCAGGGATCGAGGAGCCCACACCCGCACCCGACTGAATCATGACCTCATGACCAGCAGAAACGAGCTCAACTACCCCGCCCGGTGTCAGTGCCACCCTGAATTCGTTGTTCATTACCTCAGTAGGTACCCCAACGCGCATATTTCCCCCAAACAACTAGTGCGGACGCCTCACTTTAACCAGCCAACCAGCCCGCCGCTGGCTTTCCACGAGATCCGGGCCCCGACGTGAAGCCGCCAGACCGACCCAACAAGAAGAATAACCCCACAAACAAAAATGGGGGACCACCCCAACGGATGGCCCCCCAATTTTCAGGACAACTTAGGATTCGATGTCAGCGACAACCTTGTTGATCGCGTCGACGACACGATCCGCGTCCTTCTGAGCCAGCTCATCCAGACGGGCATCGTCCTCTTCCAGGCGATTGATGCCAGCAACAACGTGGCGGACAGCTGCACGCACGTCATTCTCCAGGTGCTTCGCGACGGCCTCAATCACGTTCTCCACGTGGTTCACGGCGCTCTCAGTCACCCGATCAGCATGCTTCTGCGCACGCTCGATCGCTTCCGCAGAGTCACCCTTCTCCGTGCGCTTCACAACCAAGGCTTCCGCCCGGTCAACGCGCTTCGCCTGGTGCTCAATCACGCGCTCCAAGTACTCCAGGTGGTGCTTCGCGAAGCCAGCGTCAATCTCGACCTGGTGCTCCACGTGCTTGATCTCGCGTTCTTCACGCTTGTCGGTGCGCTCGGTCTGAGCTTCGAGACGCTTTACCTCGTCCTCGTAAACCCGCTCCGCACGGTCCTGAGCGTCCGCTACCTTCTTTTCCCAACGCTCCAATGATTCGGCCATACCGATTCTCCATTCATGTCGATTTGCAGTCTGCACCCTCTAGCGTACAACCCACGCTGGTGACGTGCACGCCAGTAGAGGTATTAACCCGATCTAAAGGCCGAACCGTTCCTGTTCGCCCACTGCCCGCACCCGGAAGTCATCCCAATCCAACTGGTCCGACCGGCTCCAAGCAACCTCAGCCACCGCCCCCAAACGTGGTATGAGTAGGGTCACCAGGTCTGGGAAACTATGCACCGTCTCCGTCCACAAAGCGGCCTCCACGCCAACAATACTGTCCGGGTCCAAACCCTGAACTTCCCGCGCAGGGTCCCACTCATATGCCTGACGCAGGTCCACGTGGCCCGCCCAATCTTGCCCTATCGCAAAACTGGCGTCCGGCTTCATGTCCAAGTAGGTGCGGTTCGCTGGAGACATCAGCACGTGCACGCCGCGGGAAGCATCTTCCAGCAAGGCGTCCCGCTTCAAACGGTAATCCCAGTACTGGAGGATGCTCTCCCGAGGCAGTCCGGTCCCGGCCGCCTCCTGCCACGCGGCCACCTTCTTCCCAGAAGCGACGATGCTGGCCGCCGCCCAGTCAACCATCTCCTGGTAATCCTCCCGGTCAACTTCGAACGCCTCGTCGCCCCCCAAATGCACGTAGTCGGAGGAACCGGTGGTGGCAGCGAACGCGAACACCTCATCAATGAACGTGCGGGTGGCCGGCAAACTAGCGTCGAGGGCGGACAAACCTACCTGCATGCCCGTGAAAGCCGGAGTAGGTTCACCGTCAGCATTCAAAGAGGGTTCCGCATGGGTCGCAGCGAACGTGTGGCCGGGGATATCGAACTCCGGGACCACTTGGATACTGCGGGCAGCGGCGTAGTCCACTATTTCCTGAAACTGCTCTTGCGTGTAGAATCCCGCCCTGCCTCCCGCAATGGAGGTTTGGCCCGAGACTTCAGTGAGCAATGGCCGTTTCGGCACAGTCAGCCGCCAGCCCTGGTCGTCGGACAGATGCAGGTGTAGAACATTCATCCGGTACCTGAAGAGCATGTCCACCACGGATTTGATTTCTTCGACCGGGAAAAAGCTGCGTGCCACGTCCAAGGACAACCCGCGCCACGGGTAGCGAGGGGTGTCCTCCACCGTGAGGGCGGGGACCTCCCCCATCTCCGCCAACTGCACCAGCGTCGACGCGCCCCTCGCCAGTCCGTGCTGGTTTGGGGCCACGACGGTTACGACCCCGTCTTCCACCTGTATGCGGTAGGACTCGCCCTCCCCGCCCGCCAAGAGGAACCGAACTGGGGTGCCCAGGTCGTCGAAAACAAAGTAGTCGGCCAGAACGCTTTGGAGGACGCCACCCCCTTGAATTCGTATACGATCTAGCTTAATGCCCTCCCCCTCACGCATCGTCATTTTTCTAACTTGGGGGGTAACACTCATGGCCCGCCCACCTTCCTCCACTCGGGCAAAACATTGTCGAGAGCATCCACAAGGTCAATCTGCTCCCCGTCCCTACCGCCCCGACCCAAAATCAGAGGCGGGGGGCTGGAGCGTGGTTGCACGCCCCGAAGCCGTTCCCTGAAACCAACCGGAGCAGTGAGAATATAAAAGTGGCCGTCCCTATCCACGGCGGCCGACCGGTCCGCTTTCAAATACCAACCCACAAGAGGGGTCCGAGCGACGCGGACACCATCCGTGACACGCAGCGGCTCAGGGGCGAGCCCACGCGCCACCGCGGCCTCCACGAACCGGTTCAGGAAACCTTGGGCGCGAACACTTTCCGCAGCTTCCTGTGCGGCAAGTTGACGAGCGCGCGCCGCCGCGTTGCTTCTGCGCTGCTCCTGCCAAGAAGAGTTCACCCCTCCACCATAGATGCATATGCTTAAGGGATGAAGACCCTGACCCCCGGACGCTGGCAGTGGATGCTGGGAATCGCCCTCGTCCTGTTCGCGTTAACGTATATCCTGGCCGTCCTCACCTACAGTGGCCAACTCGTGGAAAATGCCGCCCTCATCGGCGCGAAAAGCATCACCAAAGACGAGCTCGAAGACGCGCGCATCGACCTGAACACAATCACGCACGTGTCCCTCGCCGTCGCACTGATCCTACTGGTCGCGATTGGCAGACTGCGCCGCTCCTGGCCGCTCACCATCGCCGGCCCAGGCATCCTTCTAGGCGCCACAGTCACCACAGAAGTCCTCAAACACTTCATCCTCCCGCGCCCCGACCTGGCCGACACCTACCCACACAACTGGCACAACTCATTCCCCTCCGGCCACACCACCATCGCAATGGCCTCCCTGGTCGCGCTGCTAGTCGTGATCCCCTACAGGTGGCGCGGTCTGGTCATGTTGTTCACCATGACCTGGGCCGTGTCTATTGGCGCTGCGACCCTCACAGCTAGGTGGCACCGGCTGTCCGACACCATAGGCGGGGACCTCATGGCCCTCATTTTCGGTGCAGGATTCGCCATCTGGCTAGCCAAGAAAGGGGTTCTGAGCTGGGACCCGGCGCGCGCAAAACCCCTCCGCGTAGTCGGACTACTACTCTTTTCAGTCACGGTCGCTGCAGCCCTGATCTCCGGCACCGTGCTCCTAATACTGCAACTGCAATCCGGGGAGAACAGCGAATTCAACCGCAACATTTTCCTGGCCAGCCAGTCCCTCGCCTACGGCCTATCCGGAGCTGCTGCCCTCGCCTTCTGGGCGACCCTCCACAAAATCGAGACCGTCGGCGGAACCAAAGCGGCCGCGGTAACCCAGTAGAGAGTGCAACCAAATGAATGGCCCCTAAACAGACCAAACCAGGGGAACAAGAAGGATCTTCACCAAGATCGCAACAGCGAAAAGTGCGGAGTAAGCGCCCTCCACCCTCTCATCCCGCACCCGCGAATCCGCGCTCTGCAAAACTGCCGGCTGGCCTAAGAACCCCGCGATCCCGCCGGCCGTGCGCGGCGCAGACAAACCGGCGAAAAAACCCCAGACCGCCACAACTGCAACGCCCACTAAGGCGACACCCAGAGACAAGAGGGCGGACTTCCAACCAAGGGGGCTACCCAAAAGGCCCGCCACAGCGGGGCCTGCTGACAACCCCAGGGCAGCCAGGAACAAAAGCAACCCAACCTGACGCAACGTCAAATTCACGGCAACCGGCATCGACCACACCAGCGGACCCGTCCGCCTCAACGCCCCCAAAAGCATGCCCACAACCAAAGGGCCGGCAGCAAGCCCCAACTGAAAGACTTGCCCGCCAGGTAAAGGCAACGAAATAAGCCCCGCCAGCACACCCAAAACCAGCCCAACCCCAAGCGAGAGCGCATCCACCTCCGTCGCCTGCGTGTGCGAATCCCCCAAAAACTCGCGGACATCCGGGAGAGTCTCCCCCGGCACCACAACCGCCAGGGAATCCCCCGACTGCAAATACAGGTCATCACGCGCCAACAAATCCAAATCACCACGACCCACACGAGTGACGAGCGCCCCAAAACGGGCAGGCAAATTCAGTTCAGCAACCGACCGGCCAGGCAAATCCGGGTTAGACAACACAATCCGCTCAAACTGGACCACAGAACGGTCATCAGCTAGATGCTCAGGGGAAACTTCACCAATCTCGCTGACAACCCCGTCAACCTCGCCCTCGTCCCCCACCAAAACAACCAAGTCATCTGGACGCAAATCCTCCCCCGGCACCAGCACCCGGGTGCGCCCCTCCCGATGCAGATACGAAAATCGGATCAACTGATCACGCCAAGCCGCAATCTGCCGAGGGTTCACCCCCCGACCCACCTTCACCGTCACAGCATGAAGACCGCGGTCCGTTAGTGAGACAGCATCCTTCGGGCCGCGCCAAGGCAAAACCGCGACAATCGTGACCGCCACAATTCCCACAACCACCCCGAAAGGGTAGCCAGCAGAATAGCCGACCGCGGCCTCAACCCCGCCCGTCAAACGGGTTGCCGCATCCAGGGCGGGGGCAGCCGTCAAAGCGCCCGTAAACAAACCCGTCGACAGTGCACCCGGAAGACCAAGCGCCCGCCCCCCAAACCCCGCGACCAAAGCACCAGCGAAAGAGGCGACGCCCGCAGCCAACATGAGAGGCGCGTTGCGACGCACACCCGACATGAACGTCGCACCCGAAGCTAAACCAACGGTGTATACGAAAAGGGCAAGGCCCAGCTGCTGCACGACCTCGAAACCATGCGCCGCACCCGGCCAAGCCGCCGACACGGCCAACCCCACAAAAAGCGCGCCCGCAGCCCCCAGGCGCAGACGCCCAATCCGCAAGGCACCCAACGCAGCCCCGCCCCCAACGACGAGGAAAAGAGCCAAAAGAGGGTAATCAACCAGGAGGGTACGCATGCCCCCTAGCCTACTTCCCCACGCCCGCGCGCCCCCGCCTTGCTAACATGTCAGCCATGACAAGCGCTAGGCGTGGGGCACCCCGCAGCGAGCAATCGCGACTCGCAATCGTGGAGGCCACAGCCCAAATGATCGAGGACGGGGGCTACGCCACACTATCCATCGAAGGGGTTGCCCGGCGCGCCGGTGTTGGAAAACAAACCATATACCGGTGGTGGCCAAGCAAGGCGCACCTAGTAGTCGAAGCCCTAGAAGAGGGAAGGCTACTACCCCCAGAGGTGGAACCGGAGACAACGGGCGACATCCGAAGCGACCTCGTCAACTGGGTGCATGCCCTCATCAACATCTCGGAAGACCCGCGGCGGATGCTCGCCCTGAAAGCGCTAATTTTGGCCGCACTGGACAACCCTGGGGCCGCACACAGAATCCGACAGGGAGCGGGCCTCACCCAGAAACTGCAGAATCGTATACAAAAAGCGCAGGAAGTCGGTCAGCTAGCCGCCCACATGGACGCTAAGACGGCCGCAGAAGCCCTGCTGGGGGTGTACATCCTGCGAGCAGTGCTGGACATGCCCGTTAGCCACGGGGACGTGCCCGCAGTCGTCGACCTTGTGTTAGCAGCGAACGCGCGCAACGCCAGCTAACTTGGCCAGTGCCCCGCTAAATGGTGGCGGGACCTTGAAAGTCGAGATCGTCAATGATGATGGGTCCCTCGAGAGACTCCGAAACCGTGTCAATCACCGCGCGGCCCATGGCTTCACCCGTCCATCCACCGAGCGCCCCTCCCGCGGCCAACACGAGGACCGTGCGGGGGTCACGTGGCAGACCAACCGAAGCGCGCCCCATTCTCCCCAAAGACCCGAGAGCCATCTCGGCAGCGGGAACGGTTGCGCCCATGAGGAGGGCGTTCTTAAGGGCCTCCGAAACTCGAGGGTCTGAAACGGGAATGCCCGCCAGCCGGGCACGGGCCACCACGTAGAGGGCAGCCGCAGAGGCAAAACCCATAGTGGAAATACGCCGCGCAATAGTGGGCAGTCCGCCCCTGATTTTGCCTGAAGCTAAGCTAACCCCGTTGGCGGCCCCCGTCCCGGTCGCCGCAATACGGAACACCCGGTCCAACCTTTGGACGGTCTTCTCCTTGCCGCCACGGAAATTACCGACGTTTAAACGGGCCAAAAACTTATCGATCCTGGCCTCCTGTCCCGCCAACAGGCCCTGAAGAAGACTCGCGCTTGTATCCTGATCCATGCTTCTACTTCCCCCTCGGGTCCGGGCACACATCCCAGAAGGATTCGTACTCTTCCGCCAAACTCATATACGACCCCAAGGCTTCCTCTTCGTTTCCGTCGAGGGCAGCCTCCAGGCCCTGCCTCTGCAGCTCGGAGATGGGCCGCCAAGCGTCCGCCACTTCCTTGTTCTGCACAAGGTCTTCGATGTTGTCAAGATACACAAGGGCTACGTCCACCATGGCTGGCAGGTTCTGGTCGCCCTCGCCACCCTGATTGGGGAGCTCCCCATAAGCCTGGTCCAGCTCCCCCAGCTGTTCGTATACGATCGCGCAAGCCGCATCCTTGTCTTGCCCGACGCCCACTTCTTCTGGGCCTGAAGAGCACCCTCCAAGAACTAAAACACCGAGGAGCAGAACCCGCCGCATAGCCACTCCTTAGGGGCCGCAAACACTTGCAAATCTATGAACTACTGGTGCGCGCGGGGAGACTTGAACTCCCACGTCAAAAGACACTGGAACCTAAATCCAGCGCGTCTGCCAATTCCGCCACGCGCGCTACAACCAAAGAGTCTAGCTCGCCCGCACCTCAGAACGGTACTCCCGACGCGCAGAAGCTATCGTGGCTTCGGCCACCACCTGACTGCCCCGGTAAACAACTAGAGATTGGCCGGAAGCCACCCCACGAATCGGATTCACAAGCGAAACATGCAGCTGGCCATCGTATACGATCTCACTAACCGGGTGTTGGCGTCCATGAGCGCGGATCTGGATAGCCAGGTCGCCCTCGAACGGGGCGTACTGAACCAAGTCAGCAGCAGTAATAACATCCACGCTCAACAGCTCGGATTCCCCCACAACGACCGTGTTTGTTTGCGGGTTCGTTTCAAGAACATAGCGAGGCTTCCCCGACGGGGCGGGCCGCTCAATACCGAGCCCCTTCCTCTGACCCACCGTGAACCGGTAGTACCCCTCGTGGCTGCCCAGGCGATTGCCTTCCACGTCGACAATCTCACCGGGCTCCTTCCCAAAATGGCGCTCCAAAAAACCCTGCGTATCTCCATCGGGAATGAAACATATATCATACGAGTCCGGCTTGTTAGAGACGCCTAGACCCCGCTCCTCCGCCTGCTCCCGCACCCACGCCTTCGACGGAGCATCGCCCAAGGGGAGCACAACATGCTCCAACTCGTCCTTACCCATGACGGCCAGCACGTACGACTGGTCCTTTGCGTAATCCAGACCCCGATGCAACTCGGCCCCGTCCTCACCGTGGACAATGCGCGCATAGTGCCCCGTCACCACAGCATCGAAGCCAAGCGCCCTCCCGCGGCGAAGCAACTCCCGAAATTTCACAAACTCGTTGCAGCGGACACACGGGTTAGGCGTATGGCCAGCCCGGTATTCCGACAAGAAATCGTTTATGACCGTCTCTTCAAATTGCTCCGACAAATCCCACACGTAAAAAGGGATGCCAAGAATCTCCGCGGCCCGCGCCGCATCCTGCGAATCTTCCACGGAACAACATCCGCGCGCCCCCACCCTGCACGCCGCTGGCTCAGCGGAAAGGGCCATATGAACGGCAGTAACATCGTGACCGGCCTCAACCGCTAGCGCGGCGGCCACCGCGGAATCAACCCCGCCGGAAAGTGCTGCTAAAACTCTCATGCCTGTCATACTGATCCATTCGTTGAGCGCTGTCCAGAGCTTGCGGGAGAGCCGTGATGAAGCGCTCCACGTCCCCCTCGCTTGAAGTCCACCCAAAGGAAACGCGCAAGCCACCCCTAGCCTCCGCCTCCGTCCGGCCCATCGCTAAGAGCACCTCTGACGGCCTGGTGACCCCCGCCTTGCAGGCCGCGCCCGCGGAAGCGTAGACGCCATGCCGGTCCAACTCCAACAAAACGATTTCCGGGTGAGAGGTCGGCAGACTCAGGTGCACGATGCTCGGAACGGAGGACGCAGGAGAAGTCAGAGCGACGCCCTCGATGCCTGAAACTCCCTCAAGGAGGAGGCCCCGCAAGTGGCTGCTGGCTTCATTGGCTTCCACGCGCGCGGAAGCTGCCTCGCGTGCCGCAGCAGCTAAAGCCACTGCACCCGCCACGTCGGGCGTGCCCGGACGCGTGGCGCCCACCTCGCGCCGTGCGAGCAGGGCGCCCGTCCCAACCGGTGCCCCGAACTTATGGCCCCCAATCGTCATCAGGTCCACGCCCAGACCGTGAAAATGTAAAGGCAGGGAAGTGAACGCCTGGGTGGCATCCGTGTGCACCAACCCAGTGGAAGAAGCAACCAAGTCCTGCAGAGGTTGGATTATCCCCGTTTCAGAGCACACGTAAGCCAAGGTGGACAGCGGGCCGGGGCTGGTGATGACGGAAACCCCGTCCTCATCGATCGGGAAAAGGTCCCACCCCACCCCCTGGCGCTCCAGATTTCCCCGCTGGTCTGTTACGGCAGGATGCTCCGCGTGAGACGCGGTAACCGCCTCCAGCCCCATTCGCTCAGCGACGCCCGAAACCCCTAAGACGGCCGACTCGGTCGCCCCCGACGTGAAGAAGACTTCCGCGCGGTCCGCACCAAGAGTGTCCGCCAGGGAAGCCCGAGCGTCCTCCAAAAGCAGCTTCGCCTTGCGGCCACCCGCATGCAAAGCGTTCGGATTCCCGCCTAGCTGATCAACCGTGTCCAGCCACGCCTGCCGCGCCACCGGACGCAGCGGAGTGGTGGCCGCGTGGTCAAGATACGCCAAGAGCGTCCAACGCCTGCGGCACGACCTCAGACACGTCACCCACAATGCCGAGATCAGCCATTTCCAAAATGGGAGCGTCCGGATCGTCAACGATCGCGACAATCGTCTCCGATGCCATCATCCCCGACGTGTGATGCACGGCTCCGAACACGCCCAACCCTACATAGACTTTGGGGGCGATTGACACGCCGGTCTGGCCAATCTGGGTGGCCCGATCCACCCACCCCTCGTCGCAAGCGACACGAGTTGAACCAACAGCTGCTCCCAGTGCACCCGAGAGTCTCTCGACTAAGTCGAAGTCCCCCTCCACGCCACGGCCCCCAACGACGACCACGTCCGCGTCAGCAAGCGCAACCCCCTCACCTGGTTCGCTAAGGACCGACTCTTCGACTGTGACAGCGGTCGCCGCCCGCGGCAGACTCACAGCCAAAGGAACCAGCCGGGCGGCGCCGGGCGCGACCGTGACCTCACTGCCTGCACCCGGCCGCAAAGCAAGAATCGGGGGCTGGGCAAGCACCTCAAAAGTCGTAGACCACGAGCCTCCCAGCGCAGATTTCTCGCCGACCAGGTGTCCGTCCTCTTCGCGCACGGACGCCACGTCGACACCAACCCCGGAACCGAGCTTAACGCCGAGGGTGGCGCTAACCGCGCGGCCCAAATACGTGGCGGTCGTCAAAATTGCGCCCACAGTCCCAATCTTTGCGACCGCCGCCTCGGCGGCCGCAGCAACTCCAGCAGCAACGCGCGGATTGTATCCCTCCCCTTCGGGAACCAAAATCTCATCCACCCCACACTCCGCAAGGGCGGCTTGAGAGTCGGCCGAAGCGAGAGCGTATACGATCCCATCTGTAAGCTCCCTGGCTAGGGTTGCCACCTTCACCGAGGCAGTAGCTACAGGTTCGTCAACGATTACAAGAATTGGCGCGTCCACTTAGAGCCCCACCTTTTCCTTCAAAAATTCAGCAAGCCTAATGCCAGCGTCCCCCGAATCATTTATGATCACGCCCGCTTCCCGCTCCCTCGGCGCCGCATCCCTGACCGCTACGGTCGCCAGTGGCCTGTCCAAATCCGGAACCTCGACCTCATCAACCGGCTTAGAGCGGGCCGCCCTCATCGTCTTAAACGACGGGTACCTAGGCTCGTTAATCTGGTCCGTGACCGTCACGACAGCAGGTGCAGATGCTGACAATGTCTCCGCGTATCCATCGGTATGCCGACGTATAGTGACCCGCAGCGACTCAGCGTCAACGTCCACCTCCTCAGCCACATCCAGCAAAGGCCAATCCAATTCCGCCGCAACCGCCGGCGGAACCAAAGACGTCATCCCATCCATGCTGGCCATGCCCGAAAAAACAAAATCCGGGGCCTCATCGGCCACAACCCGGGCCAGAACCGCTGCCGTCCCCAAAGCGTCTGCCCCCTCAATAGCATCGTCAGTCACCTGCACTCCGCGGGCCGCACCCATCTGCAAGGCCCTAAATACGGCCTCATGAGCATCTTCCGGCCCAACAGTTACGGCCACTACTTCGCCGCCGTGCTCCTCCACCAAAGACACGGCCTCTTCAATGGCGTACTCGTCCAACTCGTTAAGCGCATCGTCCTCACCACGCACCAACCGGCCGTCCTCAATACGACGGTCAGAGTCAGCGTCCGGAACGTGTTTCACGAACACAACAATTTTCATGACACCAAGCTTGTCATATTCGCCAGGGGTTGTGAATTCTCACCTCGGGTATGGAAAGACGCACAGAGGGCAGCAGGTGAGACGCGAATAGGGCAAGCTGAGAACCGTTTAGAAACCTAAGTGAGAGACTTGATGAACCCTAACCGCTCTAACGGCCCACATGAGGCCGTCTTGCAGCCTTCTGGAACCAGGGCGACCGGTCCGAACCCGGACCCCAGAAAAATTGGTGTCCACCCCAACTCTTCCGGAGGGCTGAACATCTCGGTAGTCGCCCCCCACGCGACGGCGATGGACTTTTGCGTATTTTCAGGAGAAGGCGACGAAGCGCGCGAGAGTCGGTGGAGCCTACACGGGCCCGTAGAAGGAATCTGGCACGGACAGATTGAGGGCCTAGCCGAGGGGACCGTATACGGTTTCCGCGCGTTTGGCCCCTGGGATCCGGACGGCGGCCTCTACTACAACCCCTCCAAAGTCCTCCTTGACCCTTACGGGAGGGCTGTTGTCGGCGACCCTGAGCTAGGTCCAGCCTTGCACGCGCACCACGTCGATCATGAGCTCTACCCCTCCACGTATCCCCTGGCCCTGTCGAACCTCAACTCCGCACTCTTTGCGCCCGCATCCGTTGTTGTGGACTCCGGATTCAAAGTTTCGGACCATCCGCAGATCCCCTGGGACAAAACAATCGTATACGAACTGCATGTCAAAGGCTTCACTAAGAACATGCCGGGAGTCCCCGAAGCGCTGCGCGGCACCTACGCAGGCCTAGCCCACCCCGAAACCATCAAATACCTGAAGACTCTTGGCGTTACCAGCCTCGAGCTGCTCCCCGTACACGCAAAAATGGACGAACCATTCCTCACCGAACGCGGGCTAGGCAACTACTGGGGCTACTCCACGCTCTCCTTCTTTGCACCCGAACCGTCCTACGCCACCGCTGCAGCCCAAGCCGCCGGTCCCCAAGCTGTCGTGGACGAATTCAAAGGAATGGTGTCGCTGCTGCACCAGGCCGGGCTAGAAGTGATCTTGGACGTGGTGTACAACCACACTTGCGAAGGTGGAGACACGGGCCCCACGGTCTCATGGCGCGGCCTCGACTCGCTCATGTACTACCGGCGCATGCCGCAACGTCCAAGAACAATGATCGACGACACGGGGACAGGGAACACGATCAACTTCTCCGACCCGCGCGTCGTACAAATGACCGTTGACTCCCTCCGTTATTGGGTGGAAGAGATGGGAATTGACGGCTTCCGTTTCGACCTCGCCTCCGCCCTCGGTCGCCTCGACAACGGCTTCACCCCCTACCACCCCTTCTTCGTAGCCGTCGGGACGGACCCCGTCCTACGCAACACCAAACTGATTGCAGAGCCGTGGGACATCGGCCCCGGCGGCTGGCAGACCGGGAACTACCCAATCCCATTCGCCGAGTGGAACGACAGGTACAGGGACTCCGTCCGCAAATTCTGGTTGACTGACTTCGGCGAACAAGCAGCCGGCCGCTGGGTGCCCGGCCCAAACGACTTCGCAACCCGCTTAGCAGGCAGCGCCGACCTGTTCGGGTGGCAATATTCAGGACAACGCCGCCCGACAGCGTCCGTCAACTTTGTCGCCGCACACGACGGTTTCACGGTTGCAGACCTCACCCGGTACAACCACAAACACAACCTAGCCAACCTCGAAAACAACCAAGACGGGTCCAACAACAACCACTCCTGGAACCACGGTGTAGAAGGAGCCCCTACAACAGGCGGCAACCTCAGCGACCTTGCAGACGGCGCAGGGATCCTTGAAGACCTTGCCTTCACCCGGGAGCGCTCCCGCAGGAACCTGATGGCCACGCTGCTCGTTTCCGCGGGCACCCCCATGATCAACGCGGGCGACGAATTCGCCCGCACACAGTACGGCAACAACAACGCTTACTGCCAGGATTCACCCATCTCGTGGGTCGACTGGGACCTGAACAAAGGGCAACGCCACCTGCTCACCACCTTGGAATACATGATCGCACTGCGACAGGCGCACCCCGTGCTTCGGCCCAAAACCTTTGCGACAGGACAGGTGACACCCGGTGACAAGATTCCGGACCTGTCTTGGTTTGACCGGTCCGCGGAGCCCATGCCCCCGGAGGCATGGTCGCGACCCGAAAACCGCGTATTCATGATGCGCAGATCGGGCGTTCCCCACGATGACCTGGACGCGCTTGTCATCATCAACGGAACCCTCGAAGTGGCCAAGGCGACCCTCCCGCCCTCCCACGGGGAACCTTGGGTACTCGTGCTCGATACCTCCTGGGCGATACCCAAACATGGAGGCATAAGGTCGGCGGCAACCGCCTTGAAAGAAGGCGAAACGTATACGATCGGGTCTGAAATCGACCTTGAGCCACAATCCATGGCCATACTGCTGGGAAGGAAACCGGAATGACCGAAGCCAAGGTAGCAGACGCCCAAATTTCCACCGCATCAGTGCAAAAAGCGGTGGCACGCTCCAAGCAGATCGAGCGACAAATCAGCGCCGACCCCACCCGCTTCCGCATCTTGACAGGTGACCGTCCAACCGGGCGGCTCCACCTAGGCCACTATTTCGGGACTCTCCAGTCTCGTGTGGACCTGCAGAATCAGGGGGTGGACACATGGATTCTGGTGGCCGACTACCAGGTCATCACCGACCGGGACGGGGTCGGGCCCCTGCGAGAGCGGGTGCTCGGTCTGATCGCCGACTACCTGGCTGCGGGCATCGACCCTGACAAAACAACGATTTTCGCCCACTCGGCTGTCCCGGCGCTCAACCAGCTCATGATCCCCTTCTTGTCATTGGTGACCGAGGCCGAACTACACCGGAATCCGACGGTCAAGGCCGAACTGGAGGCCACGGGTGGGCGCGCCATGTCCGGCCTGCTCTTGACTTATCCAGTCCACCAAGCCGCAGACATCCTGTTCTGCAAAGCCAACCTGGTACCGGTCGGGCAGGACCAACTGCCCCACCTGGAGCTGTCGCGGCAAATCGCCGACAGATTCAACCGCCGGTACGCGGACCCAGATGCACCAGTCTTCCGACGTCCCGACGCTCTCCTGTCAAAGGCCCCGTCGATCCTGGGCACAGATGGCACCAAGATGTCCAAGTCACGAGGCAACACGATCGAACTGTCAATGACGGCAGACGAAACCGCGCGGATGCTTCGAAAGGCGAAGACGGATGCGGACCGCGTGATCACATACGATCCTGTGAACCGTCCCGAAGTGTCAAACCTGCTCCTCCTAGCGTCCATGGCCACGGGCGAGGCGCCCGAAAGCATCGCAGAAGGCATCGGGGACGGAGGCGGCGGCGCACTGAAAGCAGTTGTCACGGAAGCGCTGAACGAAATGCTCGAACCGATGCGGAAACGGCGGGCAGAGCTAGAGGGGGACGAATCGTATCTGTTGTCCGTCCTCGCCGCGGGGAACGAGAAGGCAAACCTCCAAGCAGACCGGACCCTGCGTGAAGTTCGGACTCGGATGCTCATGGACTACTAGATCCACAGGCAGGACTTCTCCACAGGGTCCCCCACCCATCAAGCATTGGTATCTGCTCCGCTGTGATCATGGCGGCGGAGGGGATGACAATGACATTTCGCGATGCTCTGCACCAGCTTGAACGAGCTTTGCGGGCTCTGCCTACCAGCACCGAAATTGGAGAACTGGACGCGCATGACCTGATCGCCCTAGAGAAAGGTCTAACAGCAGGAGACCGTCGCCTGCGCGGCCTTGAAGTTGCCTGTGTGGGCGCCCTCGAGACGCGGATTCGGTCAGACGAAATTCCTGGCGCCGAGACGGCCAAAGTCCTGCGCGACTGCACCGGCGCCTCGTACAGTGCCTGCAAAAACAAGATCACGCTAGCCCGTTCAGTGCGGGCATACCCGCGAGTCATCTCCGCGCTGGACAGCGGCGAACTAACCGCGGAGGCCGCAAGCGAAATAACAAAAACCCTCAAGAAAGCCCCTCCGGCAGCGGTGCACGACCTGGAGGCTGATCTGGTAGATCTGGCGCTGACTGGCGGTTACCAAGCGGAGAACCAGACCTCAGGCGACGGTTTCCCCATGCATCTGGACGATCTGCGCGGCACTTGCCTCGGGATTCGTCACCGTTTCAAGAAGCCCGACCCGAAAGCGTACGAGAGACGCCAATTCACCGTCGGCCGGCAAAAAAACGGGTTAGTTCCAGTCCGAGGGTTCCTGACCCCAGAAGTCGCAGCTGTTCTGGACGCTGAACTGAACGCGATAACTTCACCACGCGCTCGTAGAATAGCCGCCTATCAACCTGACGCCGGCACAGCCCGCCAGCCCTTGGCCGACAAAGACGAGCGCAGTCCGGGAGCCAAACGCCACGACGCATTCGCCGCAATCCTCAACATGGCCGCCAGCTCGGCCCAAATGCCCTCGCTGGCAGGCGCACCCGTCGCGGTGCTTTTACATACGACCGCCAGCGACCTAAAAAGCAAAAACGGTGGAACCATATCGATGAACCAGGGTCCGATCCCCGTAAACGAGGGGGCCGCCCGCCACGCAGCCTGCACCAGTCCAATCCTGCGCGTGACCAAATCACCTGCCGGGAGGGTCATAAACCTAGAGAGCGAACAGCGGACCTTCACCGCCCAACAACGTCGCGCCCTGCTCGCCCGGGACGGGGGCTGCGTGATCCCCGGCTGCGACACTCCAGGAGCCTGGTGCGAAATACACCATGTTGTGCCACATGCCGCCGGCGGGCCCACCCACACAAACAACGGGGTGGTCCTGTGCTACAGCCACCACCGCAACCTAGGGGAAAACGGGTGGGAAGTGCGAATGAAAGAAGGACGCCCGCAAGTGAAAGCGCCCGCCTGGGTGGACGGGCGCGGCCAATGGTACTGGGCTAGGAAGAAGGATGGCCCTGACCTGTAGCGGCGGGCTCTGCATTTACTACCAGACCCAGTTCCTCGGGCGAGGCCAACAAGGAGTTATCCGGCACCACGCGCACGGCAAAGCCAACGCTGCCCGAGACTCGGAGGGGCTCAGTCGCAGCGAACCGGTACCCGCCCCCGTCATCAGCTGCTACAGGACTCAGACGCACGATGTGTCCGCCTCGTATATTGTCCTCAGCGTCGACCCGACCAAAAACCATCTGGACCTGCACATCGCCCGGTTCCAGCCCGTTAAGGTGCACGGCGCTGGAAACGGTGACTTCGTCCCCCAGCTGGGCAGTGTCGGGTAGCAACACTTCGACAAAGCCAACGCGGACCCCTGGCCAGGCAGAACGTACACGATTCTTCCAATCGGCCAGGTCCACTGCCGCCGCATACGGCTCGGAGTCAAGGTGTCTAGAAGCGATAGCGACTGGAACATAGAGTTCCCGAACATAATCGCGCACCATCCTGCTCGCTTGCACCTTCGGGACTAAGACAGCAAGGGAGCGCCGGACCATCTCCACCCACCTCCAAGCAACGTCCTCGCTGTCGCGCTCGTAGAAGCGAGGCGCCACAGTGTTTTCGAGCAGATCGTATAGGGCGTCGGCTTCTATCTCGTCCCTTCGAATGGGGTCTTCGACGCCATCGGCCGTCGGTATCGCCCACCCGTTGGCCCCGTCGTACATTTCCTCCCACCACCCGTCGAGTATCGACAGGTTCAGGGCACCATTCAGCGCAGCTTTCATGCCGGAAGTGCCGGAAGCTTCCAGGGGGCGCAGGGGGTTGTTTAGCCACACGTCGCAGCCCGGGAGAAGAACTTGCGCAAGCCCCATATCGTAGTTCGGGAGAAATACGATATGCTCTCGAACTTCAGGGTTATCGGCGAATTGGACCAGTCGCTGGATCAGTGCAACGCCCTCTTCGTCGTGAGGATGGGATTTGCCAGCGATCACCAGCTGGATTGGCCGTTCCGGGTCCGTGAGCAGGCGCGTGAGGCGTTCAGGGTCAGACAACATTAGGGTCAGCCTCTTGTAGGTTGGGACCCTTCGCGCGAAACCTATCGTAAGCACGTCGGGGTTTAGGACCCGATCGGTCCAGCGGGCCTCCGCTGGGGAGATGCCCCTTTCTAGCCAGGATTCGCGCATACGTGCACGCGCCGCCTCCACGAGGCCGGCCCTAAGGTCGCGCCGGGTCGCCCATAGCCGTTTGGAGGGCACCCCTCCTTGCTCCCCTGACCTCATCCACGCCTGCCCGTCCAGCTCCTGTTCGGGTGTCATGTAGTCCTGAACTAGTTCCTTGAACTTGTGGTGACGCCAGGTGGGTTTGTGCACGCCGTTGGTGATGTGGGTGATGGGCACGTCGCCCACGTCGAATCCCGGCCATAGTTTCGCAAACATTCCTCGCGAAACTTCTCCGTGCAGGCGTGACACCCCGTTGGCGGCTCGTGCCATGCGCAACGCGAATACCGCCATGTTGAAGACGTGGGGGCTGCCTCCTTCGTAGGTCTCCTTGCCCAGGTCGAGCACATCTTCAACTTCTTCGTCCGTAAGCGCAAGTGCTCGCAGGTAGGGACGCACAAGGTTTCTGTCGAACCGGTCGATCCCAGCGGGGACCGGGGTGTGTGTCGTGAACACTGTTGACGCTCTCACCGCCTCTACGGCAGCGTCTAAGGGCAGGGATCCCTCACCGTTAGTGAGCTCTCGTATACGTTCTACTGCTAAGAATCCCGCATGGCCTTCGTTGCAGTGGTATACGTCCGGCTGTTCTCCATCCACGAGTCGGGTGTAGGCACGAAGGGCTTTCACACCCCCGATGCCGAGGAGTAGCTCCTGCTCCAAGCGATGTTGAGCGGATCCCCCGTACAGTCGGTCAGTAACCTTCCTGTTTTTCTCATCATTTTCGTTAATGTTGGAGTCGAGAAGCAGCAGAGGGACCCGTCCCACCTGCGCTTTCCAAATGCGCGCCCAGAGCACACGCCCGTCAGGCAGGTCCACGGAGACTAGGACCGGGGCGCCTTCCTCGTTCCTGACCAGACTCAGGGGGAGACTGTTCGGGTCGAGCAGTGGATACGTCTCCTGCTGCCAGCCGTCGCGTGTCAAGGATTGCTTGAAGTAGCCTGCTCCGTAAAGCAACCCCACCCCCGTCATCGGTACGCCGAGGTCGGATGCCGCCTTAAGATGGTCTCCCGCCAATATGCCTAAGCCCCCCGAATACAGGGGCATGGCTTGGGTAATCCCGAACTCCGCGGAGAAGTACGCGACTTGGCGTGGCTTCCCTTCCTGCAAGCACGAGGTTTGATACCACTTTGGCTGGTTCATATACGTTTGCAGCTCGTCATCAAGCTGCTGCGCCGCCATCACCACACCCCCGTCGGCCGCGAGTTGGGCGAACCGCTCGGGGGTAATCTCCCCCAGGAGCGCGATAGGGTCGCCTTGCACGCGTTCCCACGCTTCCGGGTCAAGGGAGGCGAGGAAGTGAGCCGTGGGGTAGTGCCAGGACCAGCGCAAGTTAAGCGCTAGGCTGTCCAACATCACCAACTCGGGTGGCAGCACGGTCCGAACGGTGAATCTTCTGATAGCTTTCACGTTGTCAGCATAGCCGGATAGGCTGATAACGTGAGCCTAAAGAAAACGCGTTTAATAAGTCGTATCCCCGCCATTGAAGTGTTCCCCGTAGTGGAGAATGCAACCCTGCCCGCGAAAGCGACCGAGGGTGAAGCCTTCCCCGTGCGAGCCACCGTATTCCGGGAGGGACATGACCGCTTTTCTGCGGAAGCGGTCCTGATAACTCCGGAGAATGACGAGTTCTCGCGAACAGTCATGTACGAAGTCGCTCCCGGCGAAGACCGGATGGAAGCGTGGGTCATGCCTGACCGTCCGGGGGATTGGACATTCCGGATCGACACTTGGTCCAACCCGTGGGCAACATGGAAACACGACGCTGCCGTGAAGATTCAGGCTGGCGTTGACGCGGACCTCATGTGCGAGGAGGGTGCCCGGCTTCTGGAAAGAGCTGCGGCGGGCAAGTTCTTTAGGGCCCCGCGCCCGCCCCGAGTGCCCGCGTACCGTCCGCAGAAGCCTGATTCCGAGGCGCGCGAGCAAATGCTCTTGGCTGCTCAGACTCTGCGTGACTCGGAGATACCGGCGCGGACTCGTTTTGCGGCGGCGACCTCGTCCCGGTTGAACGAGGCGATGGCCCAATTCCCTTTGCGAGACCTCATTGAGGCAACCGTAAAATTCCCACTTAGAGTCGACCGTCGGGTCGCGCTTTATGGCTCCTGGTACGAAGTGTTTCCACGCTCTTTCGGCGCCTTCCAGCGGGAGGATGGTTCTTGGGTGTCGGGCACACTGAAAGCTCTGACTGAGGACGTGCACAGAATCGCAGGCCTGGGATTCGACGTCCTTTACCTCACACCGATCCACCCCATTGGGACCACGTTCCGTAAGGGAAGGAACAATGCGTTAGAGGCGCGGGATGGGGATCCAGGCTCCCCTTACGGGATTGGCGCCGCGGAGGGCGGTCACGACGCTATCCACCCGGCTTTGGGTGATTTTGACGATTTTGATGCCCTCGTTGCGGAAGCAAAAGCGAACGGGATGGAGGTGGCGTTGGACCTGGCATTGCAGGCCTCACCCGACCACCCGTGGGTGGCGGAGCACCCTGAATGGTTCACGACGCGCGCAGACGGTTCAATTGCTTACGCGGAAAATCCGCCAAAGAAGTATCAGGACATCTACCCGCTGAATTTCGATAATGATCCGGAGGGCATATACGATGCCATCGTGGATTTGGTGGAAACCTGGATCAGTCACGGTGTCCGCCTCTTCCGGGTTGACAACCCGCACACGAAGCCGCTCCCCTTCTGGGAGAAGTTCCTGAACTACATGGACCACGCTCACCCGGGCGTGATATTCCTGGCGGAGGCGTTCACGCGCCCCGCGATGATGCGCGCTCTAGGCATGGTTGGCTTCCAGCAATCGTATACGTACTTCACGTGGAGGACCTCTAAGGAAGAGCTGGAGGAGTATTTCTCCGAGGTCGCGAAAGAGACTTCGTACGTCATGCGCCCAGCTTTCTGGCCGACTACGCACGACATTCTTACCCCACAAATGACCAGCGGTGGGGAAGCTATTTTCGCGATTCGCGCCGTCCTCGCGGCCACGGGAGCCCCAACTTACGGAATTTATTCCGGGTACGAGCTGGTGGAGAACGTTCAGCGGCCGGGCTTCGAAGAGCAGATTGATAATGAAAAATACGAGTTCACTCCTCGGGACTGGGATGCGATCACCAACTCGGGGATCGCTGGCCTCCTCAAGGCTTTGAACCGGGCCCGCGCCAATCACCCGGCGTTGCAGCAGCTGCACCAGATTAGTTTCCACGAGACAAGCAGCGACCAGGTGATCTGCTACTCCAAGCACGTTCCGGCGCGTTTCTCCCCGACAGGCGAGGACGACACCATCATCGTCGTCGTCAGCCTGGATCCACACCATGAGGTTGAGGCGACGATCTATTTGGATCAGGAGAAGCTATACGAACCGGATACTCGCCCTCGACTTGGAACGCTCGATGGCAGCAGCAACCTGCCAGAGCCTTTCCTGCTCAGCCTGGTGGACGAGCTGGATGGCACCGAATACTTGTGGGGCTGGCAGAACTACGTGAAGCTCTCCCCCTGGGAGAGAACCGCACACGTGTTTTCCGTGAAGGATCGGTCTGTTGCAAACCGTTGATCCGGACGTAGCCAGAGAGGTCTGGGAGTGGGTGCGGGGGAAGCGTTGGTGCCCACCTGGGGATCTGCAACAGCCTTCGTATACGTTCCCGCTGGGAGCCACGCAGATCCTGCTCCTGCAGGTCGGGGAGAACCTCGTTCAAGTGCCGGTGACTTCGGATTTGGAGGACGCTTCGGCAAGCCCGATTTTCTGGGGCGAGTGGGCGGTCTTGGCCCGTGTCGATGCGGGCACGCGTGCGGCCCTGTTGGAAGCCAGCCGCAAGGTGCGCCCACTTGGCGCCGAGCAATCTAACACCTCGGTTCTCTTGGAGGGCGGACGCGAACGTCTAATCGCTAAAATATTCCGTGTTTTGCATGCCGGAGACCATCCGGAAGTGGAGTTACCGAATGCCCTTCGCGGTTGGGAGGGCGTTCCCGCCCTGGTCGCGCACCTGGACCTGCCCGGCGGGGTTTGCTCGGGAGTGGTGAGTGAAGCGATTGAAGACGCGACGGATGGTTTCGACTACTTTCGAAGCGGCATATACGATCCCGATGCTGCCCGAGCCTTGGGTCGGACTGTCGCTGCGATGCACGAGCGTCTCTACACCGCATTCGGTGCTGGCCCTGAGTCGACGCCCGCCAAACGGCTGAACACTAACGATGTTCCGGAGGAATTCGGGGACTCCCTCGCCGTTTTCGCCGAGCCGTTGCGGGATGCCGTAACCGAGACTGCCCGCATCCATGGAGATTTGCACTTAGGCCAGTGCCTGAGGAAGCCGGATGGAAGCTGGGTGGTTCTGGACTTCGAGGGCGAACCTCTTCGCCCCCTGTCGGAACGGACTGAGCCCGATTCGCCTCTGCGTGACGTGGCTGGCGTTTTGCGTTCATTCGACTACGCGTTGGAGCCGACCGCGCGCGACGCGGCTCAGTCCGAGTTCCTGGCCGGCTACGGCGAGCAGATCGATCCTGACATATTGAACGTATACGAAATAGAGAAGGCACTGTACGAACTGCGTTACGAGCAGCAGTTCCGCCCCCACATGGCTCATATTCCGCTCGCAGCTTTGCGAAGGAAGTTGGGGCCATATGAGAGAATGGATACATGACTAACACACCGCTCCCCGTGCCAGCTGACCAGCTCAACGCCGTTGCGTACGGCGATTATCATTCTCCGCACTCGATTCTGGGGGCACACCCTGGTGAGGACAGTGTCACAATCCGTTCGGTGCGCCATTTAGCGGATGAGGTCACCGTCGTCACCGCGGACGGTGAGTTCCCGGCCACTCATGAGCACAACGGCGTTTGGTTCGCTGTTCTGCCCGGCACGCATGTCCCCGATTACCGGCTGAAGGTTCGTTATGGTGACACGGAAACTTTGGTGGATGACCCCTACCGTTATCTTCCGACGCTGGGCGAGGTTGATTCGCATCTGATAAGTGAGGGGCGCCACGAGGAACTGTGGAACGCCCTCGGCGCGCATCGTCGCACTTTCTCGGGGGACATGGGTGACGTTTCGGGGGTCGCTTTCTCGGTTTGGGCTCCTAATGCGCGCGCTGTTCGCGTTGTTGGCGACTTCAATTTCTGGGATGGCACGGCTTTCGCAATGCGTTCTCTTGGTTCTTCGGGGATTTGGGAGCTGTTCGTACCCGACGTGGAGGTTGGCGCTAAGTACAAGTTCGAAATTCAGGGTCCAGATGGGAACTGGTTCCAGAAGGCGGACCCGATGGCCCGCGCGACCGAGGTTCCGCCTGCCACTGCTTCGGTGGTAACCGAGTCCGAGTACGAGTGGCAGGACGATGCGTGGATGGATAACCGCACTGACCCGCACGGTAAACCCATGTCCATATACGAAGTGCACATCGGCTCCTGGAAGCAGGGACTGACTTACCGTGAGCTGGCTGACGAATTGGTGCCCTACCTGCAGGACATGGGTTACACGCATGTGGAGTTCATGCCCGTCATGGAGCACCCGTTCGGCGGTTCTTGGGGCTACCAGGTCACCTCCTATTACGCTCCCACTTCGCGGTATGGTGACCCTGATGATTTCCGTTACCTGGTTGACAAGCTGCACCAGGGTGGCATTGGCGTCCTGTTGGACTGGGTGCCCGCACACTTCCCGAAGGACGCGTGGGCTTTAGCCCGCTTCGACGGCACACCATTGTATGAGGACGGGGACCCACTTCGTGGGGAGCACCCCGACTGGGGAACCCTGGTTTTCAACTACGGCCGCAATGAGGTGCGCAACTTCTTGGTGGCGAACGCCCTGTACTGGCTTGAAGAGTTCCACGTTGATGGCTTGCGTGTCGACGCGGTCGCTTCGATGTTGTACCTGGATTATTCACGTGAGGACGGCCAGTGGCGCCCCAACCAGTTTGGAGGCCGGGAGAACCTGGAGGCTATCCAGTTCATTCAGGAAACGAACGCGACCGCTTACAGGCGGAACCCGGGCATCGCGATGATTGCCGAGGAGTCCACAGCCTGGCCTGGCGTCACTGCCCCCACGTTTGGGGGTGGCTTGGGTTACGGATTCAAATGGAACATGGGCTGGATGAACGACACGCTAAATTACATGTCGGAAGATCCGGTGAACCGTCGTTGGCATCATGGGGAGCTAACATTCTCACTCGTATACGCTTTCTCCGAGAATTTCGTTCTTCCTCTTTCTCATGACGAGGTCGTCCACGGCAAGGGCTCTATCGTCGCCAAGATGCCTGGCGACAAGTGGCAGAAACTTGCGAATACCCGCGCCCTGTACGCCTACCAGTGGTCGCACCCGGGGAAGCAGTTGCTGTTCATGGGCCAAGACATGGCTCAAGAGGGTGAATGGAACGAGTCCTGGAGCCTGGACTGGTGGCTCCTTGATGATCCCGCTCATGCGGGTGTCGCGAATCTGGTGAGGGATCTGAACAAAACGTATACGACCTCACCTGCCCTCTGGGATGACGATTACACGGGCTTCGAATGGATCGACGCGGGCGACGCCGATAACAACGTCATTTCCTACCTCCGTCAGGGCTTGGACCAGGACGGGGAAATGGACACCCTAGTTTGCGTAGTGAACTTCGCTGGCACGCCGCACGAGAAGTTCCGTGTGGGACTCCCCTTCGGCGGTGAATGGGAAGAGGTCATCAACTCTGACGGCCTGGAGTACGGGGGCTCCGGAGTAGTGAACCCCGGGGTGCTGCATGCAGAGGAGCTGGAGTGGAACAACAGGGATCACTCAGTGTCCCTGCGCGTCCCACCCCTTGGCGCCACGTGGCTGCGTCCGAAGAAGGCCTGATTTACCTAAACTAGGAGCATGGTCGCCAGGCGGTTGCGCGCAAGCCTAACCGCCTGGGTGTCGGCCGCAATCGTGAAGAGCTGCACCAGTTGTTGGCGCAGCTCTTCCTTTTGCCCCGGGTCGGCAGCATCATCTATCCGCTGAAGTAGAACCTCGAAGGCCTCCGCCTCCTGACCGGTCGCGAACAGCTGATCCGCAGCGTCAGCTCCCGCTTCCAGACGCTGCTCAAACTCTGCGCGTTGCAGGGCTACTTTCGCCTCCTGGTCCCCTGGATCGTTCGCGAGCACTTTCTTCCACGCGGCGATCGCCCCCGCCCAGTTGCCCTCCATTTCAGCGTCACGCGCTGCCGTATGCTCCGGAGGCATGGGCGCTTCCAAGTCGGTCTCAGCCACCTGAAGCCGCCCGGTTACACCCATTTCCCGGGCCGCTACCAACAGCTCACCCAGGACCTGCCTCACCTGGTCTGCGGTTGGGGCGCCCTCAAACAGGGGAATCGGGCGGCGCGCGACCAGTGCGTACGCGGCGGGAACGGTCTGAAGTTGCAGCGCGTTCGCCAGGGTCGGATTGGTTTCAACATCTACGGTTCCCAGCTGCAGGGCCCCCGCTTCTTGGCGGACAACTTCTTCCACCGTTTTCAAAGCCTGTTTAGAGGGCAGGGAGTTCGGCGCATACGCTAGGAGCACCACGGGAACGCTTTGCGACAGCGCCATCGCTGTTTCCAGGCTGGTTTCGTCGATGGTGACAACCAGCGGAGCGTCCAGCTCATGTCCCGGCGCACGTCCTGCACCTGCAGCCGCAGGTGGGTCCTGGGGATCCATGACCACGCCACCTTCCGCGCTGGGCGCCGAGGGCGCTTCCTGCGGATTCCGCTCTGGCCTGCTTGAGTTTCGCGCATTCTGCGGGATGGCCGCGGACAAATCGACGGCCCCATACTCGTAACTCACTGTGCGTCTTCCTCCTCCTCAGGCTCGGTGTCGTCACGCGAAACAGACGTGATGACACGTTCGCTACCAACCACGCTTATGTCTTCGTCTGAACCTTCCGGTGGGATCAGGAAGAATACGGTGACCAAATATTTGACGGTGACACTGCCAATCACCTCTTTGTCCTTCAGATAGGCGGCGGGAGTGCCCGCAAGCTCGAAGGTGGAACCTGGAACCGTGCGTTCGTATACGGTTTGGTAGTTGAACGAGGCCGACACAAGCGCACCGCCCGCCGACAGGGCCACACCTATGATCGGATTCTTGTTCGTCCTAGCTTTGGCTCTCACCTCACCGGCGACCTCAACAGCATCGTTGAGTGTTTTAAGTTCCTCTCGATAGCGCGGCCCGAACACGTCGTCCTCGTAGACCTTGTACTCCTTATTTTTCGGACTGTTCAAGTGGTTGACGTAAGTGTTCACCGCCTCCTCCGGCGTCATCTTCAGTCCGGGTGCGTCAGCCTCCAGGACCTTCGACCCGTCCCGAATGGACACACCTTTCACTGAGGTGCCCCCCACCAGGCGCGTCCAGTTTTCCAGCATGTAGTCTGCGCGCGCCTCTTGCTGGGTGATGAAGAACAGTTCAGTCGGCTCCTCCCCATCAGTCTCGGTTGCTACAACCAGCACGCGGGGCCAAGAGTCTCCCACGGTTGCGGAGAACACGCTGGGCTCAATCAGCAGGGGCCGCAGGTCTGTCTTCGTTTTTTTGGCTAACGTGAACTGTGCTTTGCGCATTTTCAACGCTGGATTCGTCAGACGCTCAGGCAAGATGTCGGTGTCATCGTCTGCTTCCGCAGTGTCCAACACGCTTTGGATTTCATTTACGATCCGGACCGCCTGTGCTTCCGTCAACGTCAGATCACCCGCGGTTTCCCCGGACTGCGCGGATTGCGCGGACTGGGCGACGCCTGGGTCACTAACCTCTTTGACGGGTAGAGAGCACCCGCCGAGGACCAACGCCGTCACCGCAGCGCTAGCAGCAAAATTTCTTTTTGTGCGTCTCACTCTTTGTCCTCCCCGTCTTCCTGCACGGACGACAGCAGGTCTTCCCACTTGTTCGCCACTGTCGATCGTTTTTCGAGGACGTCCGCCGGCTGCTCGCCAGCCGTGGGTGTGGAGAACTCGCGGTCCCCCACCACAATCTTGTTGACCCCCCGCTTGCTCGCTTCACGCATGGCACGCCGAGTCGGGAAAGCTCCCCCGCTGCGTAAGGCCGCCAGGTTCATCATTCCCGAGTCTGTGTCGACCTCTTCCACCGTGACCGTCTCCTCGGTGACAGGTGGCTCCTCGATGCTTGCGACGTCCCCTGATGACTCCAGGTCCCCGGTTGGAGTGTCAGTCTTGGGCTCATCTGGTTCCTGGGTGTCGTCAAGAGCGAAGTCAGGAGCGAATTCTGCCCCGGTTGCGGGGGCGAATGCTGAGCGTCCTTCCGCTGGGAGTGGAACCGCATCTACTTCAGTGAGCTCGACTGCGAGGTCCAGGGGCTGCTCACCCGCGTCGACCGTAACGCTGTGCGCGTGCAGCGACCTGCGTGAGGGCAGACCCGGCCTCTGGGTTGGGCGTGTTTCGTCATCTTCTGCAGCGGTCGGCTGTGAGGCAGTGGCCGCGCTGGTGGTCGGCCCCTCTTCGTCTAGGACCAGTAAGTCGACGGCACCCTGCTGCGTGGCGGGACTCGGAGCGGCTTCGGAGTCCTCCTGAATAGCCAGTTCGGCTACGCCAACGTCCTCGTCGTCCTTCGGCTGGTGTTGCGGTTCGTCCTCTGGGGCGAGCGCCGCTGCGGAGGGTAACGCGCGTAGCACTTCCGGGGACGCTTCTTCGCGTTGGTTTCGGCGGCGCGCAGCGATCCCAGCGAGGAGGGCGGCCACCGCGGCAGCAACACCCGCACCAATGTACGCCCATTTAGCTAGGCCGTTGTCCTGCGGTGTGGGCCATTTTAAAGTCATCACCGGCGCGGGGCCAACCCCGTCGGTTGCTGCAAGCAGCGTGTCGTCCAGCTCCTCGCCAGTCAACTTGAGCGAGACTTCGCCTTTACCCCGGTTGATGGAGGTCCACATGTCCGATTCAATGGGGTTCACATCTGAATCTTGGTCGTCCCCCGACTGGGTGCTTTCCGCCTCTTCCCCGTCACCGGATTGGGCCTCGTCCCCTCCGTGGCTTTTCATTTTCAGAGTTTCGAGGTCGGAGAGCCCCACGATCTCCTCATAAGGGTGACCTTCCAGCCACGCGCCAATGTCAGCAGCGTCACCAACAGCCAGCCAGACGGTCCCCCCGCTGGGTGAGGTTGCGCGGACCTCAACTTGGTCGGCGTAAAGTTCCAGCACCCCGGGGCGTGTCACTGTGAACGGCTGCCCTGGCGCACCCTGCGCTACAACTTCCTGCTGGGGGCGCCATATCGTGGATGCGAGGACAGCAACAACAAGGAGCGCCGCCGCCACTACCCCGAAAATTATCGATATCGTATATCGTTTCACCTTTTGACCTCCCAGAGTCAAGGTTAACCCACTCCACAGTAGGCCCTCCCGCAACGCTTGTCACACGGGCCGCAGCTTTCTGCGCCAGCATTCTGAGTGCCAGTGACGCCGCGCAGTGACCCCAACTTCGGTCCCGAAACTTCCCTCTTCGGGCCACGCGACCACGTGGGAGGTGCCCGGCCCCACGTCTCGGAGACACCCTGGACAAACGTATACGTTCTGTGAGGGCCCTACCCTTTGCACTTTGTACATCGCCCCGCCTGGTCCCGGTTCGCTTACCGGGAATCCCGTGAGGTTCAGCGGTCTCCCGCCGGAGAGTCCGCCGCGCGATTGGGCGCCCCGAGTTCCCCGGCCACTGGTCCTGCTGGAGCGGGCGCCCTTTCGCTTGCGGGCCATCAGATCACGTCTTCCCCACCACGAACCACCCGCGCAACGTCGAGATTCCCGTCGGTTACTAGAAGGTCCGCCCGCAGCCCTTCAGCTAGTTGTCCGCGATCGGTGAGCCCCAGCACAGCCGCGCCCTGGGTTGAGGCCAAGAACACTGCGTCGGGCAGGCTGATGCCCCCCTGGCGGGTTGCCACCTTCAGTTGGTCAAGCAGGCGCGATGTCCCCCCAGCAATTGCATCTCCCTGGGCCAGGCGCGCTACCCCTCCTTCGACACGGACAGCTTGGGGGCCAAGGACGTATTCTCCGTCTGCCATTCCAGCGGCCGCCATGGCGTCGGTCACGAACACACAGTTCTCTTTGCCTAGTAGTTCAACCATTTCTGCGACAAGTAGAGGGTCGATGTGTACCCCGTCGTTAATCATCTCTGCGTATACGATCCCGCTTTTAGCTGACTCTAAGAACGCTGGGAGGGGGCCGGGTGCACGATGGTGCATTGGCGGCATGCCGTTAAACAGGTGCGTTACGGTTGCCTTCCCACCACGGACCTGCTCCGGCTGAGCGTCCAACAGTTCGGCGCCCATTTCGATTGCCTCGTTGGACTGCGCTAGGGAACCGTCGGTGTGCCCCCAGGATGGCAGTATGTTGCCTTCGACTAGAATCTGGATTGCGCTGCGCCCTTCCATGTCTAGGCAGTGTTCGGGCGCGACCGTGATGGCCACCGCCTTGCCGCGGGCTGCGACTACTAGGGCCTCCGCCTCTGCTGGGGTAGCTGGAATCAAGTAGGCCGGGTCCTGCGCCCCGCAACGCGCTTCCGACAGGAAGGGGCCTTCGTAGTGGATGCCTGCCACGATGCCAGCGTCCACCGCGTCCGCTAGTAGTGTCGCCCGTTCGACGAGTGTTGGAATGTCAGCCGTGACAAGGGAAGCGATCAGGGTTGTTGTCCCATGGCGCAAGTGCTCGAAAGCAGCGGTCTCCACGTCTTGCAGGGAATGAGAGTCCGGGAATGAGGCGCCCCCGCCGCCATGGCAGTGCACGTCGATCAGACCGGGCATGATGAGGGCGTCTTCCGGCACGTCCTGGGGGACCGCATCCTGATGCTCTGGGGGGAGATCGTCGGCTTCACCTACCCACAGGATCTGGTCCCCCCGCGTCACGACGGCCCCGTCTTCCAACTCCTGGTCGGTAATGACTGTTCCACGCCACAGTTTGCTGCTCATAATGTTCCCTATTCCTGTTCTCTAAACAATTTTAGAGTAGTACTGCATGGGACAACCATCAGAAAAGCCTGTCTTCCACGTTGTCGGTGCCACGCATGGCGCCGTAGTCAAGCACCACACATTCGATCCCCCGGTCTTCCGCCAACACGCGGGCCTGGCGTGTGATCTCTTGAGCCGCGAAGACACCCCTGATCTTCGCTAAGTGCCCTTCACGGGAAAGCAGGTCAAGGTAGCGGGTTAGCTGCTCCACCCCATCGATGCCCCCACGACGCTTCACTTCGATAGCTACGGGACGGCCCGCCTCATCAAATGCCACCAGGTCTACGGGACCGATTGGCGTTGGGTGTTCCCGCCTTAGCAGTCTCCAACCGGCGCCCATGATGTCAGGTAACTGTTGGGCCAACAGTGCCTGCAAATGCGATTCGACCCCATCCTTTTGCAGGCCGGGGTCCTCGCCTAAGTCCTCTTCCAACTCACGCACAAGATCGTATATCTTCACTAGGAGTTGACCCTCACCCTTGTCAGCGCTCACCCGCCAAACGGTTTGCACGCCATCATCAAGGTCGGTCTCGCCCGGTTTTTCCTCCACCAGCGTCGCCGGGCCCGTCATCCAGTTCAACGGCTTATACGATCCACTTTCAGAGTGCACAAGGAACGACCCGTCGGCTTTTATCAAAAGCAGCCGCTTCGCCCTCGGCAAATGGGCGTCAAGCCTGCCTGAGTAGTCCACGGAACATTCAGCAATTACTAGGCGCAATCGGAGCCCTCCCTCATCGCAGCCAGTTTAGTGCCCAAGCAGGGAGCTGTCTTTCGGCGGCGCCGACGACACCCATGAGATCACACCCTCAGCATCCGCCTGCAGCAAAGCAAACGTATACGTTCTGTCGGGAGCTGCAAGCGTCAACGTCACCACCCCCGAATCACCAGGCGCACCCAGTTCCAAAACTTCGAGCTCCGACCGGGGGAGCAGGTAACGGGCTTTGAAGGTGAGCGCACGCCGCGGATGCCAAGCCAGACTGCGCTGACCATACACTGCAAAACCCCTCTTAAACTGGGAATCCCCGCTGGTCATAACCCAGGCGGGGAAAATCCCGGCACGCGCTGCCATGTAGACGGTGCGCACCGCAACCGTGACCAGGAGCCCCACCACCACGGCTGCAAGCACCCAAATTACGGCGACTCCCAGCTGCATGCGGACCCCTATCTCACCAGGTTAAGCGGCTTTTACCTCCCCACCGTCAACCACAATAGTAACAAAATCTGAATCCACGGAGACAAACCCGCTGGCGACGCTGACCAGCACCACTTCCCCGTCCCCGGTCGTGATTTCTACGTTCCCCGGCTGCAGGACGGCCAAGACCGGCTGCCTGCCCACAAGCACACCCAGGTGCCCGTCCGTCGCCGGTACTGAAACGTAGGTGGCCCTCCCCCGCCATAGGGAGGTCGTCTTCGAAACGACCTCCACCCGCAGCTCGGCGTCAGCCATTCTTCTGCATCTCTTTCCATTTGCGTTCCAGGTCGTCCAAGCCCCCAATGTTGTAGAACGCTTGCTCCGGAATGTGGTCGAATTCCCCGTCAGCGATCCGCTTGAAAGCCTCAATCGTTTCCGACAGTGGGACCGTTGAGCCTGGAACACCAGTGAACTTCTCGGCCATATAGGTGTTTTGCGACAGGAACTGTTCGATCCTCCTGGCGCGGGCAACCGTAACCTTGTCTTCTTCTGACAGTTCGTCAACCCCGAGGATGGCGATGATGTCCTGCAGTTCCTTGTTTTTCTGCAGGATCGACTTCACGCGGGTCGCAACGTCGTAATGTTCTTGGCCCACATACTTCGGGGCTAGCAGCCTTGACGTGGACGCCAAGGGGTCGACAGCTGGGTACAATCCGCGCGAAGCAATTTCACGGGACAGTTCGGTTGTCGCATCCAAGTGCGCGAACGTCGTCGCAGGAGCCGGGTCTGTGTAGTCGTCGGCCGGCACATAAATGGCCTGCAGAGACGTGATCGACCTGCCACCAGCGGACGTGATCCGCTCCTGCAGTTGCCCCATTTCGTCCGCCAGGTTCGGCTGGTACCCAACCGCGGAGGGCATGCGGCCCAGCAGCGTGGAAACTTCAGAACCCGCCTGCGTGAAACGGAAAATGTTGTCAATAAACAGCAGGACGTCCTGATTTTGCACGTCACGGAAGTATTCCGCCATGGTTAGAGCGGTCAGGGCTACCCGCAGACGCGTCCCCGGCGGCTCATCCATTTGCCCGAAGACCAGCGCTGTTTTGTCGAAAACACCCGCGTCTTCCATTTCGTGGATCAGGTCGTTTCCCTCACGGGTCCGCTCACCCACCCCCGCGAACACGGACACGCCACCGTGGTCTTGAGCGACCCGCTGAATCATTTCTTGAATCAGAACGGTTTTGCCGACGCCAGCACCACCGAAGAGTCCGATCTTCCCGCCCTGAATGTAGGGGGTCAGCAGGTCAATCACTTTGATGCCCGTTTCGAACATTTCCTCTTGACCCTCTAGGGCGTCGAACTTCGGTGGGTCGCGGTGGATGGGCCACTTCTCTTCAACTTCCAGGCTTTCCCCTTCTTCCAGGTTCAAGCATTCCCCGGTCACGTTGAAGACCCGGCCCTTGGTTACTTCACCAACCGGCACGATGATTGGCCCACCAGTGTCAAGGACCTGTGCGCCCCGCACCAGACCGTCGGTTGGTTTCAGGGCGATCGCGCGCACCATGTTGTCGCCCAGGTGCTGCTCAACTTCCATGGTCAGCGTGGTCAGGCCTTCGCCGTCCCCTTGCCCACTCAAGTCAACTTCAACCAGTAACGCGTTGTAGAGGGCCGGAATAGCATCCGGGGGGAACTCAACATCGACGACAGGCCCCACCACACGGGCGATGCGGCCTTCCGCGACCTTGTTCTCTTTGTCAGTCATTTTTCCATGCCTTCTTATTGACTCAGCGCGTCAGCGCCGGAAACAATTTCACTAATTTCTTGGGTGATCTCTGCTTGCCTCGCAGCGTTAGCTAAGCGCGTGTAGTCAGTGATCAGGTCTTCAGCGTTATCGGTGGCCGTGTGCATAGCCTGCTGCCTGGCCGCAAGCTCGGACGCGGCTGATTGCAGCATCGCGTTCGCAATCCGGTTCGTAACGTACAGCGGCAGCAGGGTGTCGAGGACGACTTTAGCGCTGGGAATGAACTCGTACTCCGGCAAGCCAGTCCCGTCAGGCCCAAAGCCAAGCGGGGTCTCGCCTTCCCCAACATCCTCATCCCTGGGCGCGTCAACTACGCTTAAGGGCAGCATCTGCCTGATCTCCGGGGTTTGGCGCATCATCGAATGGAACCGGGTGAACACCAGGTCAAGGCCCCCCACCCCAACGGCGGGGTCAGGATTCAGGAAGTAATTGAGCAGGGTTTCCCCGACCTCGTATGTCCGCTCATCCGTGGGTTTGTCTGAATCCCCGGTCCAAGCTTTCTCAATGGGAATGTCTCGGAAAGCAAAGTACTGGGCTGCGCGTTTCCCGGACACGAACAGCACGGGCTGTTTGCCCTCTTCGCGCAGCTCGTCAAGCAGTTTTTCCGTTTCCCTCATGATCGTTGCTGTGTATGCTCCGGCCATGCCCCTGTCGGCGGCGATAGCCAGCACCGCCACCCTGTCGGTGTCCTCCCGTTCCGCTGTCAACGGGTGCTTGACCTCCCCATGCACCGCAACAGCAGCAACCGCCTGGGTGAGGGCACGCGTGTACGGGTCAGCTTCCATCGCCCGCACCCGCGCAGCCCCGATTCGGGAAGCAGCGATCATCTCCATCGCTCGGAACACCTTCGCAAGTGTTTCTGTGGAGCGGATCTTCTGCCTATAAAGCCTCAAGTTCCCTGACATTGTCGGGCCTTAACGCTTCCGGACGATCTGCTCAGAGGTCCGTTCCGCCTCGATGTCGCCCTCTTCCGCGTCACCGCGACCTTCACCAACAACGAAGATCTTGTGGTACGCCTCGGTGGCGTCCCGGAGCTTTTTCTCCGTGTCATCCGTGAGGTCGCCCGTTTCGGCGATCACGGTCAGCACGTCGGTGTGCGCGCCAAGGTAGTCAAGCAGACCATCCTGGAAGGGGCGCACCTCCTTCAGCTCCAAGTCGTCCAAGTACCCGTTGGTCCCAGCCCAGATTGCCGCCACTTGATCCTCAACGGCCATTGGGGTGGACTGCTGCTGTTTCAATAGTTCCATCAGACGTTCGCCCTGAGTGAGCTGGTGGCGCGTCGTCGCGTCCAGGTCGGATGCGAACATAGCGAAAGAGGCCATGGCCCGGTATTGGGCGAGCGTCAGTTTCAAGGTGCCCGCAACCTTTTTCATTGCCTTGATCTGCGCGTCACCGCCAACACGCGAAACTGAGATTCCCACGTCCACAGCCGGGCGTTGGTCAGCGTTGAACAGGTCGGACTGCAGGAAGATCTGGCCGTCCGTGATCGAAATGACGTTTGTCGGAATGTAGGCGGACACGTCGTTAGCTTTGGTCTCAATGATTGGCAGGCCAGTTAGCGATCCGCCGCCAAGCTCATCGGAGAGTTTCGCGCAGCGCTCCAGTAGGCGCGAGTGTAGGTAGAAGACGTCCCCTGGGTAGGCTTCACGGCCCGGCGGACGGCGCAATAGTAGCGAAACCGCGCGGTAGGCTTCGGCCTGTTTGGAGAGGTCGTCGAACACGATGAGGACGTGCTTACCTTCGTACATCCAGTGCTGGCCGATGGCGCTTCCCGTGT
Organism: uncultured Actinomyces sp.; assembly: GCA_964346705.1. Taxonomy (GTDB): domain Bacteria; phylum Actinomycetota; class Actinomycetes; order Actinomycetales; family Actinomycetaceae; genus Scrofimicrobium. The sequence goes on along the minus strand of CAYFVT010000003.1, from coordinate 5,631 downwards.
AGGGCGCTAGATATTTGAAGCCGGCGGGGTCGGATGCGGGGGACGCGACGATTGTCGTGTATTCCAGCGCCCCGGACGCTTCCAGGGTTTTGCGTACCCCAGCGATTGTGGAGGCCTTTTGCCCCACGGCCACGTACACGCAGCGGACCTGCTTCTTCGGGTCCCCCGTCGCCCAGTTGTCCCTCTGGTTCAGGATCGTGTCGAGGGCGATCGCTGTCTTCCCTGTTTGGCGGTCACCAATGATCAACTGCCGTTGCCCACGCCCAATTGGAATCATGGAGTCAATGGCTTTCAGCCCGGTCTGCAGCGGTTCGTACACGCTGCGCCTGTCCATTACGCCAGGAGCCTGCAGCTCCAGCGCACGGCGGCCGTCTAAGTCCTTAATTTCACCCAAGCCGTCTAGGGGTGCACCCATGGGGTCTACGACGCGACCCAAGTAGCCGTCTCCTACGGGTACGGAAAGCACTTCGCCGGTCCGGCGGACCTCTTGGCCTTCCTCAATCCCTGAATAGTCCCCCAGGATGACCGTGCCAATCTCGGCTGGCTCCAAGTTCATGGCCAAGCCGAGCGTACCGTCCTCGAAACGCAACAGCTCATTGGCCATGGCGCCCGGTAGGCCCTCTACCTTCGCGATTCCGTCAGCCGTCTCCGTCACGTGACCGATTTCTTCGGCCGCCACATCAACCGGGGTGAAGGAATCAATGTATGAATCTAGTGCTTCCCGAATCTGGTCGGGGCTAATCCCAAGATCGGCCATTGATCGTTCCTACTCGCTTCTTAGTTCGTTTTGTATCATCTGGGTCTGCTGCCTGGAGCTTACGTCCGGGACTTCGCTCAGCGAGTCATCGCCAGCTTGGCTGCGTTTATGTCTTGCCGGATTGAGGTGTCCATTGATTCCTCGCCAACGTCCAGCCGGAAGCCACCGATCAGCGCTGGGTCCACGGTGGTGGTCAGCACGATGGGGCGGTCCCAGCGCCGCTCAGCTAGCGCGTGGAGTCGTTCCACCTGTTCACTGGTCAGTGGGCGGGCGCTGGTTGCAATCGCTAGGGTTTTCCCTTCCAGTCCTGCAGCACGGTCCGCGTATCCGCGAAGTGTTTGGGCTAAGCGTCCGTAGGCTGCTGACCTGGCTGCCCTGCTTACCAGGCGAACCGTAATCGGGTCCAGGTGTCCAGAAAAGATTTTCCCAGCCAACGCGGCCCGGTCTTCAGGGTTCCCCTCGCCTAGATCTGAAAGCTGAATCCTCAGATCACGGTTGTTCAGGATAAGGGTGTAGGCGTCGACAAGCTCCTGAGGAACGGTGGAAGACCGGGTGTTTTCCGCTGCCGCAAGCAGGCAAGCATCGACGCCTAGGTCCTCCAACGACGCCGGGAGTCCCTCGGAGCGTGTCCAATGTTCCCGGCTGAGCGCGACCACGATTTTCAGTGCATCGTCACTGATCTTGGACCCGAAGACAGTGGCGGCAAGGGCCGCCCTATCATCGGGTGTTCTTGCCACATTTGTCAGGCCGTGCACCAGGGCGTGGCTTTCATGCAGCACGCCAACCACGCCGAAGAGATCTTCCCCAATGCTGGCCCCCGGCGTACCCTCACCGGCCAAGTCCCGCAGTGTGTTCAAACCTACGGCGTAATTAGCCTGCTGCTCCGCACTCACTTAAGCATCCGCTCCAACGTTGGTGGTGGCCATGTCCGCCTCAAGATCATCCATGAAACGATCGATGACACGCTGCGAAAGCGCCGTGTCCTTCAACTGCTCGCCGACGATTTTTTCTGCCAGCTCTGTCGCCAGGCCGCCCACGTCTTGTCGTAGTGCAGCTTGGGCCGCAGCCCGCTCGGCATCCAACTTTTTGGTGGCAGTCGCCCTGATTCGCTCTGCTTCGCTGTGTGCTTCTTGTTGCGCCTGGCTAACAATGCGCTTAGCGTCCGCGGCAGCCTGGTCACGAATGCCCTTGGCTTCCTCCGCTGCTACACGAAGCGTTTCGTCGCGTTCCCTCCGGGCTGCGGCAGCAGCCTCTTTCGCCGTTTGGGCCGCCTGCAGGCCTTCGTCAATCTTGTCGCGCCGGTCGTCCAGCATTGCGTAGATTTTTGGCAGCGTGGCTCTGATGACGAACCACAGGCCAAGCAGAATGACTGCCGACCAGAAGATCTCGTAGAACGGCGGTATAAGGACCGACACTCCGAACGAGTCTTCCGCCTGAGAGGGAATGGGGTTTGAAAGAAACATCAGACGATGAATGCGAGCACGAAGCCAATCAGAGCCAAGGCTTCAACTAGCGCAGCGCCAATAATCATGTTGGTGAACAGGCGACCAGCAACCTCTGGCTGACGGGCTGTGGCTTCCTGGGTTTTACCTACCAGGATTCCAATGCCAAGCGCGGGGCCGAGGGTTGCTAGGCCGTAGCCAATCATTGTGATAGAGCCGGACATATTCCAATTCCTTCTTGTTAGTTGCGATTGTTGCCAATCAGTGTGCTTCTACGGACATTCTAATGTAGACGGCCGTCAGGATCGTAAACACGTAAGCCTGCAGTACCGACACGAACACTTCAAACAGGGTCATGATGATCGCGGCACCAAACGTCAGCACCGACAGGGGTTTTATCAGCGGAACAACGCTGAGCAGCAGCGTTTGGGTTCCGAAGTAGGTGAGGGCCAGCAGCACATGCCCTGCAATCATGTTGGCCAGAAGACGGATGGCCAACGTCGCGGGGCGAACCACGAAGGTGGAGATCAGCTCAATTGGTGTGAGCAGGAAGTAGATGGGCCAGGGCACCCCGGGTGGGAACAGTTGCTCTTTGAAGAACTGCAGGCCGCCGCGTGTCTTGATGCCCGCCCCCACGAAGGCGACGTAAGAAAAGATCGCGAAAACAAGCGGCACCGACATCACTGAGGACGCGCCGATGTTGATCCCTGGCAGCAGCCCCGTCAGGTTCATGGCTAGAACGCCGAAGAACACGAAACCTAAGATGGTGGAGTAGCGTTTCCCGCGGGCGGTGCCCAGAAGTTCGGTTCCAATGTTGTCACGCAGGAAGTCGGCCGCCATTTCCATGGCGACTTGGCCACGCCCCGGTCGCAGTTTCAGTTTCGACCCCACGACCAGGAAAAGGATGGCGAGGACGATTGCCGCTAGGAACCGGGCGATAACCATGCGGTTAACGCTGAAGTGTGTGCCCTCCCAAATAACCGCCTCCGGGAAGAAGTCGGCCATCCCCGGCATGTGAATGTCTAAGGTGGGGTCACGGAAATAGTCTATTAGGCCGGGGCCCACAGTCGCCAACACAACTAGGACCAGCAGGACCAGCCCGCTTACCCACCAGGCTGGGGTGCGCTTGGTGCGCTCATCATCGGGCTGCACTGCCGCTGATTGCGCTGCTGTCGATTGCGCTGCCGCTGATTGCGTGGACAGGGCTACCTCCGTGTGGCTTCAGCCTTCGACTACGAAAGCAAGGAACAACTGGTGTCTTCAACGTGCCTCATAGTAGCAGCCCGCACCCTCGGTCTTCACCGAAAAAGGGCGTTTCGTTGTAAACATCTCTTGGGCCAACAGTTTTGTTGCGTCATTTCCTGCCCTGCTGCCGGTCGGGACGATTCCTTGGACCCGGTGTAGCAAAGCTTGTATGTTTATTTTGGTTCACCGCCGCCCTTTTGGCCCTGCAAGTGAAGGAAAACATGTCTGAGGCGACCCCAAGTTCCACCGTTACGCCGGCCCCCGCGGGTGCGGAAGGTGCTAACCCTGACCCTCCGCTACTTCACGACCCGTTTAAGAAACTGTCTGCTTCCGGGTTGACCATGGGGCTGATCGCGATCTTGCTGATGTTCCGATTGTTCGCGGTCTCCAAATGGAACTGGCATGTTGCCACTGAACTGGTGGACTCCTTCACTTTGGATGATGCCATCTCGATCGGGTTCGGCACGCTGTTTGAAAGGCCGCACGTGACGGGCGCTGTGCTGGCTCTAGCTATTCCGCTGAGCCTGTTTCACGACTACTGGTTGGCGCGCAGTAAGGACACTAAGGCGCGGGCCGGCAACTGGTTCCTTATTGTCGGCATGGTCACCATTGTCTATGTGCTGGTCAGAACGTTCGACATGTGGTGGCCCGCGATTGTCGCCACCGTTTTGACGGTAGCCCTTCTGGCGATTGCCGCGCTGTGGACCAGAGGAAAGGGGCGGCCTCTGCTCGCCCGCCTTGGGAAGCCTGTTGGCTTGTTCCTGGCCGCCGCCTTCCTAGCTTTGGCGGTCAGCATCGAAACCCCTTGGATGTCACGTGAAAGGATCGAAACTGAGGGTCAAACGTTTTACGGCTACGTCCTAGAAACGAACCCCGGCTTCTTGAAGATCCTGACCGATGATCGTGAGGTGCTGATTATGCCGGACGAGGACGTCCTCAGTCGCACGATCATGGAAACGGACTAGCGCGCGCTCTTCGCCCGGAAGGCCACAAGTTGCACGGCGGTAGTCCCAGCAATCGCGAGGATCACCAAGGCCCCCACCACCTTCACGTCCAATCCGGCCACGTTCTTAGCTAGGATCAGGCTGCCCGCGATCGCCACCAGTTTCACGCCGTAGTCAAGAGCTATCCAACCAAACCGAGGTGACTGCGAGGTCGCAAATTTCCCTGTTGTGAACATGCTGGTAGCAATGACAGCCGCGGAGGCAACGGCACCTAAGGCTGCCGAAGCCCAGGGCCTGCCAGGCAGGAACAGTCCCCCGGCAAGCGCCGCCAGGACCAGGAGGGCCAGCAACCACAGGAACCCCCTCTGCGCGGCTTTCACACCCTGCCGGACTGACAGTGACATGTTTTTCACAGCCTATTCCTCCCCCACTTGGTGTGATTCCTTTGCAGTTGTGGAGCCCCGACTGAGGGGAAGCCAGGAGACGTCCGAGCGGGACCTGGAGATAACGTCCTGCCCGTCGTCCAGCATCACACTGCCCCCGGGCACGCCCGCACCTTTACGTTCCGCTGGTACGGCGATTCGCCGGGTGCCCGGGAACTGGTAGGCGGTGGCAAACACGGTGGCCGCCAGGGCGGGAATCGCGAACAGTAAGACCAGGGTAGGGGGGAAAAAGATGAACGCGACGACCGTCAAGCACACCACGGCTGTCCACGTGTACAGGATGAGGACGACCCCCCTGTGAGAGTGCCCGTGAAGGAGCATGCGATGGTGCAGGTGGGTGCGATCTGCGGATACGGGGCTCCGCCCTCGAGCAACCCGCAAAACGGGTGTTATCAGCAGGTCGGCCAAGGGGATTATCAGGACCGCTAAGGGCACCAGGACGGGAATCCAGCCGGTCAGCGCGGACTGTTCCGTGAGGATGGCGGGGTTCACCTGCCCCGTGACTATGATCGCAGCGGATCCCAGTAGCAGACCTAGGACCATAGCCCCCGAGTCACCCATGAAGATTGACGCCGGATGGAAGTTGAACCAGAGGAACCCGATGGTGACACCAGCCAGAATGACGGTAACAACCGCCGCCGCACTCGCGTAAGAAGGTGCCCCCATGAGGCGAGTCAGCAGGTAAGAGTAGGCGAAGAATGAGAGGGAGCCAATCGCGATCACGCCAGCCGCCAGCCCATCCAGCCCGTCAATGAAGTTCACTGCGTTGATCACTGCAACAAGGATGAGGATGGACACGA
>CAYFVT010000002.1:61956-67860 GCA_964346705.1 uncultured Actinomyces sp. | reverse complement strand
CTGGGCCTGTCCGGGGGCGTGGACTCCTCCGTGGCTGCGGCCCTGCTACACCGCGCGGTCGGGGACCAGCTGACATGTATTTTCGTGGACCACGGGCTGCTCCGCGCGGGGGAACGCCAGCAGGTCGAGGATGACCTGGCGGGCGCGCTGGGAATAAACCTGGTGACTGCGGATGCCTCCGCCCGGTTCCTGGAGGCGCTTGCGGGTGTCAGCGACCCGGAAGAGAAACGGAAAATCATTGGCGAGCAATTTATTCGGGTGTTCGAGGACGAGGCCGACAATCTGGTCGCCGCCGCCGCCGCTGAAGGGGAAAGCATCAAGTTCCTGGCTCAAGGCACCCTTTACCCGGATGTGATGGAGTCGGGAGCTGAAGAGGGGGCAGCCAACATTAAGAGCCACCACAACGTTGGGGGCCTGCCCGAAGACTTGCAGTTCGAACTGGTGGAACCCTTGCGGGCACTGTTCAAAGATGAGGTGCGGGATATTGGTCGCGCCCTCGGCCTGGCTGAACATGTGGTTGACCGGCAGCCGTTCCCCGGTCCCGGGCTTGGCGTAAGGGTTATTGGGGACCTGACGAAAGAGCGGTTAGACACCCTGCGGGCTGCGGACGCGATTGTGCGGGAAGAACTCACCGCCGCCGGTTTAGACAGTCAGATCTGGCAGTGCCCCGTGGTGTTGCTGGCGGATGTGCGCAGCGTTGGTGTGACCGGTAAAGAACGTACCTACGGGCATCCGATAGTGCTGCGCCCGGTTGCCAGCGAAGACGCGATGACCGCCGACTGGATCTACCTGCCGCAAGATGTCCTGAACAAGATCACCGGCCGTATCACCAGTGAGGTGGATCAGGTCAACAGGGTGGTTCTGGATGTGACGGGGAAGCCACCCGGAACGATTGAGTGGGAGTGAAGAATGGCAAAGAAACGTCGCGCGTGGCCGGAGTTGGGGCAGCCCCTGCCCGCACCGGTGATGGATAACCACACGCACCTGCCGTTGCACGAGGGCGAAATCCCCTCCGCTGACGGTTACCGGATGCCGCTGGAAACTCAGATTGCTCACGCCCAACAGATGCGTGTGACCCGCATGATTACCGTTGGCGCTTCCCTGCCTGACTTGAAGCCGACAGTGGAGTTGGCGCGGGAATGGCCCGAAGTTAAGGCTGCCCTAGCCATTCACCCGAATGAAGCGGCTTTGCACGCGGGGCATTTGGACCGTTCCCCGGACGGGTATGAGCACGAGAAGCGCGACCACCACGTGCCCCTGCTGGTCGCTTTGGAGCGAGTGTCAGCCCTTTTGGATGACCCGGAAGTGGTGGCGGTGGGGGAGACAGGCCTGGATTTTTACCGCACGGCAGAACCCGGGCAGGAAGCGCAGCGGGAAGCGTTCCAAGCGCACCTGGAGATGGGCCGCTCCCACGGCCTGCCCGTCCAAATCCATGACCGGGACGCCCACGCAGCCACCCTGGAAGTCTTGGATGACTCAGCATGGGATGGCATGGAAATCGTTTTCCACAGTTTTTCTGGTGACCGGGAAATGGCGAATAAACTGGCGGAGAAAGGCTGGTTCGCGTCTTTCTCCGGCATGGTCACATTCCCGGCAAATGATGAACTGCGGGCCGCCCTGCTGCAGATGCCCCGCGACCTGGTCCTGGTGGAGACGGACGCCCCCTACCTGACGCCCGCCCCCTACCGCGGAATGCCCAACGCCAGTTACGTCATGCCGTACACGGTCCGGAAGATCGCAGAGCTGTGGGAAGAGGACGTCGCCCACACCGCGAATCTGCTGATGGGTAACTCCCAAAGGCTGTACGGCACCTGGTAGGGACCCAGCAGCAAGGGGCCCCGTAGCTAGGGGCCCAGCAGTTTATGGTGCCAGTGTCAGTAGCTGTCCGCGTGCCATTAGAGCTGCCCCGGTGGCGGCGCTGACCGCTGCGGGGGGTACCACCTTTAGGGCTTGCTCCATGCCTAAGGAAGCCAAGAACGCGGATTCCTCTTCCCAGTCGCGCAGCACAGACCGCACCTGATCAACTAGGGGCTGACCCAGGTTAGTGAGGCCGCCGCCAAGAATCACGTGGTCCGGGTCGTAAGTCAACACGAGGACGCGAATGGCTTGGGCTATCCCTTCCGCGAGTCCTTGAAACACTTCGGTTGCGGCCGGGTCACCGGCTAAATGTGCTTCCAGCAGCGCGGTCGAGGACCGGCCACCCTCTACCGGCCACAAACGGTCCACAGCTTTCCCGGAAGCCCGGGTTTCCAGGCATCCCCGTTGGCCGCACCCGCACAGTTCCCCATCCGGGATGATGGCCAGGTGCCCGATTTCCCCGGCAACCCCGCGTGCTCCCCGCAGTACTCGCCCGTCGTCGACCAGTGCGCTCCCCATACCCGTCCCAATGTTCAGGTAAGCGGAGGTGGCATCCAAGTCAACCGCGGCTGCCGCGCCGACCGCGGCCGCGTTCACGTCGTTGTCCACAACCACCCGGATCCCGGTGGCTTCCTGGACCAAGGGGCCAAGGGGCAGTTCTTCGATTCCCAGGTTCACTGCGGTGAAGACTGTCCCGTCCCTGTCAACCGTGCCAGGAATCCCAATGCCAATCCCTAGGCAGTCCTGGGCCTGGCAGCCTGCGGCAGCCAGCAGTTCGCTGACCACCGCAACCGCCGAGGCAACCACAGCTTCTTCCCCGGGAATGGCGGGGACTGTGGCTTGGGCTAGGGGAACCTCGTCCTCGCCCATCACCACACCCGCTATCTTGGTGCCCCCAATGTCCAGCCCAATCCAGCAGGGCTTATCCGCCACGTTTGTTGCCGGCACGCGCTACCCCTTGACCGCGCCGGACACCAGCCCGGAGGTCATGCGGCCCTGCACGAACAGGAAGAACACGATTACTGGGACAGCGACCAGTGTGGAGGCGGCCATGACCTCACCCCAGTCAATCGCGCGGGAAGCGCTCTGCTGGATGAAGCCGCGCAGCCACAGCGGCAGGGTCTGCTTGGACGGTTCCTGCAGGATGACCAGGGCAACCGTGAACTCGTTCCACGCCTGCAGGAACGCGTACACGCCTGAAGCGATCAGGCCGGGAGCCAGCAGGGGGAAAGTGATCCGCAGGAAAGCCTGGGTGCGGGTCAGCCCGTCAACCATGGCTGCCTCCTCCAAATCCACTGGAATGCCCGCCACGAACCCGCGGAGCATCCAAATGGTGAAGGGAACAACAGCCGCAATGTAAATGATTGACACGCCCAGTACGGAGTTCAACAGGTTCAGTGACCCCATCAGTTTGTATTGGGCGATGAACAGACCCTCGGCGGGCAGCATCTGAATCAGTAAGACAGCCAGTACGAACTGTTTACGTCCCCGGAACCTGAACCGGCTGATAGCAAGGGCCGCCAGGAACGCGAAGATCAGGGCGAACAGGACCGTGATGAACGCAACCATGACACTTATTTTGAGGGCCGTGAAGAACGTGCCCGACTCAAAAATGCGGGTGAAGTTGCGCAGGGAACCCCCAAACGGGACCAGGGTGGGCGTCGTTTTTTCGAGGACGACGTTTGGCAGCATGGATGAGTTGATCATCCAGTAGACGGGGAAAGCCCACGCTGCAGCAACAATGAGGCCAATGATGCCCATGACCACTTGGCGGGGACGAATGGGGTCCCGGCTCTTTTTCATTTTCACTCTGGGAGCAGTGGTGGCGGACATCAGGCTTCCTCCTCTTTCATCAAGTTACGCACGTACGCCCAGCTCAGGGCGATAGTAAGGACCAGCACGAAAATGGAGACGGCAGAAGCCATGGCAAAGTCGCTTTGGCCAACCCCCAACTGGTAAATGTAGGTTCCCAGCAGGTTCGTTTCCGTCGCAATTGACCCCTGGTCTTGCAGTAGTCGGATCTGCGTGAACACGCGCAGGTCCCAGATGATTTGCAGGAGGAAAACAATCCCGATGATGGGTTTGATCATCGGCAGAATAATGTGGCGCAACTGCTGGCCGGGGGTGGCGCCGTCAACCGCGGAGGCTTCCAAAACTTCTTCCGGGATCTGTGTCAGACCCGCGTAAATTGAGAAAGCAACGAAGGGGACAGACATCCACACGACAATGATGACTGCAACCGCGAAGAAGGACAGGGGGTGTGCCAGCCAGTTATGGCCGTGCATGTCGAATCCCATGCGCACCAGCAGCCAGTTGACCAGGCCGCGGCGCCAGTCGAACAGCCAAGTCCAAATGGTCATGGCAGCAACAACGGGCATTGCCCACGCCAGCAGCAGAGCAATCTGCAGCACAATGCGGGCGGCCTTCGGTGCGGCGCGCATCAGCAAGGCAATCAGCAGGCCGGCCACCATGGTGAGGATGGCGGCGGTGAAACAGAAGGCGATCGACCGGGCGACCACCTTCCACATGTAGGGGTCAGAGAACAGTTGAATGTAGTTGTCAAACCACACCCATTCGGCCGGCTGACCGAACTGTTGGGCCAGGCCGTAATGCTGCATGGAAGTGATGATCTGCCACACCACCGGGTAACCGAGGGCTAACAGCAGGATCGCGATTGCAGGCAGGATCAGAATGTAGGGGGCGAAGGAGCCGCGGCGACGGGGCTGTTTCGCTTGCTTTTTACTAAGAGGGTTGGGGGCAACGCGGTCAGGGACCACGCTGTCTATGGCTTCGGCAGTTGACACGGGCAACCTCGGGGGGTGTCAGGACGGGGAACAAGCCCCAGTTTTGCGGGTAAAGAATGTTCGTGGTGTGAAAAAGGGGGGAGGACGCTTGGCGCCTCCCCCCAATCCCAATGAGGCTGACCCTGGGGTGGGGCTGCCACCCCAGGGGTTACTTCAGCTTGTTACTTCTGGTTCAGCAGTGCGTCCAGCTTCTCGTTGTACTCCTTGCCGAGGGCGGTCAAGTCGTCAGCGTCGCGGATCTGGGAGAAGAACTCTTCCATGACCTCGGCTGCTTCAACCGCTGCCCAACCCGGGGCTGCCGGGGTCAGCTTGGAGTTAGATGCGGACTCAATCAGAGCCTTCGCGAACTGGTCATCACCCAGGGAGTCAACGTACTTCTGGTTGGCCGGGCCCAGACCGTTTTCACCGAGCATCTTCTGGTAGTCCTCAGAGAAGATCAGGCGCATAACTTCCTTGGCCAGATCAGGGTGCTGGGTTGCAGCAGAGATACCGATGTTGGAGCCACCAGCGAAGACCGGTGCGGGCTTGCCGTCGTTACCGGGCAGAGCGTAAACGCCGAACACGTCGTCGTTCCACTCGCGAACCATTTCGCCCTCGTCGTTCTCAACCAAGTCGCCAATGGATCAGTGGGCCCAGCCCGGCGCCATGATGGTTGCGGCGGCGAGAGAAATTTCCTCGACGTCCTCTTCCTCTTCACCAGCAACTTCGTCAGTGTCGTTGATGTACTGGTACTGGTTGGCGTCACGCATGTCAGCGGGAGCGTTCGAGGCGTTACGGTAAATGTCCTGCAGCTGCTCCAGGCCCTTCACGGTCTCCGGGGAGTCCAGGGTGCCCTTCCATTCGCCGCCTTCACCATCCTGCTTGGCGATGTCGCCACCGTTAGCGAAGATCCAAGAGATTCCGTCACGCCAGTCCTGACCGCCCAGGAAGAAACCGGAAAAGTTCGGAATATCTTCCGGGTTGGCAGCAGTGATTTCCACGACCGACTTGTTGAAATCATCCAGCGACTTCGGAACTTCCTGACCGGCAGCTTCCCAAACGTCCTTACGGTAGAACACGTAGCGTGAACCGAAGTAGTAGGGGAGCGTGTACTTCTTACCGTCGACCTCGCCAACATCCACGAAGGACTGCAGCAGATCCTTGCCGCCCAGCTCTTCATACATGTCTGAGATGTCCATGAACGCGCCAACGTTAGTGAACGTCGGTGACTGGGTGTTGCCAACCTCAGTCACGTCCGGGGTGT
>CAYFVT010000002.1:60285-61856 GCA_964346705.1 uncultured Actinomyces sp. | reverse complement strand
TCCGGGGTGTCCCCACCGATCAGCCAGAGTTTTACCTCTTCACCGGCACCATCAACGGCTACTGCTTCACCGGCATCCCCAGATTCGGGGGCTTCCTTGTCGTCCGCACCGGAAGAGCATCCGGCAAGGGCCAGCGCTGACGCTGCGAATGCAGCGCCAAATACTGCTAGCTTCCTCTTCGTTATCTTTCCTTTCGTTGGGTTTTCAGCCCATGGTTGATGTTCATCGGTTCACCCCGAGGAACGTGGATAACACTTGGGCTGCGCAGCCCAAGAGAACCAAGTCGGGACCTTTTTCACTCATGCGGATCCGCAGGTGTTCCATGGTTCCCGGCAAGGTCCGCCGGCGGATCGTTGCCAGAGTCTCCTCCGACAGCGGGCCCGCCAGCAAGTCTTGTGCGCCGTTCAAAACGACCTCATCCAGATCTAAGGCAGCAACAACAGGGGCAAGCGCCGCCCCTAAACGGGCCCCAGCTTCAGCCAAAACCATTTGCTGGGCTTCTGTGAGGGCGTCTGTCTGGGTGTCTTCGTCGGCACCCAGGTCGGAGATGCGCTGCCGCAATGCTGGTTCGCTGGCCCAGTTCTCCAGGACCTGCTCCCGCGAATACTCGCCAGATGAGTCCGCGACGGAGCCCACCATGACATGCCCTATCTCCCCGACAGCGCTGCGGGGACCGTGAATGACCTGGCCCCCCAAGATAAGGCCGGAACCAATCCCATAACCGATGGTGACCAGAAGTAGGTTCTCAGCAGCCCCACCGTAAAGGCGTTCCCCCAAAGCCGCGGCATTCGCATCATTATGAACAATGGTGGGAATATCGAAGCGGTCTTCCAGCAGCGCACGGAGGTCCACGTCCGTCCACCCCAGGTTGGGGGCCACCGTAACGACCCCTTCGGGGCTTACTAGGCCGGGTGTGCCAACACCGATCCCTAGGATCGGTTTCTCTGCTGCCTGAACAAGTTGGGCGGCAAGGTCAAGCACCAGGCTTGTCGCATCCGCGCCAGTTACACCTTCGACCGGAACGGAACCCTCTGCCAATGTTTCAGCATCCAGCGTCATCAGCGCGCCCTTGAATTGGCGTGGTCCCGACAGGTCAAGAGTGACAATGTTGAAGGAGTCCCAAGCCAAGTCGATCATCATCGCAGGCTTGCCGGGGCCCTTAGCTTGCCGGAACCCCACCTCACGCAAATATCCAGCTTCCAAAAGTTCACTGACCAGCGTGGAAACCGTGACCTTAGCTAAACCAGTGGCGCGGGACAGATCAGCCCGACTCTGGGGGCCCTTCTGGTACACGGTCCGCAGCAGAAGGCTGCGGTTGTGGTGGCGGGCATGACGCGGCAACACCTTCCGGTTGCTAGCCCGGCTGGCGCCCGCACCGTCGGCGGGGGCCGAGGCAGCACCAGTGTGGCTGCGCGGGAATGTTAGCCCGGCAATCGGGATTGTGGACTTCGGCGTCATACGGATTAGTAAACCCTACTAACTTATTCCCCGCAACCGCTCCCAACCGTTTGGGAAAGAAAGTTACCTAAACGTAATCAATGGCACAAACCGCGCTCGGTAGTGCAGTGGAT
>CAYFVT010000002.1:0-60185 GCA_964346705.1 uncultured Actinomyces sp. | reverse complement strand
GCGCGTGGACGCCGAAAGCGCCCTCGACCCGAACCTCGCGACCGAACATCGCCCCGGGAACGCAGGCGCCACCGCCGGCGGGTGGGCGTCAGGTTGTACTGTAGAACCGCACCCCCACCAGGCAGTTGGAAGGAAGGGAACAGCGGATGCGCGTACCCGAGGAACCTAAACTTCTTGGACCCGTGCGGATTCGCCAGTTAGCTCGGGACCTGAACGTGATGCCCACAAAGAAGCTGGGACAGAACTTCGTTATTGACCCGGGCACTGTGCGCAAAATCGTTGCCGACGCTGATTTACGGCCAGGGGAACAGACGCTGGAAGTGGGCCCTGGGCTGGGATCCCTAACAATGGCACTTCTGGAGCAAGGCGCGAAGGTAACCGCCATAGAAATAGATCCCATCCTGGCGGGCGCACTGCCGGAGACGATCGCCCAGGACGCACCCGACTGGGCGCCAAGCCTGACGGTCATCAACGAAGACGCTTTAGCCGTGGAAGCATCAATGGTCGACCAGGCGCCGACCGCGCTGGTGGCGAACCTGCCCTACAACGTTGCTGTTCCCATCATTTTGCACCTGCTGGCCCAGTTCCCAACCCTAGAAAAAGTCCTGGTAATGGTGCAACGGGAGGTCGCCGAACGGCTGGTTGCAGGCCCCGGAAGCCGCACCTATGGCGTGCCCAGCGTGAAGCTAGCCTGGTACGGTCCCAGCCACTACGCGGGGACCATAGGACGTAAAGTATTTTGGCCTGCCCCAAACGTGGATTCAGCCTTGGTCCGCCTGCAAGTGTCGCACCCGTTCGGTGTTGACCGGGCACTGCGGGACAGGGTTTTCGTCCTGGTGGACGCGGCTTTCTCTCAGCGCCGGAAAATGATCCGGGTGGCACTTAAACCGGCCTTCGCGACCCCCGAAGCTTTAGCGTCCGCACTGCGGGGCGCCGAACTTTCAGGGACTGAGCGGGCCGAAGACCTCAGTGTGGAAACGTTCGTGCGCCTGGCAGCCGGCACCCAGGAGGGCTGAAATATGACCACCCCACTGCACGCTTCAGCGCCCGCCAAAGTGAACCTGCACCTGGCAGTGGGGGCGGCCCTGCCAAACGGCTACCACCCTCTGACAACCATTTTTGAAGCCCTAGGCCTGCGCGACTATGTGACGGCAACCCGGCGAACTGACGCGGATGTCACGGTGCGCACGCTGCTTTACTCGCCAGTTGTGGGTGCCGGCTATCAACTGGACGAGCGGGCGACGAACCGGTTTAGTGCCGAGGACGGCCCGGGGCACCTGGCCGTTAGAGCGGCCCGCGCCCTGCTGCAACCTGGACAGGTAGGCGCTGACCTGGTGGTTCACAAAACAATTCCCGTTGCAGGGGGCATGGCAGGCGGGTCCGCTGACGCGGCAGCCACCCTTGTCCTAATGGACCAATTGCTGAGCGCCGGCCTGTCGCAAGAACAACTGCAGAAAATAGGAAGTGGCCTGGGCGCGGACGTTCCAGCGTGCCTGGTTGGTGGGGTCAGTTTAGGCCTGGGGGTGGGGGACAACATGAGTCTGCTGCGGCCGGGCACCTGTCAGCCCACGTCTGAAAGTGACTGGTGGGTCCTGGCGCGCTCCCACCACGGCCTGTCCACACCCGAAGTGTTCGGCCGTTTCGATCAGATGGTTGAGGGCGGCCAAATCACCCCGGACCCTGCTGCGGGCAGTGAGGTTAACTGGGCGCTGGCGGAAGGCCTTACACAGTTGGATGCGGCAAGCCCAGATCAAGTTGCACTGCAAAATGATTTGCAGGTCCCAGCCTTCACGCTGCGTCCTGAGCTGCGCGAGGTGGGGGAGGCGGCGCTGGAGGCTGGGGCCCGCACCTGGGTGCTGTCAGGATCCGGACCAACCATTGCGGCGCTAGCCCACAGTCGGCGGGATGCTGAAGCTATCGCCACCAAGTGGGCCCAAGCCCCGGGTGTTGCACAAACACTGGTCACTTGGGGGCCGGCAGTCGGCGCCAGAATGGAACCGGCCCTTCCCGCCTGGGCGTTGGCTTAGGAGCTAGTTTTCGCCTGGCCGGCTGCGGCGGCTTTTGATGCAGCCTGATCCTTTTTTACCTGGTGGGCTAGCTTTTGGCCCCCACTTTCGAACAGGGCGCGTTTCCATGGCAGGACGCCTTCAATCTCAATGGAGATAGACATGGACAGGATTGTCCTAATAACAACAATCAAGCCCAAGATCAGTGCATCTTCCAAAGAAGGCTTCGAGGTGATAGTCCGCACCAAGTCCGCGGCCACCAGAATTTCCAGGCCCAGCAGGATCGCACTGCCAAGGGTGACACGCAAAGTGGTGAAGGCTGATTCCCCACTGCCACGCCGTAGCGCCCGGATGGCTAGAACCCCTGCGATTATGAACCCGCCGACCATGGCAAGGGTCCCAGCAATTTCAAACGCGGTGGCAATAGTGCCCAGGCTATGTTCGATTAAACTCTCAGTCTGCTCCATACAGTCATTATAGGACCGGGCAAAGAAGTGTGCCCACGGGCACACTCCGTGGACCCGGACTCGGTTCGTGGACTCACCGGTTAAGACACAGCTGGTTTCAATCCACCTGTTCGGACAGTTCCAGCCACTCCTCTTCCAGCGCATCCACTTTCGCTTGCTGCGCGTTCGCCTTGTCGCTCAACTCCTGCAGTCGCGCAAAGTCGGACGGATCGCAGGCAGCCATCTCCTCATGCATGCGTTCCAGACTTCTCACTTGCTTGTCCAAAGCGCGTTCCAGGGAACCCAGCCTGCGGCGAATCGCATGCCACTGGGCTCCTGACGGGCCTTGGGCCCGCTCGCCCTCGCCCCCCACATTGTCCCCACCATCGGCACGGTCACTTGCGGGGTCACTTGCGGCCTGCCGGTCCCGCTGCTCGGCTGCCGCCAACTGCAGATACTGGTCAATCCCGCCCGGAACGTCCCGCAGGGTCCCATCCAAGATGGCGTACTGCTGGTCAGTGACCCGCTCAATCAGGTACCGGTCGTGGCTAACCACAATCAAGGTACCCGGCCAAGTGTCTAACAGGTCCTCAAGCGCGCTCAACATTTCCGTGTCCACATCGTTGGTCGGCTCATCCAAAATTAGGACGTTCGGACTTTCAAGCAGAAGCAACAAAAGCTGCAGGCGGCGTTTCTGGCCGCCAGACAGGTCAGCGACGGGGGAGGACAGCTGAGCGGTTTTGAAGCCGAGCCGCTCCAACAGTTGGGCGGGCGTCATGTCCCTACCATCCACGTTGAACGTGGTTTTCGTTCGGGCCAGCACCTCCCGCACGCGCTGGTCGCCAATCTTCTTCAGCGCGGTGAACTGTTGATCCAACACAGCTAGCTGGACAGTTTTGCCGCGCTTGACGCGCCCCTCGGTTGGGTCCAGTTGTCCGGCTATCAGTTTCAGTAGGGTCGACTTGCCGGCACCGTTAGCCCCCAGGACGGCTGCTCGTTCCCCGGGCGCAATCAGCCAGTTGACGTCCTCCAACACGGGGGTGTCACCGTAGCTGAAGCCCACGTCAACCAGGTCAACCACCCGTTTCCCTAAGCGCGCGGTTGCTAGGGCCTGCAACTCCAAAGAATCCCGCGGCGGTGGCACGTCAGAAATAAGTTCCGCAGCCGCATCCAACCGGAACTTAGGTTTAGCCGTCCGGGCGGGCGCCCCCCGCCGCAGCCACGCCAGCTCTTTACGCAGAAGATTCTGCCGTTTCGCCTCGGCGGCAGCCGCACGCCTGTCCCGCTCCACGCTCGCCAAAATATAGGCAGCGTAACCGCCCTCGAACGGTTCCACGCCCCCGCTGTGAACTTCCCAGGTGGTGGTGGCAACCTCATCCAAGAACCAGCGGTCGTGGGTGATAACCAACAGTCCACCCGTCCCGCGTGGCCACCTCTGCTTTAGATGGTTCGCCAGCCAAGCAATTCCTTGCAAGTCCAAATGGTTGGTGGGCTCATCCAGGATCAGCAGGTCCCAATCCTCAATCAGAAGGGACGCTAACGCCACTCGCCGCAGTTGGCCGCCGCTCAGTTCACCCAGTGTCCGGTCCCACGGCAAGTCCGCTACCAGCCCGGAGATTACGGAACGAATTTGAGGTTGACCGGCCCACTCATGTTCTGGCCGGTCCCCAACCAGGGCTTGCCCAACAGTGAGGTTGGGGTCAGCCGGGTCCGCCTGCGCCAGGTAGCCGATGCGCAGACCGCGGCGGGGGACAACCTGCCCCGAATCTGGTTGCATTTGCCCGGCCAGCAGGCGTGCCAGGGTGGTTTTCCCTTGCCCGTTACCGCCCACAATCCCAATCCGGTCGCCTTGAGCGATCCCTATTGTCACGCCCCGCAATACGTCTTGTGTCGGGAAACTTACGGTTAGTTCTTCAGCGCCAAGTAGATGAGCCACGCTTGAACCATAGTCCACCTGCCAAGGTGCAGTCCGGCACTAACTTGGGTATTCCATTTTCCTCTTCCGGATCGGTGTGACAGAATGACAGTGCTTTCCGCCCTGGTGTAAAGGCAGCACACGGGTTTTTGGTGCCCTTAGTCTAGGTTCGAGTCCTAGGGGCGGAGCACAGCGGTAACCCAGCCGCCTAACTGGGTGTTTTTTTGGAGACTGGCCCCCACACCCAACCCGCTGAAGGGACCTATGCAGTGAGCGGAATCAGAACCAGTGGAGCGAAAAGACTCGTTTTAGCTAGCGGCCGGGCCTACCCGGGGCTGGCGCAGGCGATAGCGGACTCTCTGGGGACTGATCTTGTTCCCACCACCGCCTACGATTTTGCGAACGGGGAAATCTATTTCCGTTTCAACGAATCCGTGCGCGGCGCTGACGTGTTCATAGTTCAATCTTTGACGTCGCCGATCAACACGTGGCTGATGGAACAGTTGATCATGATTGATGCCGCTAAGCGTGCTTCCGCGAAGCGGATCACGGCTGTTGTCCCGTTCTACCCGTATTCGCGCCAGGACAAGAAGCACCAGGGGCGGGAACCTATCTCAGCCCGTCTGATCGCTGACTTGTACGAGACGGCTGGCGTCGACCGCTTGATGAGTGTCGACCTGCACGCATCCCAGGCACAGGGTTTCTTTGATGGGCCGGTCGACCACTTGTGGGCTATGCCCGTCCTGGTTGACTACGTGCGCCAGCGGGTTGACCTGGAAAAGGTTGCAGTGGTCTCCCCGGATGCCGGCCGTATCCGTGTGGCTGAGAAGTGGGCTGCGAAACTGGGGAACTGTCCCCTTGCTTTCGTGCATAAGACCCGGGACACCAGCCGCCCGAACGTGTCCGTCGCTAACCGCGTGGTTGGGGATGTTGAAGGCCGCCAGTGCGTACTGGTTGACGACCTGATTGATACGGGTGGGACGATTGCGGAGGCCGTCAGGGTTCTCTACGAAGCGGGCGCCTCCGACGTGATTGTTGCCGCCACCCACGGGGTGCTGTCCCCGCCTGCCAGTGAGCGTTTGGCTTCTTGCGGCGCGTCCGAAGTGATTATTACGGACACTCTGCCCATCTCTGAAGAGCAGGACTTTGAGCAGCTAACCATCCTTTCTATAGCGCCACTGCTGGCTCAAGCCATTCACGAGGTGTTTGAGGACGGGTCCGTCACTTCCATGTTTGACGGGGTGGCGTAGGGGAACCTGCTTCGCTAAACTAGCGGAGTTGCCCCGGCGAGGGCGGGGTTTCCCGCCGTTATCGACAGGGTGTTGTGTCGCCTTTAGTGGCGTCGTCGGGCAAGGCAATGAAGGCAAGCCCGTGACTGACGGGAACACCGCACGTGTTGCGTGTGTATCTAAAGGAGACAAGCATGGCTGATGTAGACAACACAATTGTTGGCAATATTCGAACCAAGATGGGTAAGGGCCCGTCCAGGCGCGCCCGCCGCGCAGGCTTGGTGCCCGCGGTTCTTTACGGTCACGGTATTGACCCGGTTCACGTGGACCTGCCCGGTCACCAGGTGTTCCTGATTGTTAAGGACACTGCGAACGCGGTCATCACCGTGAAGTACGGGGATGACGAGCAGATGGCCCTGGTTAAGGACATCCAGCGTCACCCGGTTCGTCGCGACATTTTGCATGTTGACCTGCAGGTTGTCCGTAAGGGCGAAAAGGTTGAGGTTGAGGTCCCCTTGAACATTGTTGGGGAGCCGGCCGCTGGCTACATGCTTGCCCAGGAAGAGTTCTCCCTGGTCGTCACTGCCCCCGCTATCGCTATTCCTGAAACGATTGACGTGCCCGTTGAGGGTCTTCCCTTGGGTCACATTGTTCGTGTTGAGGACCTGCAACTGCCTGAGGGCGTTGAGGTGAATGAGGACCTGCTGCAGCGTGACTTGGTCTCCGTCATTGAGATTGAAGAGATCGTTGAAGAGACGGGCGAGGACGAAGAGGGCGAAATGAGCCTGGAGGACGCTGAAGCCGAGGTCGAAGAGGCAACCAGCGCCGACTAAAGTCCGCGCTGAACAAACCACGGTGCAAGTAGTCGTGAAGTCCAAGTAGTCGTGAAGTCTTTGCATGTTGTGATTCCGGCGGGAGGGGCTGGGACCAGACTCTGGCCCCTCTCCCGGAAGGCTCACCCTAAGTTCCTGCTGGACCTGACCGGGTCCGGGTGGTCGCTGCTGCAGCAAACCTTGCTCCGCTTGGCTCCGGTTGCAGCTTCGTACACGATTGTTACGGGGGCTGCACACCGCGCCGCCGTGAGGGAGCAGGTGCTGGACTTACGGGCGCAGGGCCTGCTGCCGTCGAAGGTGGCGGTTCACATGGTGGTGGAGCCGAGCGGACGTGACTCCATGCCCGCCATTGGGCTAGCGGCAGCCCTGCTGGGTGTCACCTACGGCGATGACTCGTTGGTTGGGTCCTTCGCTGCTGACCATGTTATTGAAAACGAAGAAGAGTTTATTGCGGCCGTCCGGGCAGCCATGGGGGCAGCCACCGCCGGATACGTCGCGACAATCGGTATTACCCCCACGGGTCCGTCCACTGCTTTTGGTTACATCCAGCCCGCCCCCACGCGTGTCAGTCCCGGCGCTTTACTGGTGGAAGCGTTCGTGGAGAAACCGAACGCGGAACTGGCCGAAGAGTTTGTGCAGGCCGGCTACTTGTGGAATGCGGGCATGTTCGTTATGAACGCGGAGGTCCTCCACGAGCACCTAGTTATGCAGCGTCCCCAGTTGGCGCGGGGGATTGAAGCCCTAGTGTCGGCTTGGGGCCCGCTAGACGACGTTTCGGAAACAGCGGCGGAAACCGGTGAGGGCAGGCGGGAAGCTCTAGCCACCCACTGGGAGCAGTTGGAGCGCGTCGCCATCGACCACGCCATCGCGGAACCTGTCGCAGCGCAGAGAGGGGTGGCCGTGGCCCCGGCCTCGCTCGACCTGGGTTGGTCGGACCTGGGGGACTTCACGTCCCTGCCCGTGGGGGCTGACGGCAGTGTTGCGGGCGGCGGTGAGGTGACCGCCATTGAGGCTGCGAGCCCCATCGTCAGTGTTCCCGCCGGGAAACGCGTAGTCGTCCTCGGAATAGATGACGCGGTGATTGTGGATACCCCGGACGCTCTCCTGGTCACCACGACCGCTTCCGCGCAGCAGGTGAAGGACGCGGTCACTCTTTTAGCTTCGCAGGGGGAGGACGGCCTCCTCTAGGAACCCGCCCGGCCACACACCCAGTGGTCGGCCCGTGTGCCTTGCGCGTGCGCTGCCTCTCAAGTTCCGTAACGGAATGATTGCTATTCCGCGTCTGCCCCCATTTTTCCTAGGGTCCGGTGGGGGCGCAAGCTAGCATATTGCTGACGCGGCGTGGGGGATTGCCCAGGATCCGTCCGATTTTTTCGGATGATCCCCGGGGGATCCTTCGGGATGGGCCGTGAATCCGAGTCCTTTCAGGAGGAATTTGTGAAGAAAATTTGGCAACTAGGAGCCGTTGGCGCTGCCACTGCTCTAGTCCTGGCGGCCTGTGGGTCCGCCCCTGACGCTGGCGGCGACCAGTCCGGTGAAGAAAGCGGCGACGCGGGCGGCGCTAAGAGCGACGTGAAGGCCTGCATGGTCTCCGACTCCGGCGGCTTCGACGACAAGTCTTTCAACGAATCCGGCCATGACGGTCTGATGAAAGCCAAGGAAGAACTGGGTGTCCAGGTTGACCAGGCTGAGTCCAACTCTGACGCGGACTTCGTTCCGAACCTGGAGAACATGGTTCAGGGTGGCTGTGACGTCATCATTGGCGTTGGCTTCCTGATGGCTGAGGCCATGGATGAGGCCGCTGAGAAGTACCCGGAAACCAAGTTCGCTCTGGTTGACTCTGGTTTCGAGGGCGAGCATGAAAACGCCAAGGCACTCCTGTTCAACACGGCGGAAGCCTCCTACCTGGCGGGCTACGCTTCCGCTGGCATGTCGAAGACCGGTAAGGTCGGCACCTTCCTGGGCATCAAACTGCCCTCCACCGCTATCTTTGCTGATGGCTACGCAGACGGCGTTGCCAAGTACAACGAAGAGCACGATGCGAACGTTGAACTGCTGGGCTGGGACAAGGCCAAGCAGGACGGCATGGCCACTGGTGACTTCGAAGATGTTTCCCGCGGTAAGCAGTTCTCTGAGCAGCTGATCCAGCAGGGTGCGGACGTCATCATGCCTGTTGCTGGCCCGGTTGGCATGGGTGCTTTGGCTGCAGCTAAGGACGCTGACGACGTGTCCGTAGTGTGGGTTGACGCTGACGGTGTTGAAACCCAGCCTGAGTACGCTGACTACATTCTGACCTCTGTCCTGAAGCAGATTTCTGCTGCCGTGTACGACACGATCAACTCGGTCGTGGAAGACAACTGGACCTCCGACCCCTACATTGGGACGCTGGAGAACGACGGTGTTGGGATTGCTCCCTGGCACGAGTTTGAGGACCTGGTTTCACCGGAACTGAACACTGAGATCGAAGAACTGCGCGTCGGCATCATCGACGGCAGCATCGAGGTTCAGACCGACAACGCTCCGTAAGCGGGTCGTTCAGACACGAAACTGCTTGAACCTGCCCCGGCAGGCGAGCTCTCAAAAGTGAATGGGGGCGTGGTATAGGCCACGCCCCCATTTTCGTGCGCTAAAATGAAACACCTGCACAAAGGCTGTTGGACCTTGTCCTTAGCCGCCAGCAACGGATGCTGGAATTGCAGAACAGTGCCAGCCCCCAAGGATGAAGGGATCAATGTGAAACTTGAGCTTAAGGGGATTACAAAGGTCTTCGGACCGCTGGTGGCAAACGATGACATCGATCTAGTGATTGAACCCGGCGAAATTCACGCCCTACTTGGGGAAAACGGCGCGGGTAAATCAACGCTGATGAACGTCCTATACGGCTTGTATCAGCCAGATGAGGGCGAAATTTTGATTGATGATGTCCCTGTCAAGTTCTCCGGCCCCGGTGACGCTGTCGCCGCGGGGATTGGCATGGTTCACCAGCACTTCATGTTGGTTCCCGTCTTCACGGTCGCCGAATCCGTGTCGCTAGGCTACGAAGCCACGACGGGTGTCGGCGGGATCATTAACCGGAAGGTAGCCCGCCAGCGTGTGGTTGAACTTTCGGACCGTTTCGGGTTCAACCTGCGCCCGGACGCGGTTATTGAGGACCTGCCGGTTGGGGTGCAGCAGCGTGTGGAAATCATTAAAGCCCTTTCCCGCGACGCGCAGGTCCTAATTCTGGATGAGCCAACGGCCGTCCTCACCCCCCAAGAAACTGATGAGCTGCTGGAAATCATGCGCCAGCTCAAGGAATCTGGCACCGCCATCGTTTTTATTACCCACAAGTTGCGTGAGATCCGTGCGATTGCTGACAAGATCACGGTCATCCGCCGCGGTAAGGTCGTGGGTCAGGCGCAGCCGTCAGATTCTGAGCAGGAACTGGCGTCCATGATGGTGGGCCGACCCGTCTCGTTGGCGGTTGATAAAGAGCCCGCACACCCCAAGGAACCAATCCTGGTTTTCGACAAGGTTTCGTTGGTGGACGAGGACGGGGTAGCGGCCCTGGACCACTTGAACTTTGAGGTTCGGGGAGGGGAAGTCCTCTGTGTTGCCGGGGTACAAGGCAACGGTCAAACCGAGTTGTGCGAAGTCATTTTAGGGTCCTCTAACCCCGACGGTGGGGAAATCATTCTGCATGGGAAAGACATGCAGGGTGTGGACATTAAGAAACGCATCAACTCCGGCCTGGGGTACGTCCCGGAAGACCGTTCGAAGGACGGCATGATCGCCTCCTTCACCATTGCGGAAAACATGGTTTTGAACAGGTACGACCAACCCCCGTTTGCTAGTGGCGTGAACATGCACCCGTCGGTGGTGGTGGATAACGCTGAGAAAGTGGCTAAAGAGTTTGACGTTCGGCTGACTTCAGTTCAGGACCCGATTTCTACTCTGTCCGGCGGGAACGCTCAGAAAGCAATTTTGGCGCGGGAATTGTCCCGGCCCATTGAGCTGCTGGTTGCATCCCAACCGACACGTGGGGTTGATGTTGGGGCCATCGAATTCGTGCATAAACGGATCATCGAGGAACGGGACAAGGGCAGTGCGGTCCTGGTTGTGTCCAGTGAGCTGGATGAGGTCTACGCCCTGGCCGACAGGATCGCCGTCATGTATAGGGGACGCATTGTGGGAATTGTCCAGCCGGACACCCCGCGCGACGTTCTTGGCCTGATGATGGCTGGGATCCCTTACGAAGAGGCCATGGCTCAAGTTAGCGACAGCGCCGACCTGGTTGGCGGGGAAGAGGGAGGCACCAAGTGAGCGGTCCGGCTGTTCTAAGCCCAGAACCACCCACACTGGAGACAGATACTGGCCCCGATGCTGCCGGTAAGTGGTGGAAGACTTTCATCAAAGGGGTATTCAGTCCCTCCGCTGGGACGATAGCCCTGGCGATCCTGTTGGCTTTGGCCATCGGCGCAATCATTGTTGTGGCGTTTGACCCGGGCGTGCAGCGCGCGGCGGGCTACATTTTTGCTCAACCCGCTGACTTCTTCTCTGAAGCGTGGCGTGCTTTCAGTGGTTTCTTTACGGGACTGATCCGCGGTTCAATCTTTGACTGGCGGCAAGCGAACTTTGCGCTTGCTATCCGGCCAATGACTGAGTCCGTGGTCCGCGCTATCCCACTGGTTATCGCTGGTTTGGCGGTTGCTGTTTCCTTCACGGCGGGCCTGTTCAACATTGGCGTTCAGGGCCAGTTGATCATGGGCGCCCTGATCGGCGGTTTCCTGGGTTTTGCCCTGGATCTGCCTGCCGGCATCCACATCATTGTTGGTGTTCTAGGCGCGATCCTGGGGGGAGCCCTGTGGGGGTTCATCCCAGGCATTCTGAAAGCAAGGTTGGGTGCTAACGAGGTCATTGTGACAATCATGATGAACTCAATCGCCCTTTATTTCCTGGCGGCCATGCTGAACACAGTGCGGTTTTATGGCGAGGGCGGCTACCCCGGGAAATCCCAACGTGTTGGGGCCGGAGCCCTATACCCCCAGTTGCTGGGTGGTGCGTTCCGTTTGCACAGTGGGCTGATCATTGCGCTGCTAGCAGTCGTGTTTGTGTGGTGGTTACTGGACCGGTCAACTTTCGGATTCGAAATTCGGGCGGCGGGAGCTAACCCGGATGCTGCCCGCACGGCAGGGATCAACGTGAAATCCACGATCATGTGGACACTGGTCCTGTCGGGAGCACTGGCAGGTTTGGCCGCTACGGCACCCGTGTTCGGAACCGAGAAGGCTGTCACAGGTGGCGTTGCTGGCTCCATTGGGTTCGACGCGATCACGGTTGCACTATTAGGGCGGTCAAGACCCCTTGGCGTGCTGTTCGCTGGCCTACTGTTTGGAGCCCTGAACGCTGGCGGCGCGTTGATGCAGTCAGCGGAGGGAATCCCGGTTGACATTGTGCTGATCACACAGGCAGTCATCGTTTTGACGATTGCCGCCTCAGAAGCCATTCGGGCCGCCCGCGCACACCGTGAAGAGAAGGAACGCACGGTCGCGAAGGTAGAGGCCGCAGACGAAAAGGCTGAGGACAAAAACGCTGCTACCAAGGAAGGAGCACAGGCGTGAGCACCAACGTACTTTCACCCGCGGATCGAACACAGGCCGAGCAGGCCTCAGGCGAAATCGTACTGCCCGTGTCCTGGCGGGACCCGGTAGTAACACTGATAATGACCCTGCTGACAGTGATCATTGCGATCTCCAGCAAGGGGGACTCTAACCTCTCATTTGGGGGAGCCACCCGGTGGTTCCAAATGGGAACCTGGACCGTCAACGCTACGATCACCACCTGGCTGATGGCCGTCATTGCGGCGGGCGCAACCGCATTGGTGTGGAAGCTGGCTTTGGACCGGAAGAAGGTGCCGGGGTGGGCGGTTGGCGTAGTTGGGCTTGTTTTCGTTATCGCGTTCCTGGTGTGGGCGGTCAACGATAGGCCTAGCGCTAACCTGCCGGTCGTTTCCCTGCTTGCGGGTGGGCTGATGTTTGCCACCCCGCTAGTGTTTGGTTCCCTAGCGGGCGTCATCAACGAGCGTGCGGGCATCATCAACATTGCTATCGAAGGGCAACTGCTTTTCGGGGCTTTCGCTGGCGCACTGGTCGCATCAATCTTTGGTTCACCCTGGTTCGGGCTGATTGGCGCGCCAATCGCGGGCATGGGGGTTGCTTACCTGCTGGCCTTGTTCACCATCAAATACCGTTCCAACCACATTGTGGTTGGTGTGGTGCTCAACATGCTGGTGCTGGGAATAACCTCATTCCTGTTCTCTTCACTGCTGAGTAACTCCCCGCACCTGAATCAGGCGCAGAAACTGCCCACCCTACGGATCCCGCTGCTTGCGGACATACCAATCATTGGCCCCGTCCTGTTCAACCAGACAATCCTGGTTTACATGATGTACGCCGCGGTCATCATCCTGCAGTTCATGCTGTTCAACTCCAGGTGGGGACTACGCTTGCGGGCGGTTGGTGAAAAACCGCAGGCTGCTGACACGGTTGGCATCAAGGTGAACGCGATCCGTTGGCACAACGTGCTGCTTGGCGGCGCGGTCGCCGGGCTGGGCGGGGCGTTCTTCACGGTTGGTCAGGGCCTAGCGTTCTCTAAGGACATGGCCGCCGGCAACGGGTTTATCGCCCTGGCCGCCATGATTTTGGGACGCTGGAACCCGGTAGGTGCCTTGGTCGCTGCGATGCTGTTCGGCTTCGCCACCAACCTGGGTGCCGTCATGCAGGCTGTTGGTGCGGACGTGCCGGCTGAATACTTGCTGATGATCCCCTACGTGGTGACCATCCTGGCAGTCGCCGGGTTTGTTGGGGCGGTCCGGCCGCCCGCCGCTGAAGGGCAGCCGTACCCGTAAAGGACACCTTGCGGGTGAGGTCGGGTAATGCCGGCCCCACCCGCGTCCTCGAATCATTTGCCCGGAATCATTTGAAGGAGGATGACATGGCTGAACTGGACGTCACACCACAGGTGTGGGCAGAGCTGCGAGCGAAAGCCATAGAGGCAATGGAGGCCGCTTACGCCCCCTACTCCCAATTCCCGGTTGGGGCAGCCGCCCTCGTCGACGATGGACGGATCGTTACAGGCTGCAACGTTGAAAACGCTTCCTACGGGGTGGGGCTGTGCGCTGAATGTGGCTTGGTTTCAGAATTGACGCGCACGGGTGGTGGCCGCCTGGTTGCCTTCGCTTGCGTTGATGCGCTGGGGGAGCCCGCATCCCCATGTGGCAGGTGCCGGCAGTTGCTGTACGAATTCGGGGGTAAACGCCTCCAGCTCGCCATGCCGGAGGGCATCATGACAATGGCCGAAGTGCTGCCGGGAGCCTTCGGACCTGATGATTTAGAGCGGGTTTGGGACGCGGAAGAAGAAGACGCCCCCATCAACGAGGGCCAGAAGAACATTCAGAGCAAGGACAAGAAATGACGACCCCAGAACTTTACGACGTTGTAGACGTGATCCGCACCAAGCGCGACGGCGGGCGGATCCCGGACGGAATGATCGACTGGGTGATTGACGCTTACACGCGCGGCGTCGTCCAAGACGAGCAGATGGCTGCGCTGGCCATGGCTATCTTCCTGCGGGGGATGAGCCGGGAAGAAATCGTCACTTGGACGACAGCCATGATGAACTCGGGTGTTCGCATGGACTTCTCTTCACTGGGTAAGCCCACGGCTGACAAGCACTCAACCGGCGGCGTGGGGGATAAGATCACCCTGCCCTTGGCGCCTCTGGTAGCCGTTTTCGATGTTGCGGTACCGCAGTTGTCGGGTCGCGGGCTGGGTCATACTGGCGGCACTTTGGACAAGATGGAATCCATTAAGGGGTGGCGTCCGGACCTGACGAACCAGGAAATTATGGACATCCTGGGCGACGGGGCTGGGGCTGTCATTTGTGCGGCCGGCGCTGACTTGGCGCCTGCGGACAAGAAACTGTACGCACTGCGGGACGTGACAGCGACGGTAGACAGTATCCCGCTGATTTCGTCCTCCATCATGTCGAAAAAGATCGCAGAGGGGACGGGCGCCCTAGTCCTAGACGTCAAGGTCGGTTCGGGTGCGTTCATGCGGGAACTGGAAGACGCACAGAAACTGGCGGAAACCATGGTTGCCCTGGGCACTGATGCAGGAGTGAACACGTCAGCCCTGCTGACAAACATGTCGACCCCGCTAGGTCTGACGGTTGGCAACGCGCTTGAAGTGGCGGAATCCGTTGAAGTCCTAGCCGGTGGGGGCCCCAAGGACGTTGTTGACCTGACTGTCCTGCTGGCTGAGGAAATGCTGCGCTTAGCCGGGAAACCGGATGAGGACGTGCGGGCCGCCCTGAATGATGGCCGCGCCATGGACCATTGGAACCGCATGATCCGGGAACAGGATGGCGACCCCCTTGCGCCGCTGCCCGTCGCGACCCACCAAGAGGTCATCTACGCTGACCAGGACGGTTACGTGGAGAAGATGGATGCCTGGGGGATCGGTGTTTGTGCGTGGCGTTTGGGGGCGGGCCGGTCCAGGCAAGGGGAGAAAGTTCAGGAAGGCGCGGGCGTGCAACTGCACGCGAAGCCGGGGGATCCCATCAAGAAGGGGGACCCACTGCTGACGCTGAACACTGACACCCCGGAACGGTTTGCCCGGTCAATCGAAGCCCTGGATGGGGCCGTCGCCATCTCAGCGGAAGAGCCAACCGATGTTATGCCCCTGGTTCTGGGCCGGGTGGAAGCCTAGGGCCGCATCCCCGACTGATGACAACTAACTGATTTAAAGGAGTCCCAAGAATGGGCAATAAGCAAACTATGGCTCAAATGGTGGATCACACCCTGTTGGCACCGGAAGCAACCCGGGCGGATGTTGAGGCGCTGGTAGAGGAAGCCACCGCGCTGGGTGCTTACTCTGTCTGTGTTTCCCCGTCCCTGCTGCCCGTGGAGGTGCCGGACGGGTTGAAAGTTGCCTGCGTCGTGGGCTTCCCTTCGGGTGCGGTCAAGCCGGCCGTGAAAGCATTTGAGGCCGAGCAGGCTGCCGCAGATGGCGCCGATGAGATCGACATGGTCGTGAATCTCGCCTTCGTGAAAGAGGGCGACTTTGAGGCCGTGGAGTCCGAAGTTCAAGGCGTTCGGGATGCTGCCCCGAACGTGGTGCTGAAGGTGATCATTGAATCCGCTGCGCTGACTGATGAGCAGATCGTTGCCACCTCCCAGGCTGCCAAGCAGGCGGGCGCTGATTTCGTGAAGACCTCGACCGGTTTTCATAAGGCGGGGGGTGCGTCCACTCACGCGGTGAAACTCATGCGCGAAACCGTGGGGGACCAGGTTGGGGTGAAAGCTTCCGGCGGGATTCGGGATGCTGAAACAGCGCAAGCCATGGTCGCCGCGGGTGCTAGCCGCCTGGGACTGTCCGGGACCGCGGTGGTCCTGGAGGGAATCGAAGACTAACGCGCTACTGCGCCCGCCGCCCCCGCTGCTTCCGCTTCCCGGAGCGTGGGGGCGGTTTGTTTTGCCGACTGGGGCCGAGTGGGAGTGCGTTGGAGCTCCTGGGTACACGCTGGGGCGGGCTCCCGCGCGTACTGAGGAGCTCCAAGGCACTCAGATGCCCCGCGGGGGTAGTGCCCTGCCTGCCGTTGAGCGTCAAAGTGGGACGCAAAAGGCCCCACCCCTGAGTCAATACGTCTGGGATGGGGCCCTGCCGAGTGGCGTTAGATGCCGATGGCGGTTGCCATGGAAGCTTTGATTGCTTCTAGGCGGTCAGCGGCGCGGGCGCGCGCCGCTGGCACATCATCATCTTGGACTGGTTCGATAACTTCGATGTAGCACTTCAGTTTCGGTTCGGTCCCGGAGGGGCGGACTACTACCCGATCGTCCCGCTCGGTCAGGTACAGCATGCCGTCGGTGGGTGGCAGGCCCTGGTACCCATCCGCCAGGTCGGCTGCTGAAGTGACCTTGGAACCGGCAATCTCCGCTAACCCGTGGGAACGTAGATTCTGCATGCCTTGAGCAATTAGGGACAGGTCCTGAACCCGAATCGTTAGCGGCGCGGTCGCGTGAACACCGAACTTGCGGGACAGGCCATCCAGTTCATCCTGAAGCGTGCGGCCCTGAGCCTTCAAGTCGGCTGCTAGGGCTGCCAGTTTAGTGCCGGCGGAGATCCCGTCCTTGTCCCGCACGTAGTCCGGGTCAACGCAGTAGCCCAGGGCCTCCTCATAACCGAAAACGAGTCCCGGGACGCGGGAGATCCATTTGAACCCGGTCAGCGTGTTCTGGTGGGTTAGCCCCGTGTCCTCAGCGATTCGGCTGAGCAGACGGGAGCTAACGATCGAGTTCGCTAACACCTTGTCTTTCAGTTCAGCGGCGGGTGTGCTGGCAGCCACTTCACGGGCTTTTTGCAGGCCGAGGAGGGACCCGACCTCATCCCCCGTAAGCTGCCGCCACCCGGACGGGCTCGCCGGATCTGGAATGGCAGCCGAAGACCTGTCGGCATCCGGGTCGTTAGCCAGAATAATGTCCGCATCTACCCGCGCTGCTGTCTTGAAGGACAAGTCCAGGGCGCCCGGCTCCTCCGGGTTAGGGAAGGCAACCGTCGGAAAGTCCGGGTCCGGGTCGTGCTGCTCTTTCACTACCGTGACCTCAGTGAAACCTGCGGCTTCAAGGGCCGCCAGCGCGGTTTCCCCGCCCACACCATGCATGGAGGTAAGAACAATCTTCAAGTCACGCGGTCCGTCCGGCACGATCTCTTTCACCCGATGCACGTACAGGTCCAGGATATTCTTCCCGATGCTGACCC
This sequence comes from uncultured Actinomyces sp., assembly GCA_964346705.1. Lineage (GTDB taxonomy): Bacteria > Actinomycetota > Actinomycetes > Actinomycetales > Actinomycetaceae > Scrofimicrobium. The sequence goes on along the minus strand of CAYFVT010000002.1, from coordinate 42,960 downwards.
AGCCGCTCTTGACCCGCGGCACGGAACGCACCGATTTGACGGCGACAATTTTCTCTAAGATTTCCGCGTCATAGGGGGCCACGATCTGGGCGCCCTGTCCCGCGTCCGTCACGGCCTTTCCGCCCAGGTACACTTTGTAACCGTTATCTTCCGGTGGGTTGTGGGAGGCCGTGACCATGACCGCCGCGTCAGCGTTGCGTAGCTTCAGGGCATAAGCAGTGACGGGGGTTGGCAGTGCCTTGTCGAACAGTAGGGCGTCCCCACCGCCCGCTACAACGACTGCAGCCGTGTCGCGTGCGAACTCTTTTGATCCGTGGCGCGCGTCGTAGCCGACCACAACCGTGAAGCCTCCCGGCAGTTTCTCCTTCAGGAAAGCAGTTAAGCCAGCCGCGGCCCTGATCACCACTGCCCGGTTCATTCGGTTCGGGCCAGCACCCAGCTTGCCGCGCAACCCCGCGGTACCGAATGTGAGCATGCCCTGGAAACGGTTATTCAGTTCCTCCGTGGCGCCCTCATCCCCATCGTCCGACAAAGTGAGGAGTTTCTGGAGCTCTTTTGCGTCCTCCACATTCGGATCATCCTTGATCCACTCCTTAACAAATGTCCGGTCAAAAGTTGCTTCAATTGCCATGTGTTTTCCTTTCACAAACAGAATCCGGTGGCCGACTAGACGGGCTGCGCCTATTACATCCGTTGCACTATGTCGCTGAGCAGGGCGGCAATCCGACCGGAGGATTCCTGGCCGACCTCAATCACTTCCTCATGAGACAGGGCAGTCGGCGAAATGCCTGCCGCCAGGTTCGTCATCAGCGACAGGCCAAGTATTTCCATGCCCGCCTCCCTGGCTGCGATCGCTTCCAGCGTGGTCGACATGCCCACCAGGTCCCCACCGATAATTTTGGCCATATGAACTTCCGCTGGTGTCTCATAGTGGGGGCCTGGGAACTGGACGTATACCCCTTCCGGCAAAGTTGAATCCACGCCCAACGCCAGTGAGCGCAGGCGGGTCGAATACAGGTCCGTCAAGTCCACAAAGTTCGCCCCCTCAATTGGGCTTCGCCCCGTCAGGTTAATGTGGTCGCGGATAAGCACAACCTGGCCGGGAGCCCAATCCGGGTTCAGTCCGCCACAACCATTAGTCAGCACCACTTGAGTGGCGCCCAAGGCGCGGGCGGTGCGCATACCGTGGGCTACGGCCCGCACGCCCTTCCCTTCGTAATAGTGGGTGCGTGAGCCAAGGACCAGCGCAATCTTCCCTGATCCTTTCACCCGAATAGTTCGCATCGTGGGGGCGTGGCCCGCAACAGCAGGGGCTGTGAAACCGGGAACCTCAGAGGCCGGGATTTCAGCAATCGTTTCCCCCAGCAGGTCCGCTGCCTGTCCCCACCCGGAACCCAGGACAAGGGCAATATCGTAAGTTGCCACCCCAGAGTTGTCCCGAATCGCTTGCGCGGCTTCCTCAGCCAAAATTGAGGGTGGGGTTGAGGGGTCAGTGTTTTCATGTGAAGCATCGTTGGTCATAGTCCCAAACTACCCGGTAACCTGCCAGTTCGACCACTGTTTGCGCGCTTGCTGCCGCCGCTGCCGCGCCCGGGCATGTTCCTGTGGATTCATCGTGCCTGTCGCCGGTGACTGCGGTAGCGTTTTGGGTAGTTTGAAAGGTGGAGGACATTGGTGGAAGATAGGCAGATTTACCGGCGTGGCCCGGCGGTTCTACGCGGGGACCAGATCCCGCAGAAAACATCCGACCAGGCACTGTTGCAGTCCCGGTCCCAAGATTCGTGGCGGGTACTGCGAATCCAGTCTGAAATGGTGGAAGGGTTCTCTAGCCTTGTTTCCATTCTGGATGCGGTCGCCGTATTCGGGTCCGCACGTTTAGGGCCTGGAACGCGGGACTACGAACTTGCGGAACGCATCGGGGAACTGATCAGTGATAAAGGTTTCGCGACCATCACGGGTGGGGGGCCGGGCCTGATGGAAGCCGCTAATAAGGGCGCTTTTGAGGCAGACGGGGTATCCGTCGGGCTGGGGATTGAACTGCCGTTTGAGCAGGGCATTAACCAGTGGGTGGACTTGGGGATCAACTTCAAGTACTTCTTTGTTCGTAAAGTCATGTTCGTCCGCTACGCGCGGGGTTTCATTGTCCTTCCCGGCGGGTTCGGAACGTTGGATGAACTGTTTGAAGCGTTGACTCTAGTTCAAACCAAGAAGATCAACGCGTTCCCCGTTGTCCTGGTGGACAAGGAATTTTGGGCGCCCCTGGTTCAGTGGCTGCAGGATTCGCTGGTTGCGCGCGGTCTGATTGGAGAGGGCGACCTGGACTTGTTCGCCGTGGTGGACACAGCGGAGGAGGCCGTGGAACATATTTGGCAGGGGATTGACCGCATGGAAAAAAGCTTCGAAACCCGCGCCTAACCGCCTTCCGACTGTGAAAGGCACGCCTTTCCGCTTACCGGCCGGTAAGCTTGGTGCATGTGGACAGTGGCTCACACTGTCCTGAGACCACAGGAGATGTATTTCATGGCAGCAATGAAACCGCGCACAGGCGACGGGCCGCTCGAAGCCACGAAAGAGGGCCGGGGCATCGTGATGCGTATTCCTAGTGAAGGTGGGGGCCGCCTGGTTATTGAGCTCACGCCGGATGAGGCCATTGAATTGGCGGCAGCCCTGAAAGAGGCCGTCTAAAGCCTACCCGCGGGTGCTTGCCCCACCTCTTAACCGTCCCATCCCTTACCCGCAGTGCGTGAGTAGACGGGTGGGGCCGGCAGCCAAGTGGGGCCTACCAGTGTTCCCCGCTCTATTCGCGTGCCCTGCGGGAGGCGAGGGCGACCCCGTGCCCGCTTGGCACCATCGTTGTCCTGAACTCTTCCGATTCCAATAGTTTACGTGTGGCTTCACGCAGCATCACTGTGTGCGGGTCCCGCCGGGCCGGATCAGCAACCTGCCCAAACCATAATGCGTTCGGGAGTACCAGGGCGCCGGAACTGCGCAGAAGCCGCGCTGCGTGCGTCAGGTAGGCCTCAGTTTCTTCTGGGGGCCCATCCAAAATGAACATGTCGTAAGAGTTGTCGGCAAGGCGGGGCAGCACGTCCAGCGCTCTGCCGTTGATGAACCGGCTACTGGTTGATGGCACCCCGGCAGCTTTGAAGGCTTGGGCTGCGGCATGCTGAAATTCGGATTCGGGGTCGATGGTGGTTAGGACGCCACGCGGGTTCATTCCCGTCAGCGCCCACAGTCCCGAAACCCCAGCCCCAGTGCCTACTTCAACGACGCTTTTAGCGTCCCGAAGGGCGGCTGTCACCCGCAGTAGTGCTCCCGTGCCGGGGGAGATAGGGTCGGCGCCCAGCTCCAGGGCCGCCTGTCGGGCCGCCATTAACTGTGGTGGTTCGGCTACGTAGTTCTCGCAGTAGTCCCAGACAGTGCTTTTGCTGATCCCCACGTTCGCACGCCTTTCCTTATCAATACCGCCGTTTATCAATACCGCCGGTGAAGTTCCCCGTAAAGAATCCCACACTTGGGCCCCGCGTGTGGCTCACTGACCGAAAGGGGGCCCAAGTGGTTTCCCTGTTTGTTTAGCTACCGGTTTACAGGGGGGAGACGCTTAGGGGGCGTCCCGCGAGGCCGCGGGAGTGTTGGGAAAGTTTCCCGGCGACCTGGTGCAGGGAGGTGCGGGAGGGCGAACTGTGGTCGCCCGTCGCAGCGGATGCGACTGGCACGCCACTGTCCCCACCCTTGCGTAGGTTGATGTCGATGGGGATCTGCGCCAACAGGGGCACTTCGTAGCCCAGCAGGTTTGTAAGCTGCGTGGAAACGCTGAGGCCCCCACCGGACCCGAAGATTTCAAGTTGAGTGCCGTCATCTTGGGGCAGGTAGGACATGTTTTCCACGACCCCAATCACGCGCTGGTGGGTTTGCGCGGTGATGGAACCGGACCGTTCAGCGACCTCGGATGCCGCCACTTGCGGTGTGGTGACAATCAGGTTCTCTGCGTTCGGTAGCAGTTGGGCCACGGAAATGGCAACGTCCCCGGTCCCCGGCGGCATGTCGATGAGCAGCACGTCCAAGTCCCCCCAGAACACGTCTGCAAGGAATTGTTGCAACGCCCGGTGCAGCATGGGGCCACGCCAAATTACGGGCTGCCCTTCAGGGATGAACATGCCAATCGAGATCACTTTGACACCGGAGGCGCCGATGGGTGGGATCAGCATCCCGTCAATTGACTGTGGGCTGGTGGTTACGCCCAGCATGCGGGGCAGGGAGAACCCGTAAATGTCCGCGTCCAACACCCCAACTTTCAGTCCCTCATCAGCCAGGGCTGCGGCCAGGTTCGCGGTCACCGAAGACTTCCCGACTCCACCCTTACCGGAGGTGACGGCAATAACCCGGGTTAGGGAGTCCGGTTTGCTGAACGGGATTTCGCGTTCAGCGTGCCCTGTGAGTTTTTCGCGCAACTCCTTGCGCTGTTCCTCGTTCATCGCCCCCATAACCACGGCGACGTTTTCTACGCCCTCAACTTTGCTGACTGCTGTTTCAATGTCCTGCGTGATCGTGCTTTTCAGCGGACACCCGGCCGTGGTCAGCAGCACATTCACCACCACGTTGTTGCCGTCAATATCAACACTTTCAATCATGTTGAGTTCAGGCAGAGGCTTGTTTATTTCCGGATCCATTACTGTGTTCAGCGCGTCCATTACCGCAGCTTCAGAAACTGTCATGCTGACAGCTTATGGGATTTCCCGCGCCACCCATAGCCCGAACCGTCCCAGTCCTGGTGAGGCCGTAGGGTAGGGGGTAACCAAGTGGGGGACAGGTGTCATGGCAGCAAGATTGAATCGGATCAAATCGGCCCCGGAAATGCCGACGGGGACGGAGGTAGCGTCTTTCAAGAAGTACGAGGACGCCACTAAGGCGGTGGAGTTGCTGGGGGAACGGGATTTTCCCCTGGATTCCGTCACCGTTGTCGGCTCCGGGGTGCACATGGTGGAAAGGGTGCTTGGGAAACTGACACCCGCCCGGGTTGCATTGACTGGGGCCACGCAGGGCCTGACTTGGGGCCTGATAATGGGCTTGTTTGCCATGCTGTTCATTCGTGAGGGCGCCGCGCTCATAGCCATGGTCGCCCTGGTGGTGGGTGTCTTAGCGGGCGTTTTGATGTCGGTCCTTAGTTGGGGGATGAATAGGAACAGGCGCAACTTCGCGGCCCGCACTTCCCTGGTCGCTTCGCGGTATGCGGTGCTGGTTGACAGCGAAGCGGACCGCGCGTATTCCCTGCTGGCGCAGGCCCCCGGGAATATGGCAGCCGCGCCAGCGCCGGCACGGGCCGTGCGCCCCAGTCGGGGTGAACACCGGACGTCGCAAGCGGGCAGGCAACATTCAGATGCGGGGGCCCCCTTCGCGCCTTCGGCCGGGGCGGCCCCAACCGAAGATCGGAAACCCACCGAGTACGGCTCACGCAAGGATGAGCGCCCCCGGTTCGGTGTCCGCCTGGAAGATCAGGCCCGGGAACATCAAGAAGACCAGGCCCAAGAAGATCAGGTGGAACAGGTGCGGGTAGAGGTCGCGCAAGAACGCCCAGAAGAACGCCCAGGGGAGTCCGGCGGGGACTGAAGTTCGGCCTTGCCTGATCGGCTCTAGGTTCCAGTCCCCGCTGGCGCCCCCGGACCGGGGCCCCGTTTGGCTAGGCGTCTTGGATTTCGGCTAGCCACGCCTCGACGTCTTCGACGGTGCGGGGAACGTCCTCACTGATTCGCCGGGGGCGCCCGTCCGGTTCAATGACGATGTTGTCCTCGATTCGCACCCCGATGCCTCGCAATTCTTCGGGGACCGCCAAGTCGTCTTCGCGGAAATAGAGGCCAGGTTCAATGGTGAACACCATGCCCGGCGCCAGGGTGGCGCCCTGGTAGTTCTCATACCGGGACTCGGCGCAGTCGTGCACGTCCAACCCCAGGTGGTGTCCGGTGCCGTGGGGCATCCACCGGCGGTGCTGCTGACCTTCGGGGCTCAGAGCCTCAGCAGCCGGTACGGGCAGGACGCCCCAGGCTTCCAAATTGGTGGCTAGCACTTCCATTGCGGCGGCGTGCATGTCGGAATAGGTGGCGCCCGGGACCGCAGCAGCCAGGGCCGCTTCAGCAGCCTCCAGCACTGCGTTGTAAACCTTTTTTTGCGCGTCTGTGAACTTACCGTTGGCGGGTAGCGTGCGGGTCAGGTCCCCGTTGTACAGGGAATCTAGCTCCACACCCGCATCCACCAGTACCAGGTCGCCCGGCAGCACAGTCCCCGTGTTAGCCGTCCAATGCAGCGTGTTCGCGTTGTTCCCGGAGGCGGCGATCGTGTCGAAGGCGACGCCGTTTCCGTCCTCGCGCGCCACCTGCGCGAAAGCGCCCTCTAAAACGCGTTCCCCACGCGGATGATTCAGGGCCTTCGGCAGGGCGGCAATAACAGCTTCAAACCCGCGTTTGGTTGCGGCAACAGCTTGCTCCATTTGCTCCAGTTCGTAGTCGTCTTTAACTAGGCGCAGTTCCGCGACAGCCTCCACTAGGGCCGCATCCAAATCACCAGTTTGGTTTGTCTCTTGGTCGCGTGCGCTGGCAACCAGAGCGTCCACTGCGCCATCTATGCCAGGTAGCACCCGAAGGTGACCCCCGGCAGCCAAGTCACCTTCCAAGGCGGAGGAAGGGCGGCAGGTTAGGCCCGTCACCTGCTCCATTTCTTCCAGGGAGGGGCGTGCCCCCACCCAGAACTCGCCGTGCCGGGCGTCCGCGTAAAACTCTTCCGAAGTGCGTGAAGCTCGGGGGGTGAAATAGAGGACGGCTTCACCCTGAGGACTGTCAGGAGTGACCGGTTCCACGACTAGGACAGCGTTCGGTTCTGCTTCCCCCTGCAAGCCGGTCAAATGAATGAAAGCGGAGTGTGCGCGGAATCGGTGATCCGCGTCCCCGGTCCTCACCTTCAAATCGCCGGCGGGAATCACTAAGCGTTCACCCGGGAACCTATCGCGCAGTTCTGTGTGACGTCTGGGTAGGTGCGCGGCGGCGGGTGCGGGTGAAGTGTTTGCGGGCGTTCGGGTGTCCCAGCTGCTACCCATGAAATCTTTGAAAGCGCGCGAACTGGGGCGTTGCGACCTGTTGGACGCCCGGTCCTCTACAGGCTGAGTTGAATCGGGCTCCGTGGTCTGCTTGTTGTCAGTATCAGTCATTCGTCCATTGTCCCACGACCCATTTAGGATGGGGGGCATGCTCCGAGTTGACCCCCACGCACACACCCTCCATTCGGACGGGACCGACACCCCAGACGGGTTGGTGCGTGCCGCTAAAGAAGCCCAGTTGGATTTGGTTGGAATCACTGACCACGACACGGTGGCGGGGTGGGAAGAGGCCGAACGGGCAGCTATAAAACATGGCATCGGCCTGATTCGCGGGGCGGAAGTGTCAGCAGACATTGATGGCCTGTCAGTCCACATTCTGGGGTTACTGATGGACCCAACAAACCCGGAGTTGGCTAACTTTTTTGCTACCAGGGTGCAGGCCCGCACGGATCGCATGCGAACCATGGTCGCTAACCTGCGTTCTGACTACCCGGACCTAACCTGGCGAAGCGTTCAGGACAGGGCAGGGGAAGCCCCTTTGGGGCGCCCGCACTTGGCTGATGAGCTGGTGGAATTGGGGTATTTTCCTGACCGCAGCAGCGCATTCGCGGCTGCACTGCACCCGAAAGGTCCCCACTTCGTTCCCGCCGTCGCGCCTGCGCCCGCGGAAGCGATTCGGATGATTACAGGGGCAGGTGGGGTCGCTATCCTGGCCCACCCTCAAGCCCACAAAAGAGGAGCCGTCCTCTCCAGGTCCCAAGTGGAGGAAATGGCTGAAGCAGGACTGTTCGGGATTGAACGTGACCACAGAGACCACGACAATGTTGGTCGCCAGACGGTTGAAAGGTGGGCGGAGGAAATGGGGCTAGCAATCAGTGGTGGCAGCGACTATCACGGGAGCGGAAAACCGAACCTGTTAGGGGAAAACCTGTTGGCGCCGGGTGTACTGGCGCAAATTGAGGAACGCGCGGCACTGCAGGTTGTGCGCCCTTGAACCTAAACGATTTTGTTACCGTCAGCCTGCTAGCAACCACGTTCACGACCCTGTTCGTGATTGTTGACCCGCCGGGTTCCATCCCCATCTTCCTGGCGCTGACCAGGGGAATGGATGAGAAGCAGAAAGCCCAGGCCGCCCGCCAAGCCACCCTGACCTCTCTGGGGGTAATAGTGGGCTTCGCCCTGCTAGGCAACTACATTTTGGCTGGGTTGCAGATCTCTATTCAGGCGCTCCAGCTTGCCGGTGGGGTCCTATTGTTCCTGGTAGCAATGGAACTACTCACGGGTGAAGACGGACCCGGTGGGGCCCCTTCCGAGGAGACGAATATCGCAATGGTGCCGCTGGGCACCCCTTTGCTGGCAGGGCCGGGAGCGATTGTTGCGGTCATGGTCGCAGTCAACCAGGCTGCCGGTTCCGTGCCCGGCCTAGTCGCAGTTGCCCTTGCTGTGCTGCTAATGCACCTGGTCGTTTTCTTGACGCTGCGTTTCTCCGTCAACCTGCTGCGCATACTGGGCCACAACGGGGTCTTGGTCCTCACCAAAATTGCGGGCCTACTGCTAGCCGCCATTGCCACCCAACTGGTTGCCGGCGCGGTCTTCGAATTCATCCTGGAATTCCGCGCCAGCTAACCCGCCTTATTGGGAGTCGTCAGACTTCCGCACCCGGCGCCGCTTGCGGGGGCGACGAGGGCGGTCAGCATTATCCGCCTTATTCCCGGCTTGGCTGCCCTGACTTTTGCGTTGGCCGGCGCGGTTGTTATTGCGGCCACCCTGGCGCCTTCCACCCTGGCGCCTTCCACCTTGACCCTGTCCGCCGCCCTTACCGGCGCTTTTACGGCGGTTGTCACCACTGGGGTCGCGGCCACCCAGGTCTTCCAGTTTCTCCGCGTCCAACCCTGCCCTGGTCCGCTGGGACCGGGGCAGGCGCCCCGTAACGTCCGGGTCAATGTTCAGGTCTTCGTAAAGGTGGGGTGAGGTGTGGTAGGTCTCCACTGGATCAGCTAAATCATCCAACTCCAGTGTGCGGGCAATTAGCCCCCAGCGGGGGACATCATCCCAGTCGACGAAGGTGATAGCCGTACCTTCAGCGCCTGCCCTGGCTGTGCGGCCAATTCGGTGCAGGTATATCTTTTCGTCCTCCGGACACTGATAGTTCACCACGTGGGTGACATCCGTGACGTCAATACCGCGGGCCGCCACGTCGGTTGCAACCATGACGTCAATCTTGCCGTTACGCAGCGCGCGCAACGCCTGCTCCCGGGCACCTTGCCCCAGGTCGCCGTGCAGGGAGCCAACCGCGAAACCGCGGTCCTCCAACTCGTCGGCAAGACGGGCTGCGGTGCGTTTCGTTTTAGCGAAAACGATGGTGCGTCCTCGTCCCTCCGCCTGGAGAATGCGGGTGAGAACCTCGGACTTATTCATCGCATGCGCTCGGTAAGCGAACTGTTTCACGGAAGCGACCGTGGCACCGTCATCCTCAGGGTCCTGAGCCCGAATATGGGTGGGTTGACGCATGAAGCGGCGGGCCAACGTGATGACCGGGCCGGGCATGGTGGCGGAGAAAAGCATGGAGTGGCGGCTACCGGACACGCGGCTGAGCAGCGACTCAACGTCGGGTAGGAAACCCATGTCAAGCATCTCATCGGCCTCATCCAACACCACGGTTGTCACGTGGTTCAGACGCAGAATGCCCCGATTCGCCAAATCCAGTAGGCGCCCGGGGGTGCCCACAACGATTTCTACGCCCTCTTTCAGTGCCCGCACTTGCGGTTCAATCGCGACCCCACCGTAAACGTCCAGCACGCGTGCGGGCAGGTTGGCGCCCGCCGTGCGCAGGTCAGAAGCAACCTGTTTACACAGTTCGCGGGTGGGTAAAATCACCAGGGCTTGCGGGCTGCCGGGGGAGGGGAGGGAGTCAAACCCGTCCTCACCCGGGCCCACAACGTTCTCCAGAATTGGGATGCCGAAACCCAACGTTTTCCCGGTTCCTGTCTTAGCCTGCCCAATAATGTCTTGCCGCCCCAGGGCGACCGGCAGGGTCAAAGCTTGAATGGGGAACGGTTCAACAATGTCTTTAGCTGCCAACGCGGAAGCGATTTCGGGGCGAATCCCAAAGTCAGCGAAAGTTTTGGTGCCCGGGAGCGCCCCAGATTCTGTGCCGGTGTCTGCACCGGTGTTTGTAGTAGTCAAAGCATGCCTTTCTTAAGTGTGCAGGCAGCCGATCGTCCATTATCAAAATGCGGAAAGAACTGTTTCCGCCGCACCCTCGTGGATCACGACATTGTCCGTGACAGTAGTTCACGACCGGGCAACCTGCGCCTAGTGTAACGCGGAAGCGTGGCAGGGCCCGAAACCGGTGGCTAGGCTGATGCAATGAACAACACTCACAGTGAACCCACCCTGGAAGAATCGGCCGCAGTAATTGGGCTTTTCGCTTTCAGCGCCCTGGCAGCAATGACGCGCCTAGCGAAAGATGGGGACCAAGCGCCAACCACCCAGTTCCATGTTGACTTGGCCCAGCTAGCTGACCAGGGTTTCCAACGTTTCGGTGATTTTGATAGTTACGCGACAGAAAACGGGTTCAGCGTTGTTGACGCGGCCGGCCAGTATGCGGGACTGTTTGACGAATTGGACCAGCGCACCCGTCCTTCCAGTTGGTGGGAGAGGACGATCAAAACCTACGTGGTTATGGGGGTGTTCGCGGACGTGCTGAACGAGGTTTCGTCCCGCCATCAGATTTTCGACAACACGTTCTCCGTGTGGGACTTGGGGCACGGCGCTTGGGTGCGTGAGCATTTGGCGCCACTGACAGCGGAGGACTCTCAGCTAGCTGACCGGCTGTCCTTATGGGCGCGGCGGGTAGCGGGAGAAACCTTTGGCTTAGCCCGGGCGACGCTGTTTAGTTACCCCGAACTGGCAGGGGACCCGGAGACGGCGGATGCAATCATGAGCTTTGCAACTAAACGTCACAATGAGCGGTTAGAGGCCGTAAACCTGAAACCCTGACCCGCTGTTCGCCGGGGGAGACCTCCGCGGGGTGCCCGCGGGGTGAGGGGCCCTTAGGCGCGTCCGAACCCGACGCGCCGGCCCGTCTCGGAGGGCACAGAAACGTACGCGATTGTTTCTGGGAACACTAGAACACGGTCGCCCTTAACGTCCTCGAACTCCAGCAGGCTCCCGCTTGCCCGGGCCTCCCGAATTTCTTTCAGGACAGCATCTTCCTTGGCCTCCAACTCCAGAGTCAAAGGGGCGGCAGCGTACTGGAAGTGGATGGTCAGTTTCATTCTTACCTCACTGTTTAAGCTGTTCAACACCGCCATTCTAATCCCGATTTCGAAAGAGGAAACCTGGTAGGTGGGACGGGGACGCTACTGGTGAGGATGTCGGAGGGGGCGCGCATACTGGATGATGTCAAACAGGACGGTAGCTCAGTTGACTACTCGGTTGACTACTCAGTTGACTGCGGGGCGGTGAAAGCGTGACAGGCGGCAGCATGGAATGGGATTTGGCCCAGCAGCAGGTGCTGGAAGCGGTGGGGCGGGGGGAAAGCCTTCTAGTGCAGGGGGCGCCCGGCTCCGGGAAGTCAACATTGGCTGTGGACTTGACCCAAACCGCGCTGGTTGGTGGGGCCGCTGAATCTGCGTGGGCTCCCGCAATGCTGATGACGCCAGATCGAAGGCGGGCCGCTGACCTTGATCTGCTGCTGGCACCAGCCCTAACTGATCTACCTGTTGGTGTGGGGATGGCACAGGGCAGTCACCGCTTGGTGCGATCCCTGGACTCGTATGCGTTTCTGGTGGTTAGTCTGTGGCTGGTTGAAAGGGCTGATCCGCTGCCTCGCCCTGTGCTCACTTCGGGGGCGCGGGAGGACGCATGGATCAGTCGGTTTCTATCGGAACATCCGGAAATGTGGCAAGAAGACTTCTCTGAAGCCGTGGTTGGCAGCCCGGTTTTCAGGGACCAGGTTCGGTCGGTCATTGCCAGGGCTGGGCAGGCTGGCCTGATGCCGCAGGACTTGGCCGCGCTGGGCGAACTATCGCGGGTGCCGTTGTGGGGTTTGGCGGCCCAGCTCTATGCGGCGTTTGCTGGGACCGGTGTAGGCCCCTTCACCTTGGGAGCCCCGAATTTAGATTCCGCTCGGATTGCCCGCATCGCCGCCGGCCTTCTTCGGAACTGGGTTGCGGACGCCCCAGGGCAGGGGGTCAGCGCACCGCCACCAGTCCCGGCCTTGGTGGTGGTCGATGACGCTCAGGACTTGACGGCAGCCGCGGCTTCTTTGCTGCAGGCTTTGGCTGATTCCGGTGCGCAGATGGTCCTGTTCTGGCAGCCGGATGAGGCGGCGGCCGCCTACCGGGGTGGGAACCCGGCGGTTGTACGCCAGCTAGCAGACAAACTAGGTTGGCCCGTCCTCCAGATGCCGGTGAACCACAGAGGCGTGCCCGCAGTGACTGCGTTAACCGACCAGGTTCGGTCCTGGTTGCACCCAGCCCAGAAGGGTGAGGGGGCGGGCGGCTGGCTTCCTGGGGGGCCGGTTCGGGGCCTGCTTGTGCCCTCCGTCCCTCGGCGTGCGGCACTAACTGCGAACCTGTTGCGGTCCCGGCGTCTGCACAATCAGACCCCGTGGGAGCAGATGGGGGTGATTGTTCGTTCAGCGGATGAAGTCGAACCGTTGAGTCGGGCGCTGGCCCGGGCGGAGGTGCCGGTGGCCAGTGGGGAAAGGCCGGTTGTGCTGTCAAAAATACCGGTCTGCCAGGCACTGCTGGTCCTTCTGGCACCCCCACCCGAAGATGTTGATAGTGGGGCTGAAGCAGACACGGAAGTGGAGTGGGATGCGCAGGTAGCTCAGCAGTTGCTGCTCTCCCCCCTGGTCGGGGCGGACTCCTTGGCCGTCTACCGGGTGTTGCGGGCAATGAGGTTCGTTGACCCCGAACTATCCGTAGTGGGCTTACTGGAAATAGTGGGGGACCGTGACAGCGTGGGCGGCGCTGACACGGACCGTTCAGTTGAGGTCGACCGGATTTTAGCTTCCGAGGATGCGCGGACCGCGGAGCAAATTGAAAAGGCAGCAAGACTGTGGTCGCTTCGGGACCGCGCCAGCAGGATGCCCGCTGAACAGGGTCTGTGGCTGCTGTGGCAGGCAGCGGCAATTGCGGAACCACTGCGGGAGGTGGCGCTTGCAAGTGGTGAAGAGGGGCAGGTGGCGCAGGAGCAGTTGGATGCCGCCCTCGCCCTCTTCCGGAAGGCTGACCTGTGGGCGCAAAGCCAGCTTTTGGCGACCCCCGCTGGTTTAGGGGACGCAGCAACTTTCGCCAAGCAAACCCTGGAGGAAGAAGTAGAAACAGACCCGTTGGTCCCATCCGGACTGCAGCAGACGGGGGTACATGTTCTTACCCCCGCACAAAGCGCTGGGGGCCAATGGGACTACGTGATAGTCCTGGGCCTGCAAGACGGACAGTGGCCGCGCACCTCCAGGGAGCAGTTGGGCCGCATCAGCCAACTGGATGGGATCCTGCAGGACGCCCGGACCCGTGGCTGGGAAGGCCAGCAACCAATCAGTGGCTTCCTGCCGGACCCGCAAGTGGGGGCTAAACCCGCACGCATGGACTTGGTCCGCCAGGAACGAATCAGTGAGGCGCGATTACTGGTGACAGCCCTGTCCCGGGCCCGCAGCCAAGTGGACGTCATCGCCGTGGACAGTGAGGATCAGGTTCCCAGCAGCTTCTTCCGTCAACTGGAACGTGACGGAGTGCTAGGTCCGCTGCGTGACAGTGAAGACAAACCAATCTATACACACCCCGACCCGAACGTGGATGCCGCGTTTATGGTGGGTGCGATGCGCCGCACCCTCGTAACCCCAGACACCTCGGAACGTCAGCGCAAGGACGCTGCGCGGGTGCTGTCAATTTTGGCGGCGGAGGGCGTGGTCAGCGCCGACCCGAACAGTTGGGGTGCTACCGGGTCTGTCAGCACAGATTCCCCCATCCTCTCGGTTGAGCCACTACGACTAAGCCCCTCTTCCTTGCAGTCTGCCGTTGACTGTCCACTGCGCTGGTTCCTGACGTCCATTCACGCTTCGAATGAGGACGTGGAACCCGACCCGTCTGATCTGGCGGCAGCCCGCCTTGGCTCCTTACTGCACCAAGTGGCAGAAGAGAATCCGCGGGCCGATGGCGACCAGATGGTCGCTGCACTGGAACAGAAATGGGAAGAGTGGGGGCTGGCAACCGAAACCACCTGGGCCCAGAAAATGCTGGCCAAGTTCAAAGACGCGGCCCGCACCATGGGGAACAAGTTCTCCCAATTCCAAGGGGAAGTCTTGGTGGAAAAGAATTTGAGTTTCCCGGTAGGTAACGCAACCGTCGCGGGTCGGGCGGATCGGATTGAGGTGGATGAGGACGGGAAGGCCGTGGTTGTTGACCTAAAAACCGGGACCCCACAAGGCCGTAAAGACCAGCCGGACAACCTCCAATTAGCGTCCTACCAGCTTGGGGTCGAAGCCTTGGGGCGCACCCCAGGTGGGGCTTATCTTTATTATCCGGCGGAGAAGACAGGGCAGGAACGTAAGCAGGGTCCCCTGGAAGGGGAAGAACGCGCGGAGATGATGCAGCGGCTGGAGGCGCTTGCGGACTCTCTTGGCAGTGCAGTGTTTCAGGCGACCCCCGCGACGGGGAACTGTCGTATCTGCCAGTTCAGGGACGTGTGCCCTGCACAACCTGAGTCCTCTAGGAGGTTGGAATGAGCAAGGGTAAAACCTCAGCCAGTACCGGAACTGCTACCAGTGCTGCCGACAGGCACGCTGAGTTGGCTGAACTGGTGAAACGTTTGGGGTTGCTGACGCCGACACCCGAGCAGGCGCGGGTCGCAACTTACCCGGCTTATGCCCCCGATCCTGTCTCTGGGTCAAGTGAGGAAAAGGAGGGCGCCCCGCTGCTGGTAGTTGCGGGTGCGGGGTCGGGGAAAACCCACACTCTGGCCCTGCGAGCGACCTACTTGGCGGCTGTTGACGGGATCGCCCCCGAACACATTCTGGGCTTGACCTTCACCCGGAAGGCCGCAGCGGAACTGGTGGACAAGCTGCAGGAACGACTCCAGGGGTTGCAGGCTTCCACGGACCCGCTTAGCGCCCAAACCGCTCAGGCTTTGACTTATAACTCGTTCGCCTTGTCGATCGTGCAAGAGTTCGGTGCGGAAGTTGGTCTTGACCCCCAATTGGCGCACTTGGGTGAGGGGGCGGCCTGGCAGTTAATGAGAGAGGTCGTGGCCGAAACGTCCTCGCCCATCACCGCGGACCGGACGGAGAACTCAACTACTGACGCTGCGCTGGAACTGCGGGACAGTATCAGCAGTCAAGCTTTGACGTTGTGGGAGGCGGGCGCGCGGCTGCGGAACTTGGAGCAGCGGTTCCTCTCCTACGAAGCAGACCTGGGGAAACCACTCGGCAGGTTCCACAAGCAGGGGCTGGAGGCGGTCCGTTTCCGTCTGGAACTGCTGCCATTGATTGAGCAGTTCGACGCTCACAAGCGTGAGCTGGGTCTGATGGACTACGCGGACCAAGTTAGCGCAGCCATCAAGGTGGTTGAAGAATCTCCGCAGGCGAAGCAGACCCTGCGGGACCGGCACAGGGTCGTGTTCCTGGATGAGTTCCAAGACACGTCCGTGGGGCAGATGCGGTTACTGTCCGCACTGTTCCACGACCACCCGGTGACAGCCGTGGGGGACCCGAATCAGGCGATCTACGGGTGGCGGGGCGCTTCCGCTGCGTCCTTGCAGGATTTCCACCCCATGTTCAACACGCGTGGTAAGGCCCCGCGAACGACTCTGACCCTGTCGACTGCTTGGCGGAATGACACTTCCATTCTTCAGGCGGCCAACATGATTTCTGGGCCGCTGCGTCAGCCCAGTGATGGCGATGCCAAGCAAGCGGGGGCTGCCGGCGGGATCGGAATTGACCTGCCGTTACTTAGGGCTGCGAAAGGGGCTGGGCCCGGCCGGGTGAAAGTTCTCTATGCGCCTTCCAAGGCGGATGAGATTAAAGCGCTGGTTGACTTCGTGGCTGATGTCCGGTCGCGCCCGGACCCTAACAAGCCGGGTAGAACGCCAACAGTCGCGGTCTTGGGGCGGCGCCGGCAACCGTTGCGCGGGGTGGTGGACGCGTTGCGGGAAGCAGGAATACCCGCACAGTTGGTGGGGGGCGACGCACTGTTGCAGCACCCTGCAGTTACGGACCTGAGGGCGGCCCTGGAGGTTGCCAGTGACATTGGGAAGTCCTCCAGTTTGATGCGTTTACTGGGGAACCTGGACTTGGGGGCTGCCGACCTGAAAGTTCTGGGTGTTCAGGCCCGCAGGGTAGCCAAGAAGGCAGGGGAAGAAGCGTTGGCCCTGAGTGGCAGCAGCGCGGAAGCGGGTGCGGAGCAGACAGTGACACTGCTTCTGGAAGCAGTGGAACAGGTTGGGGTGGGTCGGGCCCCGCGGGGACTGAGTCGTGCGGGCGAAGTCAGGATTGGCGGGTTGGCACAGCGCTTACGCTCGCTGCGCTCCGCAAGTTCGGGTGGCTTGGTGCAACAGGTGGAGAAGGCGCGCGGCGTGTTCAATTTGGATGCGGAAGCTCTGGCTGACCCCACGGCGGAAGCGGTTGGGGACGTTTTGGACCAGTTTTCTGCGTTGGCGCGGGACTACGAGGCGACGGTACCCCGCCCGACTATGGCTGGGTTCCTTTCCTGGTTGGACGCCGCGGATGAGCGGGAGCGGGGCATTGCCGTGCCTTCCGTGCACGCGGACCCGGACGCTGTTCAAGTCATGACGGTGCACGCCTCTAAAGGGTTGGAGTGGGACGGCGTTGCTGTTGTGGACATGGAGTTGGGACGGTTCCCTAACTCCAAATCAAGTGGCACGCGCAGGAAGGCTGGCGTTTACTATGCGGCGCAGAGCCCGCTTCCGCAAGCGGGCTGGTGGACCGCGGTGGGGGAACTGCCCTACCCAGCGCGCAGGGATCATGAGCACCTTCCGGACCCTCAAGTGTGGGATGCGGATGAGAAGCTGGGGGTCCTTGAAGCCCTTCTGAAGGAGCGTGTTGGCGCTTATTTGGAGGAGGAGGAACGCCGGCTTGCTTACGTGGCTGTCACCCGTGCCCGCCACGATCTGCTCCTGTCGGGGGCCTGGTATGACTCCGGGAGGACGCCCCTGTTCCCGTCGCCCTATCTGACTGAAGTTGCGGCCGACTTGACTGAGGGCGAAGCAGGGGACGGGGCGCTTGTTGATCTTCACCCCCAACCGAGTGAAGAGGAAGCGGCTGACCTGATCGACTTTGGTGAGTCAGCAACATTCCCGCGAACCCCGGGCCCCCACCGCGTGCTCAATGAACAGGCAGCTGCCGAAGTGCAGGAGGGGATCCGCAGTTACAGGGATCACCCCGGGGGGACGCTGGCGGCGCTGGAGGGTGTGGGCGACCAGGGGTTGCGCGCCACGGTTCGGGCGTTGCTGCGGCAACGTGAGGAAGAGGCGGCTGCAGAGGCTGCTGCACTGCCTAGCCCCCATCAGATTCTGGATGCCACGGCGGTTCAGCGGCCAATCAGCGTCACGGATTTGGCTGCGTTCGCTGCCGACCCGGAGGGCGCGGCGAGGGACCTGTTGCGGCCCGTGCCGCAGGAGCCTTCGGCTTCCGCGTTTGTGGGGACCGCGTTCCACCAGTGGGTGGAGAGCCACCTGGCACGCCTAGGTGGTCATGATGAGTCCGCGGAGGAGCAGGTACCCGTTTTGCCTGAGTTGTTGGACGAGGACGAGCAGCGTGAGTTGCAGGCCCTGGCAGCCAGTTTCCTCAGCGCCGGCCCGCACTCTGACAAGAAGGTGGTCGCACTGGAATCGCCGTTCCAAACAGGGTGGGGGCCTGGCTTGCTGCGGGGGCGGGTGGATGCCGTGTTCCAAGCGGAATCCGGGGATTACACGCTGGTTGATTGGAAGACAAGGAGCAGGCTGCCGTCAGGTTTCCGGAAGGAGACGTTGGCTTACTACCGCCAGCAGTTGGCCGCGTACTTGGCCGCTTGGGGTCCGACAGCCCAGGCTGAGGGGGCCGAGGTTTCAGCGGAGCTAGTGTTTGTCACTCCGCAGGGGGTGGCGACCTACACGTTCGACCAGATTCAGGCGGCCTTGGCGGCTACTGATCCCGCTCTGGGACAGAAAGGATTGTGATGACTTCCGTTTCCTCTTCGGAAGAATCCACGTCCCCCCGGCTGGCGCCCGTGTCCCCAGTGCCAGTGTCTTCCGCACCGGCTTCTGGTGTTCCGCCGGGGGGTGTCTGTGCTGGGGGTTCCTGCCAGTCGGGATGGTGGACTTCGGTTGGCGCGTCGGTGATGCCGCTGGTGGTTTCCTCCGGTTTTGGCGCCGTGTCCTTAGGGGCGTCCTCCCCGGACTGGGCGGGCCCTTGCAGGCGCATGAGGGGCTCTTCCTCCACCGTGAAGTTGATGTCCACCACGTCCTGCAGGGGTTCCACCAGACGATAGGGCCCGAGGGCTGCGTCCAGTTCCCTCAAGGCTTGGGTGCCGGCTTCCTTCCACTGCGGGTCCTCGGCTTGAACGCCTTTCACGTACCAGCGTAGGGTCTCCAGTTCGCTCAACAATTGGGCGCGTGTCAGTAGGTGCAGGTCCGTTTCCTCCCGGGAACCCGCGTAGGCGCGCTCGAAACGTTCCAGGAATGGTTCGTCCGCGTAGGCCATCAGCCAGGCTAAATCCTGCGCTGGATCCCCGACGGCCCCCCGGTTGAAACGCCACACGCCCACCACGGCGCCCTCGGCAGTTGCGTAAACGTCGGCCGCTCCCAGTGACCCGTGGACGGGGGTGGGCGTGAAGTTCCACAGGTAGTCCTGCTCAACCGCGTCCAGCCAGCGGCGCGCTAGGCGCCCAGGGATCGCAGTGCGATGTTTACGGATCAGCCCGCCCAGGGCTTCCCTTGTTTGTTGCACGCTGGCCCGTTGACCGGCGGCCTGAGCGTAGGGGGCTGCGGGAAGTTCGTGCAGTGCGGCCAGCGAGTTCCCCAGCGAAGTCGCTAAAAGGCAGTCACCCAGCAACTGGCTTTCCGTGACGGGTCGTCCGGCGGGTGAGGTCGCCACGAAAGCTAAACCTTCCCCGGGTGTGGTGGCTATCCCTTTGATTTGGGGAACGGTGAACGGCAGGTCGCCCTGTTGCGCCACGGTTTCGACGTAACCGTTTAGTCTGACGAACCGGTCTAACTGTTTCCCGCTCATCCTTTCTTGCGGTGCCCACAGCAGCCAGTAGTCACCGCCCGTGTCCACGACTGTCACTAGGCGGGAACCGTCAGCACTGTCTTCTTCAGTGAAGGCGCGCGGCGTTAAGCCCGGCACAGCGGCTGTTGCTAGTGCGGACAGTTCCAGGGCGGATGGGATTTGCAGGGGTGGAAGTTCTTCGCTCACCCCACCAAGGTATCCTGCCCGGCCCTAAAAGCGTGGGAACACGCTTGGAAGCTAGAAGAAGGACGCGTGGGTTAAGCTGCACGTGTGAGCCAAGAATATTCTGAAACCATCCGGTCCCTACGGGCCACCATGCAGAACATAAACGCTGTTTCAGACCCGGAACAGTTACAGCGCAGCATTGAGGAACTTTCCGTGCAGGCGGCGGCCCCCGACCTGTGGGATGACGTGGATGCCGCCCAGCAGCTCACTTCTCAGCTCAGTCACTTGCAGTCAGAGTTGGCGCGCCTGAAAGGCATGTCGGGGCGTATTGATGACGTGGAAACCCTGATTGAAATGGCAGACGAAAGTGAGGGGGAAGAGCGCGCCGAAATATTGGGGGAGGTGGACTCCGACCTCGCCACCCTAAGCGCCGACGTTGCTGACCTGGAAATTAAGACCTTGTTGGATGGGGAGTACGACGACCGGCATGCCGTGGTGACGATCAGGGCGGGGGCGGGTGGCATTGATGCTGCCGACTTCGCTCAAATGCTGATGCGCATGTATTTGCGGTGGGCGGAACGCAATGGGTACAAAACGAAGATCCTTGACACGTCGTACGCCGAAGGTGCAGGCATCAAGTCGGCGACGTTTGAGGTGGAAGCACCATACGCTTACGGCACGCTGTCAGTGGAGTCAGGCACGCACAGGCTGGTGCGGATCAGTCCCTTCGACAATCAGGGGCGCCGACAAACCGGTTTCGCTGCGGTGGAGGTCATCCCCCTAATTGAGACTACGGACCGGATTGAAATTCCGGAGGCCGATTTGAAGGTGGACGTGTTCCGCAGTTCCGGGCCTGGCGGACAGTCGGTGAACACGACGGACTCCGCGGTGCGAATGACGCACCTGCCCACTGGACTTGTTGTTTCTATGCAGGATGAGAAGTCGCAGATTCAGAACAGGGCAGCTGCCCTGCGGGTCTTACAGTCGCGCCTATTGATGCTGCGGCATGAGGAAGAGAAAGCCAAAAAAGACGAGCTGAAGGGGGATGTGAAAGCGTCCTGGGGGGACCAAATGCGTTCCTACGTCCTGCAGCCGTTCCAAATGGTTAAGGACCTGCGAACCGAGCATGAGTCGGGGAACACTCAGGCCGTGTTTGATGGTGAGATCGACGACTTCATCAACGCGGGTGTCCGCTGGCGTAAACGCGTCCAACAGGACGGTTAGGTGGGACCTGCTGGTCGGCCCGTGTCTTAGGCGGCGAAGAAACCGCGGAGTTCATGGGGCCCCGGTCCCCGACTGTGGGTGGCAGCCCTTTTTGGGGAGCGTGTCGTCTCTTCACATCCCTGCCCGTGGCACCTACGCTGGAAAAGTTCCAGTCCCTAATACCCTCAAGAGTGCGAAATGATTCGTTTTGACAACGTGACAAAAATTTACGTGAAGGGCGCTGCCCCAGCGTTAGATGATGTGTCACTGGAAGTGGACCGCGGGGAGTTCGTTTTCCTTGTGGGCAAGTCGGGGTCCGGCAAGTCCACAATGCTGCAGTTGATCCTGCGGGAAATTCGTGCCACCAGTGGCGAGGTTTGGGTGCTGGGGCGGAACTTGACGACGCTCAGCCAGTGGCGGGTCCCGAAACTGCGCCGCCAGGTTGGGACCGTGTTCCAAGATTTCCGGTTACTCCCACAGAAAACAGTGTACGAAAACGTGGCGCTTGCAATGCAGGTGATTGGGAAGCCGCGCCACCAGATCGCTCAGGACGTTCCGGCCGTGTTAGACACCGTTGGGTTAGAGGGCAAAGAGAACCGGCTTCCGTCCGAATTGTCGGGTGGGGAGGAGCAGCGGGTTGCCATCGCGCGTGCCATGGTGAACCGGCCTGCAGTGCTGTTGGCTGATGAGCCGACAGGAAACTTGGATCCGGAAACCAGTCTGGGCATCATGCGGCTGCTGGACCGGATTAACAGGAGTGGGACCACGGTGGTCATGGCGACGCATGATTCGAAGATTGTGGACCAGATGCGCAAACGCGTTGTGGAACTGGACGATGGGCGCGTGGTTCGGGACCAGGACCGCGGCGTGTACGGAGGGGACCGGTAGTTCATGCGTCTTAGATTTATTCTTTCAGAGACCGGTAAGGGCCTTGTCCGCAACAAGGCCATGGCCCTGTCCGTCATTATTGTCACGTACGTGTCACTGCTGTTCGTTGGTGTGGCTGCCCTGGCGCAGTTGCAGGTGAACATGCTGAAGAGCGAGTGGTACGACAAGATCGAAGTTTCCATTTACATGTGCGCGCAGGAGGACCGCGCGGCTTCATGCGACATGCAGGAGGCGACGGAAGAGCAGATCCAAGAAGTGCGGCAACGCTTGGCCTCTGACGAACTGGTCCCCTATGTGGAGGAAGTGTTCGAAGAAACGAAGGAGGAAGCCTTCCAGGCGTTCCAGGACCTTTACGGGGAGTCCGCCCTGGGCAACTGGACTACGCCGGACATGCTGCAGTTCTCGTTCCGCGTGAAACTTGTTGATCCGGAGCAGTACCACATTATTCAGGAAGAGTTCGCTGGCAGTCCCGGGGTTTCGGAAGTGCAAGACCAGAAGGAACTGGTTGAACCCTTGTTTGATGTGTTGGAGACCGCGAAACTTTTGTCGCTTGGGTTAGCGGGCATCATGACGGTTGCTGCCGTCCTGCTGATTACCACCACGATTCGACTGTCAGCGATGAGCCGGGAACGCGAGACGCAGATTATGCGCCTGGTGGGCGCTTCGAACCTGTTCATTCAGGCCCCTTTTATGATCGAGGGCGCCCTAGCCGCACTTGTTGGGGCGGCCCTAGCAGTGGGGACCCTGTTCGGCGGCGTGCACCTGTTGGTGAACAACTGGCTGTCGCAGTCGTTGAACTGGGCGAAGTTCGTTGCTTTCCATGAAGTTTGGATGATTACCCCCCTGCTTGTGGGGGCGGCGCTTCTGTTAGCCTTAGTGGCGTCCGCATTCTCCCTAGCTAAGTACACGCGAGTCTGATTTTATGAAACGAAGCCGTCGGTCGGTGCAACGGCGCCGCAGAATTGCCCAAGTCAGTGCCATTGTTATTACTGTCGCCATGGCTCTTGCTGGCGTCCTGTCTCTAGCTGTCATGGAAGTCGCTGCCGACGAACGTTCAGATGCGGTGGCGAAACGGGACCGCGGACAGGAAAAGATCAACAGCCTGAAGTCTGAGCTAACCGGCATTGATGCGGAGTTGGCGGACCTTTTCATTGCCGTTGAGCAGTCGCGCCTCAACGTTGAAGGCGCACAGCAGGAACTGGCTGTGGCGGAAGATGAGTTGCAGGCTGCGCAAAGGCTCCACGACAAGGTGCTGGCAGAGCTGGAAGACGCCACCCGTGAGCTGGATGACTTGAACGAAGCAATTTCTACTGCGGAGGAAAAGGAAGACGCACTGACGGTCGCAGTTGGCGACATGGCCCGTGACCTGTACCGGGGCGGATCACCTTCACCACTTCAGGTGGTGGTTGCGCCTGACGGGGCTGCCGGAATCGGCCAGCGCACAGCGGCCGCTAACTCGCTTAGCCGCGTCCAGTCAAGGGCAATGGAGGACGTGCGGGGCAACCTGGTTGTGAAAGAGAACCAGGTGGACAAGCAGAATGCCGTGACAGACCGGGTCAGCGTGCTGGAAGCTGAGGCGGAGGTTGCGAAGAAGGACGCTGAAAACCTGAAGGACGAAGTGTCTGGCAGGTTGGACTCACTGCAAGCGAGCTTGGCGGAGGAAGAAGCAGCCCAGGCCGCTTGGGAATCCCGCAAGTCGGAGGCTGAAAGCCAGTTGAAACAGGCAGATTCGGCCGTGAAGCAGGCTGAAGCTGACATAGCGAAGATTGACGCTGAAAACCGGCGAAAGCAACTGGTTTTTGAACAGGAACAGGCAGAAAAGCGGGCTGCAGAGCAGCGTGCCGCGCAGAAATCGGCTTCCCCGGCGCCCTCTGCGAAGTCGCCCTCGCCTAGCGCACCTTCCAAGACGCCATCGAAACCGGCCACATCTTCGCCAGCCCCCGCACCAAGCGGCGGCAAACTATTTTCGAGTCCGGTTAGGACCGCCACCTGGATTAACTCTCCCTTTGGCTACCGCACGCACCCAATCCTTGGGATCTCACTACTGCATGCGGGTGTTGACTTGCACGCAGGATGCGGTGTGCCCCAATACCCGGGACGTGCGGGCGTGGTCAGCCGCACCGGCTACAACGACATCAGCGGCAACTTTGTGGAAGTAAACCACGGCCTGGTGGGCGGGAACTCGCTTGTCACCCGCCACGCCCACTTCTCCTCAATCTCCGTCTCCACGGGGCAGAAGGTGAACACGGGGACCGTTATCGGTCTGACCGGCACCACTGGCCGTTCTACGGGCTGCCACGTTCACTGGGAGCTGTATCGGAATGGGACGCCCGTGAACATAGTCCCCTACGCTTCCTTCTGAGGACCTGATGGCAAAACCATGGAAGCAACCAAAACCAACTGAGGCCGAAAAACGGAAAGAAGCGGCTGACGCTAAGCAGGTGATTGCGCGCAACAAGCGGGCCCGCCATGACTATGAAATTGAGGACCGGGTGGAGGCTGGCCTGGTGTTAGGCGGCACCGAGGTGAAGGCGCTGCGAGCCGGCCGTGCTTCCATCGTTGATGGCTGGGTGGAGTTCACGGGGGGTGAGGCCTGGTTGTACGGGGTGAACATCCCCATGTACTCCCAAGGGTCGTGGAACAACCATGCGCCAACCCGGAAGCGGAAGCTGTTATTACACCGCAATCAGATCGATAAGTGGGGTCAAGCGGTTGCCGCTAAGGGGTACGCGGCTGTGCCCTTGGAACTCTATTTCCTTGGCGGCCGCGCCAAAGTTGAGGTCGGTTTGGGGCGCGGAAAGAAAGAATGGGATAAGAGGCATGCGCTGCGGGAGAAGCAGGATGAACGCGAAGCGCAGCGTGCCATGAGCAGGTACCTTAAACGCCCTCGTCGCTAACGCTGTGTGCTTTGTGGCCCCATCCCTTGCGCGGTGGGGGTGTTTCGCTATACCCTGTAATGCGCGCAGGGCCCGCTTGTCGGGTTGGGCGTGAAAGAAGTTGAAAAACTTTATAGGGGATGATCGGTTTCGACGGTGGTTGTCGGTCGGGGGGAAGCGGGTCGAGGACGTGCGCTAATCTCGTAAACGATGCGTGCAAAACAATAAGTGCCGAACGTAACAGCACTGACTACGTCCTAGCCGCCTAATTTATTAGGTAAGAGTTAGGACCTTATGGTCCGTCAGCCTGGGGGTCTGCTTTCGCCCCGGGTCCTGGCGTCATTTAGGAAGCCACTGGGATTGTGCGCTGTCAACGAGCACAATCCGACACTAAGTTGACTTGAGCCCATTCAGTAGCATGTCTGCGTGATGCTGAGGGCTGAGAAATTATTTGCAGACTGCACCCGGAGAAGACCCCGGGGCCAATTGCCGGACCCGGGTTCGATTCCCGGCATCTCCACAAACTAGCCCAGGTAGGCCTTGCGCCACCTGGGCTTTGTTGTGCCATTTTCAGCCGAAAACAGGGGGACATCGCCTCCTATCTGGCAGCAAAAATGGGCGGGTGCTTAATGTCGCAATCGGGTCAACGCGGGTGGCGGGCGCAGCTCTCTACTGGACGTCTTGGTGTGATTACCAGGTTTCCCCAAACGCCGTCTCAGGTGTATCTATGCAGGTCAGGCGTAGTTTGACGGCGTTGGACACCTTCTGCACAGGTTGCGTCGCTGGGCCGCTGCCACCCTGAGGGGCCGATACTTCGACCTGGCGGGAACCTGCCTTATTGGAAGGCTGCGGGCGGACGAAACCTGACAAGCGGGCCTTGCGTGCGTAAGGTTTTGCGTGGTCACTCATGTGGCATGAGAACTACTCCAAATTATGGAAGAGGAACACTAGATGTCGATCAATCGCACTGAACTTGTAAGCCAGGTGGCTGAGCGTGCGGGCCTGACGAAGGCCGACGCCGACGCTGCTCTTGGTGCGTTCCAGGCTGTCCTGGTTGAAGCCCTGTCCGAAGGCCGCGCAGTGCGGGTGACGGGCTTGATGTCGCTGGAGCGTGTTGAACGCGCAGCCCGCACGGGACGTAACCCCCGCACGGGTGAAGAGATTCAGATCCCAGCCGGGTACGGTGTGAAGATCTCCGCGGGCTCTGCCCTGAAGAAGGCTGTCGGCCGCTAAGGCAGGGCCTGACGACTGCAGTTGGGGCGGGGAGCGTGAGGCTCTCCGCCCCTTTTGTTTGCCCTCCACCAGCAGAGGCGCGTGACCGCTCCCGTTTGGATCTGGGTATGCTTGGAGGCTGAGACTATTGACCGCCCGCACTGACAACTTTTGGAGACCTAAGTGAACGTTGCAATCCTGTCTAGTACCGAACAGATCGCCCACGTGGCGGCGGACATGTACACGGAACTACTGACCGGGAAGCCGGACGCGGTCCTTGGGTTGGCGACCGGTTCCTCCCCCCTCCCCGTTTATGAGGAGTTGATCAGGCGGTACAAGGCTGGGGAAATATCATTTGCGAAGGTGCAGGCTTTCCTGCTGGATGAATACGTGGGATTACCTGCCGACCATGAGGAAAACTACCGGAACGTCATTGACCGCGTGTTCACCTCTCACGTTGACTTCGCGCCGGGCGCTGTGCACGGCCCGGACGGGACTGCCGCGGATCCGAAGGCTGCGGCGAAAGCGTATGAGGCCGAACTGCTTGCTTCCGGGGGCGTGGACCTGCAGATTCTAGGTATCGGCACTTACGGGCACATTGCGTTCAACGAGCCAGGGGGGTCACTAACCTCGGTTACCCACCAGCAGGCGCTGACGGAACAGACGAGGGTCGATAATGCCCGCTTCTTCGGTGACGACATCAGCCTGGTGCCGCGCTTCTCCATCACACAGGGTTTAGCCACCATTGGACGGGCAAAAAAGATCGTGCTGGTCGCGCAGGGCGAACAGAAGGCTGAGGCCATTGCTCAGACTGTCGAGGGCGGGGTTAGCGCCCTGTGGCCTGCTACCGTCCTGCAGTTCCACCAGGACGTGACGCTGCTACTGGATGAGGCGGCTGCCAGCCAGTTGAAACTGGCGGACTTCTACACGTACGAGTGGGAAGCGTTCAGGGCCTAACCATGACGGAAACAAAACCAGCAGGCGGCGCGGATGTCCTGGAGAAACCAAAGGTTAAACCGCACGCGGGGGACGGCGACCAGGACCGGTTCGCCCACTATGTGCGCCGTGACAGGGCAAACGCTGCAGCAGTAACCGGACAGGCGGTTGTTGCCCTCTGCGGCAAAGTGTGGGTGCCCACGCGCGACGCGAAGAAGTACCCGGTGTGCCCGCGGTGTAAGGCGCTTAGGGACGAAGGGGAAGGCCAGGGCGACAACTGGCCGTTCGCACCCGACAAATAGCAGCCTCCGGCGGCCAATAGTGCCGCAACTAGCGGAGGCGATGATTAGCGGTTAGAGGCGGATTGGGTCCCCCGTCCCGTAGTAGCGGGTTGGGATAGCCGGGTCGCCGTCAGCCAGTCGCCAACCCTGGTAGGGCAGTTCGTTGCGGGAGTCGTGGTGGCGTTTCTGCGCGGCGACTGCCCCTTCGGGCTTCCAGGATTCTTCCAGGATGACCCCGCCCTCGACAAGGGGCACCTGCAGCAAGCGAGCCCCCGCCTCTTCCAAACGTTCGCGCGCCTCCTGCACGGGAGCGCCCATGACTAGGGCTTCCTGTGCGGCACGACCCCGAGCGTCGTGTAGGCGCCCCGCGACCTTTCGCCCACCAACAGTGCCCTTAGATTCTGATTTTTTCGCCATGGGAACCATGTTCCCGGCCGCGTCCTCACGTTCAACCAGTTTATAAACGAGGGCGGCCGCCGGCACCCCCGACCCGGTCACCAGCCGCGTTCCCACCCCGTAAGTGTCAACCGGAGCGGCACCGAGGGCGGCGATCGAGTATTCGTCCAGGTCGGAGGTGACAGTGATCTTCGTTGAGGTTGCCCCCAGCTCATCTAACTGGTTGCGTACCCGCACCGCGTGGGCCACCAGATCCCCCGAATCAAGGCGGACCGCGCCTAGTTCGCCACCCGCATCCCGCGCGGCTTGGACAGCGTTGTTCACGCCTTGTTCGATGTCGTAAGTGTCAACCAGCAGGGTGGTTCCGGGGCCAAGGGCCGCGATTTGAGCGGCGAACGCGTCCTCTTCACTGTCGTACAGCAGGGTGAAGGAATGGGCGGATGTTCCCACCGTGTCCAGACCGTAACGGATGCCCGACTCCAAGTCGGATGAGGCCGTGAACCCCGCAATGAAAGCGGCCCGCGCTGCGGAGACGGCGGCCCGTTCGTGGGTGCGGCGGGCCCCCATGTCCACGCAGGGACGCCCGTGGGCTGCGATGGTCATTCGGGAGCCCGCTGCTGCGACGGCGCAGTCGTGGTTGAAGATGGAAAGGAACAGGGTCTCTAAAATGGTGGCTTCCGCGAAGGTTCCCTCCACCGTCAGGATGGGGCTGCCCGCGAAGTACAGTTCACCTTCCGCGTAGCCTGAAATGTTTCCTGAGAACTTGAAGTCCGCCAGGTAGTCCAGGGTTGCTGGCCTCAGGAACCGCTGGCCTTCCAGCCATTCAAGTTGGGTTTGGTCGAAACGGAATCTGCGCAGCCCTTCCAGCAGGCGTCCCGTGCCGGCCACAACCCCGAAACGGCGTGAATGGGGAAGGTTGCGTCCAAAAAGTTCGAAGATAGCTCTACGCTGAGCTACCCCTGAAGCCAGTGCGGCGTCAATCATTGTTAGTTCGTATTTGTCTGTCAGCAGCGCTGTCGAATCCGGCGTGGCCGGTTGCGGTGTAAGCATGCCTCTACGGTAGCGGGAAAGAAGCGGCTGCGGGTGTCAAGTTTCACGGCTCCCAGCACGATCCCCGCCCGTTTTTCGGCTACCGTCGGAAGCGTGGACAATCGACCTATAGGCATTTTTGATTCGGGCTTGGGGGGCTTGACGGTGGCCCGCGCCATCATTGACAAGCTGCCGGATGAGGACGTTATTTACCTGGGGGACACCCAGAACACACCTTATGGCCCGCGCCCCATAGCGCAGGTGCGGGAAATGACGTTGGCCGGGTTGGATGCTCTGGTAGAGCAGGGGGCAAAACTCCTTGTTATTGCTTGCAACACCGCGACGGCTGCCGCGTTGGCGGACGCGCGGGAACGGTACCAAGAGGGCCTGGGAATCCCCGTCCTGGAAGTTATTACCCCGGCGGCCAGGAACGCAGCCCAGGCAACCCGAAATGGAACAGTTGGCGTAATTGGGACGGTGGGAACGATCGCTTCGCAAGCGTATCCTTCCGCACTGGCAGCAGTGCCGGGGGTGGAAGTGCGCCAGCAGGCGTGCCCTAGTTTCGTGGAGTTCGTGGAACGCGGTGAAACCACGGGGCCCGCAGTCACCCAGGCCGCCAAGGACTACTTGAAGCCACTGAAGGAGGCGGGGGTTGACACCGTGGTGTTGGGATGCACGCACTACCCGCTACTCAGCGGGGTCATAGGTAAGGAAATGGGTCCTGGGGTGCAGGTAGTGTCCTCCTCCGAAGCGACTGCGGTGGAAACATATTCGGCCCTGGTAGACCTGGGCCTGATGCATGAACCAAGGCCCGGAACCGAAGAGGCCACCTACCGTTTTCTGACGACCAGTGACAGTCCAGATTTTCAGCGTTTAGCGCGTCGGTTCCTGGGGCCCGAAGTGACGCGATCAGAAGTTGTTGCCCCGCGGGAAGGTTCGGCGTGAAACTCACGGTAGTTGGTAGTTCTGGGTCCATGTCGGGGGTTGCCTCACCTGCCTCCAGCTATCTGGTTCAAGCGCAAGGGGTCGACCCGAAGACGGGTCAGCCGCGCACCTGGTCGATAGTCATGGACATTGGTCCCGGCTCATTCGGTGCCCTCTGGCAGTACGTGGACCCAGGTGAAGTGGATGCCCTGCTGATCAGCCACGGGCATGCGGACCATATTGCCGACGTGATCTCATTCATGGTGTACCTGAAATGGAACCCGCAAGGCGCGCTGCCACCACTGCTCACTTTCGGGCCAGCCGAAATTCCTCAGCGGGTCCTGCAGATTGACGGCTACGAAACAGCCGAAAACCTGTCCAACACGTTCAACTTCCACACCGTGCAAGACGGGGATGAAGTGCAGGTTGGGCCCTTCACAATTGGGTCCTATCGGGGGCAGCACCCGGCGGAATCTTACGGTTTCCGGGTGACTGGACCGTCCTCGTCCCCCAACCCCGGAGCCGGGAAACAGGTGAGTTTGGCGTACACGGGGGACACGGACCTGTGCCCGTCCATGTTGGACATGGCCCGCGACGTGAACCTGCTGCTAGCCGAATGCGGGTTCACAACTGACGTGCCCACGCGCGGTATCCACATGGATGGGGTGCGTGCCGGAACGTTGGCGCGTGACAGTGGTGCCCAGAAACTGGTGCTCACCCACATTCAACCGTGGACTGATCCGCAGGCGCAGGTTCGCGATGCGGAAACCGAATACGATGGGGACGTTGAGGTCGCCCGTCCCGGTCGGACCTACGTGCTGTAGCCGCCCTGAGCGAACAGGGGTAGCAAGTCTGGAAGCAGGGCTTTCAGGGCCCGGCCCCGGTGAGAGACCAGGTTCTTTTCAGCGGCCGGAACCTGCGCGGTTGTTTTGGTCCACCCTTCCGGTTGGAAGATTGGGTCGTAACCAAACCCGTGGCTGCCGCGCGGTTCCCGCACCAGGGTGCCAACCACGACGCCTTCCCCGTGCCTGACGGGGGCGCCCGGGACGGCTAACGCAGCGTCACAAACGAATCTTGCGCCCCGCAAGTGGTCCGGCAGGTCGGCAAGCTGGGCTAGCAGAAGCTCGTAGCTGTCCTTGTCCGCCCCGTGCTTGCCCGCCCAGCGGGCCGACAGGATTCCTGGGGCCGCCCCCATGACGTCCGCGATCAGGCCCGAATCGTCCGCCAGCGCGGGCAGTCCCGTCGCAGCTGCCACGGCTTCCGCTTTCAAAGCAGCGTTCTCCTGAAATGTGGCGCCGTCCTCCCGGATCGGGGGAATCGGATACCGGGACTGGTCCACGATGGTGGCCGGGTCCAAACCCGGGATCAGGGTGATCAGGATGTCCCGAATTTCCTGCACCTTGTGCGTGTTGGCGGTTGCCACAACCAGGCGGACATCACTTTGCTCGGCAGGTGCTTCAGTCATTATTGGCCCCTAAATTGGGTGCAGTGGTCACGGGTTGGCCGGTAGGTGCGCCTATTGCTTTCTGTTGCAGGGCGGTCAGATCAGCTAAACCGATTTCTGCCAGGTCAAGTAACTGGCCCAGTTCTTCCCGGGAGTAGGGTTCACCTTCCGCGGTGCCCTGAACCTCAACCAAGCCGCCCGCGCCAACCGCGACGACGTTCATGTCAGTGTCGGCCGCGACGTCCTCCACGTATGGCAAGTCAAGCAAAGGACGTCCGGACACGATCCCCACTGAAATGGCAGCCACACTGTCCTTCAGTGCGGAATTCGCCTTCCGATTCGTCAGGATGCCCTTCGTCTTCGCCCACTGGATTGCGTCGTGCAAGGCAACCCAGGCGCCAGTAATAGCGGTGGTGCGCGTTCCGCCGTCCGCGACCAGGACATCACAGTCAATGACGATCGTGTTTTCGCCTAGTGCCTTCAGGTCTACAACTGCGCGCAGGGAGCGCCCGATCAGGCGCGAAATCTCATGGGTGCGGCCCCCCACTTTGCCGCGAATGGATTCCCGAGTGTTCCGCTGACCAGTGGAACGGGGCAGCATGGCGTATTCGGCTGTGACCCAACCGCTGCCGCTCCCTTTCTTCCACCGCGGGACGCCCTCAGTAAAAGAGGCAACACACAAGACGCGGGTCCCCCCACTTTCGATGAGGACGGAGCCCTCACCCTGCGGCGTCCACCCCCGCGTGATCGTTACCGGTCGAAGTTCGTCTGAGACGCGGCCATCCGCGCGGAGCTTTTCAGTCATTCCTGCAGTGTAGCGACCGCCCCCGACACTCAGGTGCACAGACCGAATTGACCTTCAGCGAACTTCCACAGGTTGGTTGGGCGTGGGTGGCGGTGTCGGGACGGGCAGGTAACGTGGGGGACATGCACTTGGATTTTGCCCTTTCACGCGGTCACCTCAACTCAGCTAGTGAACTGCGGGAGGAACTGGACGTGCCCGCTTTGCTGGCTGATCAGCCGCAGCAGGCGCAAGTGTTCCTGCTGGACGAACGGGGGCGCGCTGCAACCGTCACGCATGGGGGTGGAAGGCGCCCCTGGTATGTTCCCGCGGACCTGGTGGGTGCCCTGGCGGAGGCGGCAGCGCCTGGGACTTTATGGTTTATGGGGAAGAAAGCGGATGGGCAGGTTCAAGTTGCGGCCCAACTTCCGGATGCGGGGCCCGTGTCGGACCTGCTTGGGCCTGCCCTGCGGCGTGCGGACCCTGCATGGCATTCGATAACGCGGATGGGGGCTGCGCTGCTGAATGATGAGGAAGCTCTCGCGTTGACTCAAGCCACGGCACTAGCCGGGTGGCACGCCACCCACCGGTTTTGCCCATCGTGCGGTAACAGTTTGCAACCTTCGGGTGCCGGGTGGACAAGGACTTGCACGCAGTGCTCGGCGGTGGAATATCCGCGTATTGACCCGGCTGTGATTGTGGAGGTCCGCAACCAGGAGGATGCCCTACTGCTCCTGCACAACATGGCGTGGGAAGACAACCGGATGTCCCTGTTGGCGGGGTACGTGGATGCGGGGGAAACACCGGAGCGGGCGGTGGTGCGTGAGGTGGAAGAGGAAGTGTCCCTGACTGTCACCTCCGTCCAATACTTGGGGGCGCAGCCGTGGCCTCGCCCTCGTTCCCTCATGCTCAGTTTTGCCGCGCTGGTGGACTGTCCGGACGGGCTACTCCCAGCAGAGTTAGAGGACTGCGGCAAGCCCGTACCCGACCAAATTGAGGTGGACCGCGCCCAGTTCTTCCATCGCGACGAATTACGCGCCGCACTGCATGAAGGAATGGTGCGTGTTCCTGGTCCTTCCGCCGTTGCTCACACCATTATTGACCGCTGGTTGCGTGAGGACGGCGGCCCGGGGTTGGATCCCTCCGAATTGGACTGGGGGCGCCCTCAGGCTGAAACCACCGGGGTGTGGGGGGATAAAAAGTGACGTCCTCCCCCTACCCCTCCCCGGAAGAACTGTTGGAAGGTTTGGACCCCCAACAAAGGGAAGTGGCGCTACAGGTCAGTGGGCCCCTTGCGGTCCGCGCTGGTGCTGGCACCGGGAAGACCCGCGCCATCACCTACCGGATTGCTTACGGTGCAGCGACGGGGGCCGTGGACCCATCGACCGTTCTTGCAGTCACTTTCACTTCGAAAGCGGCAACGGAGATGGCTGTGCGCCTGGGGGCGCTGGGCGCATCACGGGCGACTGCCGCCACCTTCCACTCGGCGGCCCTGCGCCAGTTGCGCTATTTTTGGCCCCACGTTTTCGGTGGTGAAATCCCTGCGATCGTGCCGAATAAAGCGGCACTTGTCGCTGCGGCGGGCGGCCGCTTGGGGATAGACATGGACCGCGCGTTGGTGCGGGACTTGGCGGCGGAAGTGGAATGGTCCAAAGTTTCCCTGGTTGATGCAGCCACTTACCCGGAGTATGCGACGCGGATCGGGCGAACACCTCCCGGTGACCTTGAGGTAGGCCAGTTCGCAGCGTTCTTTGAGGCGTATGAGAAGGCGAAGGAGGAACGCGGGGGCATCGACTTTGAGGACATTCTGCTGATCCTCAGCGCCGTGCTGGAATCGCGTGAGGACGTTGCCATGCAGGTGCGTTCCCGTTACCGCAGTTTCGTGGTTGATGAGTACCAAGACGTGTCACCAGTACAACAGCACCTGCTGGACTTATGGCGTGGGGGCCGCAGTGACCTGTGCGTGGTTGGCGACGTGGCTCAAACAATCTACTCATTCACCGGCGCTTCAGCGCGTTACTTAGAGGACTTCGCGAAGCGCATGCCGGGGGCCCGGGAGCTGGAATTGGTGCGCGACTACCGCTCTACCCCGCAGGTGGTTGCCGTTGCCAACCAGGTCGTCGCCCGTTCCCGGGGCCTTGATGGCCTGGCGCCGAAGGAGGGACTGCCGGGGGCAGTGAAACTGATAGCGCAAAGGCCAACGGGGCCGGCTGTCGCGTTCGTCAAATACGCTACGGATGAGGAAGAGGCGGACGGGGTCGCCCAGCAGATTCGGAAACTGATCCAAGGCGGGACGAAAGCGTCCGCAATTGCAATTCTTTACCGCATCAACTCCCAGTCGGAAGCACTGGAAGCAGCCCTGCAGAAGGCTGGGGTCCCATTCCAGTTGCATGGGGGAGCCCGATTCTTTGACAGGGAGGAAGTGCGTCGCGCTGTCATTCTGCTGCGGCAAACAGCCCGGCAAGGGATGGCGATTGGTGAGGGCGCGGCCGATGCCGGGGCCACCGCCTTGCCTGACTTAGTGCAGGCAGTGGTAGCGACCTTGGGCTGGCGGTCGGAGGCCCCCAGCCAGGGCGGGGCAGCAGCTGAACGCTGGTCAAACTTGGATGCTCTGGTGAACCTGGCTAAACGCAGCCCCCACCTGAACTTGGACCAGTTCGTGCAAGAACTTCAGGCGCGGGCCGAAACTCAGGCGGCCCCCGAAGTCGAAGGTGTGGTCCTGTCTACCCTGCATGGTTCTAAGGGATTGGAATGGGGGGCCGTCTTCCTGGTGGGACTGTCTGAGGGGCTACTGCCAATATCGCTTGCGGTTACTCCCGCGGAAATAGAGGAAGAGCGGCGCCTACTTTACGTTGGGATCACCAGGGCGGAGGAACACCTTCAACTGTCTTGGGCTGGCGCGCGAATGGCGGGAAGAAGCCAATCACGGCGGCTGTCCCGTTTCCTGGTGCCACTGTGGCCGGAGCCGCCCGCACGGGGGCGCCCCCGACGTGAGGGTGGGGGCCACTCGGGTGGAGGACGCGCGGGTGGGGGGCAGACTGGAACTTCCGCGGGACGGAAAAGGGCGGCCGCTGAGTTTGACCGAGAGGCCGACTCTGACACTCGTGCCCTGTTTGAGGATTTACGCCAGTGGCGCGTGCAAGAAGCCCGGGATGCGGACAGGCCCGCTTTCACGGTTCTTCCGGACACCACCTTGCGGGACATTGCGTGGGCGAAACCAACCACGCTGCAGCAGTTGGGGTTACTGCGGGGGATAGGGCACGTGAAACTGAAGGACTATGGCACCCAGATCCTGCGGGTGGTGCGCCCGTACCGGGAACGCTGAGCCTTTAGCCAGCTAAGGGGGAGACGCCGGGCACGGTCCGACTGTAAGCCCCGCAACCGCAGGCGGGATGCGGGTGCCACTCCTGCGTTTGTAGACCCGTTTCGGACAGTCGCCAAGACAGGGTGGGGGCGCCCGGTGTCCCCAGCGGCTTGTCTTGACTGCCCAGCGGTTTCCCGCTGACCAGTGCTTGCACCATGGCTAGGGTCATGCCCGCCGCGGCTGTTGACAGGTGGTCAGGCGTGACGGCGGGGTCTAATGCTGCCAGGTCTAACCCCATTTGGGACCATCCGGGAACCAAATCGTTCGTGTGCTTGTCTATGCAAACGGCGCACGCGGTGATGCCAGGCGCAATCAGGGGGCCAATGGTGACAGCGCGGTCGTCTTGGACAACTGGCAGGTGGGTGATGTCGCTGCTGAGCATTTGGGCTAGCGTCCCGTGGTCCCAGGTTCTTGCTGAACTGACAACCACCAGGTCGGGGTGGTCAAGGGAGCCCAGTGGCAGGTCGGGACAGCACTGGCGCAGGGCCTCACGCGCCGCTTTCTGGCGGGACACCCCAAGGGAGTGCGGCGGAAACAGGTTAGCCACGTGGTCGTCAACGGGTCGGCGGTCCCGAACCTCCAAAGCGCGTACCCCTGCCCCCGCCAGCAGCCGCATCAGCCGCACCCCCACCCTGTCCAACCCGTGCACTTGGACCCGGAGCGGGGCAAGCGGAGAAGGGGTGGCCAGCAGTCCCGCCTGCCCAAGACGGCCCAACAAAGTCCGGTAGCGGGGTGGTAGTGGCAGGTTCCCCCGCCCCTGGGACATGGTCTGCAGCCACGCCACTTCGTGCGCATCTAACCCGGACAGAGTGATGGCATGGTCCGGGTTGGAACCCACTTGAACCATGCCTGGTTCAAGTTCGAAAATTAGAGTTCCCGGCCGAAGCCGCCCCACCTGTTCCCGACTGACCATCCCAGCCCCTTCCAGCTCAGTGCCGCACCGGGTGGCGGGGCGGACTCAACCTAGGGTGTCGAAGTGCGCTTAGCGGCGCGACCTCACTTGGACCTACTGTGGATAACGCTGGTTGGGGATTAGGCGTCCTCGCCCGGATCGTCGTTCGGCTCCGTATCTGGTTCGCCCGGGGGGTCAGTGTCCGCGGAGTCAGTGTCCGCGGAGTCTTTCTTGGCTGGCCCGCGATCCTCTAGGGGAACCGCGTCATCCCACCCCAGCGTGCCGTCCAACAGTTTTTCCAGGTCACTGTCGAACTGGGAGAAACCTTCCGGTGCCTCTTCCTGTTTCGGGTTGAAGAACAGGTCCGGGTCGGCGAGCTCTTGCGCGGTTGGCACCCGGTCTGGGTGCGCCCACAGGCCGTCGCGCGCTTCCGCCCCGCCCTGCTCAGTGGCAGCAGAGAAAATATGGGCCGCGTTGCGGGCCTGTCTTGGGCGCAGATCCAAGCCAACTAGTTGGCGCAGCAGCGTGTCAGCGGGGGAGCCAGTGACCCGGCGGCGACGCACCATCTCATTCAACCTGTCCGCACTGGGCAGGTAAGCGCGAACGGCTTGAGCGGTCACCACTTCCACCCAGCCCTCAATTAGGGCCAGTAGGGTCTCCAAACGGGCTAGGGCTTGGGCTTGCGCCTCGGTTGGTTCCGCTGCGAACACTCCGCCGGACATGGCCCGGTTCACGGACTCCGGGTCGGACGGGTCAATGGAGCGGGCCGCATCCGCAATCGCGTCCGGGTCCAAGGCAATCTGGTCCGCGTAACGCAGAATAGCCAGCTGCAGGTCATGACGTAGCCAGGGCACGGAGGCGAATAGCCTGTCATGAGCGGCTTCGCGTACGGCCACGTACTGCAGAATTTCCTCGTACGGGATTTCGAGGCCCTGACCGAAAGCTTCCACGTTAGTGGGGACGAGGGCGGCCACCTCATCCTTTGTTAAGGGCAGCCCAGAATCGGAGGCCCCTAGCGCGTCTTTCGCCATGGCTGTCAGGGCTTGGCCCACTTGCGCACCGAACGCCATGGCCGCCATTTTTGGCATCATGTTGTTGAGTGTTGCCCCCAGGCCTTGGAGTTCCTCCGGGAGGCCCCCGCCCATGCCCAGCTCATCACCCATCACCTCTGCCATGGCCCTGGACGCGTTCGCGGCGATCGGGTTGCAGATCTCTTTCCACCCCGGCAGTGTGTCTTCCACCCAGTTCACCCGCGTCCACGCGGCTAGCTCAGAGCCTGGCGCCGTGAAGTTCGTGACGGGATCCAGCCACAGGTTCGCAACAGAAAGCGCTTGTTTAACCGTCTGCACTTGGGGGGCGGTGAGTTGTGGGTCCCCCGCCTGGAACGCGTGCTGTTTCGAATAGTCTTCCACTAGCCGCCAGTTGACAGGTTCCGTGGAGGAATTCATCAGGAACTGCATTTGACGCAGCACATCCGAAATGTTGTGGGGGACAGCGAAGTCGCCCAATCCTTCTATGTTGAAACCCTGTGCGCGCATGGCTTCCGCTGCTTGGTCGGCACCATCCGCGCCAAGCAGACCTTCAAGTAGGCGCTTGAGGGGGTCCTGTTCGTCGTCCGGTTCCGAAAAGTCCCTAAAGTCGTTCATGGTGCAAGCCTACAGTCGCTTGCAACCCTTCCAGGTGTCGGACTTTAAGTGCACAATGGGGCGGTGAAGTTCTCCAGAATTTTTCCCGAAATGTCGTGCCGCAGGGTCCGGCGGTTGCAGCCGAAAACTGGTCCCTACGCGCCCAGCGGTGCCCAGCCTTCTTTCACATTCCCCGCCTCCGATGGCCGGGTTGAAGTGCACGTGGATGCCGTGGATGGGGGCGGGAGCGGTGCACACGTGCACCCCGCCGGGCAGGGGGAACCGCATTGGGGACGCAAGTGGTTGATTGCGCTGACTGCAGTGTTTGCGACAGTTGCGGCAACGGTTGGTATTGCGCTGATCCCTGTCCCTTACGTGGTGCAGGATGCGGGGCCGACGGTTGACGTCCTCAGCAAGCAGGGCGAAGTGCAGGTCATTCAGATCAGTCCCGCGGAAGGGGAATTGGGTCTGCAGCCAAGGGACCGTGCGGACGGTGACGGCCAGTTGCGGATGGTGACCGTCGCAGAAACGGGCGGTCCTGGTTCCACGGTGCGGGTGGCTGACCTGGTTACCGCGTGGCTGCGCCCATCGACAACGATCCTTCCGTATGGGGACGTTTACGCGGAGGAAACGACAGCGGATCAAGTCAAGCAGGCCAGCCAGGCGCAAATGGTTTCTTCACATTCGACAGCGGCCATTGCTGCGATGGAGTACCTCCAGGTGCCTGTGGACACGACCCTTACCGTGGTGGGGGCCGTCCCGGGGGGTGCCTCTGATGGGCTACTGGAAGAGGGCGACGTGCTGGTCTCGCTGACCACTCCCGATGGGGTGGTGCACGCGGTTGACCGTCCCTCCGTGCCTTTCACTTTGCTGAAAACGGTCCCCGCGCAGTCCCCGGTTGAGGTGACAGTCCTGCGGGGTGGGAAAGAAGAAACGGTTCAAGTGGTCACTCAGGCAAGCCCCGGGTCAGACAGTGGGTCGAAGCTGGGGATTTACCTTGATGCTGAAACTGAAATGCCTTTGGATGTTGAAATCCATTTAGAGCGGATTGGGGGCCCCAGTGCGGGGCTCATCTTTGCTTTGGGGATTGTTGACCAGTTGGGGGACCACGACATCACTAACGGTCAGGTCATAGCAGGCACCGGCGCCCTCGACTTCGCCGCCGACGTTCACCCTATTGGCGGGGTGAAACAGAAAATGCATGCTGCTGTGCGTGATGGCGCGGACTGGTTCCTGGCACCCGAAGCGAACTGCGTGGACGTTATCGGCAATGAGCCGCAAGGCTTGCACG
The DNA here is from genome assembly GCA_964346705.1 of uncultured Actinomyces sp. Lineage (GTDB taxonomy): Bacteria > Actinomycetota > Actinomycetes > Actinomycetales > Actinomycetaceae > Scrofimicrobium. Next base: position 4,337 of record CAYFVT010000002.1, on the reverse strand, counting down.
TTGTTCCAGTCGCCACGTTTGAGCAAGCGCTGGAAGCAGTGGAAGCCATTGGCGGCGGCGAAGGCGAAACTTTGCCCACCTGCGCCACCATGGACACCGCCAGCGCCGCCTAAGGCGGGAAGCGCGCCGGAATCAAGAGTTAGCGGACAATGCGAGTGCCCTGGAGCTCATGAGTAGTAGATGGAGCTGATGGGTAGGCGGTGGGGCACGCCCCTGAGCGTACGGACTAGCTCCAACCCACTCAGATTAGCTCCAACCCACACGCATTCCCGCGGCCCCGGTGGCGGCCGGCCCTAAGTTCCGGGTGGGGGCTTAAGTGAGGGGCGGATCGTCCAGTGTTGAGGCTGCGCTTGGGGCCACGTCCTCGTCGGGAAGGAAACCGATGCCCAGGGCCTCAACCAAAGCCGGAACTAAATTCGTGCCCTGGAGCACTTGTTCGCGGCTGTCGTGGTCGCGGGAGCGCACCTCACACCAGGATTCGCCAAGACGGTTCACGCCTATGGTCAGGCGAACGTCGGAACGCGCGGGGTGGTTGGCAATGAACTCGAGGGCTTCTTCCTCATCCTCGGGCGCTGCCGCCTCCACCTCCGGGGGGACCGTGACTCGCTCAACGCTGACGGCCGCACCAAACACGGTGTCAGGCCACGCTAAACGCAGAAGCATGTCCTCCAAATCGTCCTGGGGCATCGTTTCCTGCAGGATCCCGGACAAGTGCGCTTCGGTCCCATCCCAGCTGGCGGTCAGGTCATCAATGACGTCCTGCGGTATTCCATCCGCTTGCAACAGTTCGCCTGTTGGAACTAGGGAGTAGAGGACCGGGGGGCGGTCCCAACCCAGGGAGGACGCCCCCACTTCCAGTTGGCCCACCACGTCTTTGAGGGCTAGGGCGCTTGCTGTGGAACCTGTTTTTTCGCTCATGGCGGTAATCGTTGCACGCTTCCGTATCCACTTACAACTGGCGGTAGGATGGGGACTGATTTGGCACAATTATGGCCTGCCGGGCTGGTCTGCTTGGCGGAAACCGTAATGAACATGCGCCACCGAAAGGACAGTTTTGGTTAGTATGCCTGGCCCGTGGGGCCAACGACCGCATCAGCCGCAGGGGCCCGGCGGCCAAAAAGGCCGGCCCGTGGGCAACCCGCTCAAGAACCCTGTAGCCGTAACGCTGCTGGTGCTAGCCGCTTTGGTGGGCATCGTTTTTGCGGCCTCCCAAGTGTGGACGGAAGTACTCTGGTTCAACCAGATTGAAGCTTCCCGCGTGCTGTGGACCCGGTGGGGGACTGCAGCAATCCTGTTCGTGGTTGGTTTCGCAGTGCAATATGCGGCGATTATTGGCAGCCTCTTCTGGGCGTACAGGCAGCGGCCGAAGAAGAAGGCTGACCCCGACTCGCCTCTGGGTGAATACCAGAAGGGGTTGGAACCGTTCAGGAAGCTGGTGTTTTGGGGTGTGCCGGCACTGATCTCTTTGATGACGGCTGGTGGTCTGGCCGCGAACTGGCAGACGCTGCTGGTGTGGTTCAACCGCTCACCGTTCGGCCAGGTTGACCCCCAGTTCGGGCTGGATTTGAGTTTCTACGTGTTCACCCTGCCTGTCCTGCAGTTGCTGACGGGCTTCCTGTTTAACACTCTGCTCATGTCCCTAATCGCTGTTGGGATCATTAACTACTTTTACGGGGGCCTTGTGTTCTCCCCCCGCTTTTCCAGCACTTCCGCTGCCCGCAAGCAGATTGGCCTGCTAGCGGCAGGGCTGTCGCTGGTGGTGGCTGGCCGGTACTGGCTTAGCATTTACGCTTTGCTGACCAAAGAAGGGGACCTGGTTGACGGGGCCCTGTACAAGGAGATCCACGCGGCCCTGCCCGCCCAAATGATTCTTGCAGTCATTTCAGTTTTGGTTGCTGTCCTGTTTGTTGCGGCAGCTTTCCGTGGGACCTGGCGCCTGCCTGCCGTAGGTGTGGGGGTCACCGTTCTGTCGGCCGTGGTTATTGGTGGCGCTTACCCTGCGTTGATTCAGCAGTTCAAGGTGACACCGAACGCGCGCCAGTTGGAGCAGCCGTATATTCAGCGCAACATTGATGCGACGTTGGATGCTTACGGGTTGGATGAGGTCGAATACCAAACGTACGCTGCACGAACGGATGCGACGCCGGGGCAGTTGCGGGAGGACACGGAGGCGACCTCACAAATTCGTCTTCTGGACCCCATGATTATTTCCCCGACGGTGCGCCAGTTGCAGCAGTCGCGCCCCTACTACACGTTCGACAAGCAGCTTTCAGTCGACCGCTATCAGATTGATGGGGAACGCCGGGACACGGTGATCGCGGTTCGTGACATTTACTTGCCTGGGCTGCAGGAACAGCAGCAAACCTGGGTTAACCGGCACACGGTTTACACCCACGGTTTCGGTGTGGTTGCGGCTTACGGTAATACCGTGAAATCTGATGGGACACCCGCATTCTGGGAGCAGTCCATCCCTTCAGAAGGTGAAATGGGGGACTACGAACCCCGGGTTTACTTCTCCAAGAACTCCCCTGAGTATTCGATTGTGGGTGCACCGAAGGGGGCGGAACCACAGGAACTTGACTACCCGGATGACAATGCTGAATCCGGCCAGGTGCAGACAACGTTCACCGGCGACGGGGGACCATCCGTTGGGAACGTGTGGAACAAGCTGCTGTACGCCATCAAGTTCGGGTCGACGGACATTTTCTTCTCCTCCCAAACCAACTCTGAATCGCAGATCCTGTACGACCGGGACCCGCTGCAGCGGGTCGCGAAAGTGGCGCCGTTCCTGACGTTGGAACAGCGCGCCTACCCTGCGGTTGTGGACATGGATGATGATGAGGGAACACCGAAGCGTTTGGTGTGGATTGTGGATGGTTACACGACCTCGAACAACTTCCCCTACGCGGAACACCAATCTCTGCTTGAGGCAACGTTGGACTCGCGCACCGGGGAGGGCAGCAACATGCTGACCTCGGAAAAAATCAACTACATGCGTAACTCCGTGAAGGCAGTGGTTGACGCCTACGACGGTTCGGTAACCCTGTACTCCTGGGACAATGATGATCCGGTCCTGGAATCCTGGAAGGGCGTTTACCCGGGAATGGTGCAGGACACGACCGAAATTTCGGGCGACCTGATGGCTCACTTGCGTTACCCAGAGGACATGTTCAAGGTGCAGCGTAAACTGCTGGAAACCTACCACGTGACGGAAGCAAGCAAGTTCTACACGGGTGGGGACCGCTGGCGCCTGTCGGAGGATCCGACGCTGGCAGCCCAGGCGGAAACCATTGATACGACCATGCAGAAACTGCAGCCGCCCTACTACTTGACCATGGAAATGCCGGAGCAAGAGAGCGCCGAGTTCTCCCTCACCTCCGTGTATGTTCCCGCTGGTGGTGGTGAAGCCAGGCGTGCTGCGATGGCCGGGTTCTTGGCGGTCGACTCTGAAACGGGGAGTGAGCCCGGCAAGGTTCGGGACGACTACGGGAAGCTGCGGCTGATCGCCTTGCCGTCCTCGACCACCGTGCCCGGGCCGGGACAGGTGCAGAACAACTTCAACACGGACCAGAAGGTCGCGATTGAACTGAACCTGCTCAGCCAGCAGGGGTCCAACGTGCGGCGGGGCAACCTGCTGACCTTGCCTGTGGGTGGGGGACTGCTGTACGTGCAACCTGTGTACGTGGAGTCGACCTCTTCTACCTCTTACCCAGTCCTGCGTTACGTGCTAACCGCGTTTGGTGACGAGGTGGGCTTCGGCCGCACGCTGGCGGAGGCGCTGGACCAAACGTTTGGTGGTGACGCTCAAGCAACAACGGGCGAAGTGCACCAGCCGTCAGGACCCGCCCCTGGTGAGGGCGAGGAAGCGCCCGAGCTAACCCACGAGGAGCAGTTGACCGCCGCCATCGTTGACGCGAACGAGGCGTTGAAGGCGGCCGACAAGGCCATGAAGGACGGTGACTGGACTGCTTACGGCAAGGCCCAGGACCGACTGGGTGAGGCCCTGGCGGAGTTGGTTGACTTGGAGAACTTGGACGAGGGCGAACCATCCGCGTCGGATGAGGCCACTAGTGGTTTGACTGCTGGGCAGGATGAGGACGTCGACTTCGGTGAGTTAGGTGAGGACGCGCAGGAAGCCACCGACTCCGAATAGCCCGCGGGCGGGTGGCGGCTATGAGGCATAACACCGTCACCTGCCTTGCATGACTCTGCAGATTGGCTTTAGACTGTATGAGCCGACGCGGGGTGGAGCAGCTCGGTAGCTCGCTGGGCTCATAACCCAGAGGTCGGAGGTTCAAATCCTCCCCCCGCTACTAAGAAAAGATCTCGGATCATCT
>CAYFVT010000001.1:90449-95249 GCA_964346705.1 uncultured Actinomyces sp. | reverse complement strand
CCGTCAATGAAGTTCACTGCGTTGATCACTGCAACAAGGATGAGGATGGACACGAAAATGGACATACGTGATGATCCGATCGTGACCCCAAACAGGGGGATGTTGATCAGTTGAACGCCGCCTAGCGCCATTCCCCCGGTGATAAGGATTTGGCCAGCTAGTTTTGCTAGCCAGTCCAGCTCCCAAATGTCGTCCACCACGCCCAGGGTTGCGATTGCAACCGTTCCACCTAGCACCGCCCACAGGGTGGTGGATTCCGTGTAAATGGGGTGCAGGAACGGCATGGAATTCCCAATGAGCAATGCGATCACAATTCCCCCGGTCATCGCGACCCCACCCAGCCGGGGGATTGGGAAGACGTGGACGTCTCGGTCCCGCATGGGGGTGAGGACGTTGAAGCTCAGGGCGAGCCTGCGGACAATGGGCACAAGGATCAGGGTGACGGCCAACGCCGTGAACAGTAGAAGAAAGTAGGCCCTCACCCTGGCTCCCCCTCCCCCACTACCCCACCTTCGGCAGGCCCGACCTCAGTCGAGGCATCGACCTCAGCGTCGGACGGTCCTAGAAGTGCTTCCCGGATTCGTTCGGGGCTGATTGCACCCAGCCTAACAACCCGCGGGCTACCGGAAGTGCAGTCGACAATTGTGGAGGGCGGCCCGCCAGGCTCTCCCTCAAAGTAAAGTGCCACGCGATCACCGAAAGTTGCGCGTGCCTCCTCCACGTTCTGCGCTGGTGGCGCACCGGTAAGGTTCGCACTGGTGACCGCTAGCGGACCTGTCTGGCGCAGTATTTCCAGGGCTAACTGATGACCGGGCACCCGCAGTGCCACTGTTCCGCCTACGGGCGCCGTATCCCACCCCAGGCTGGCCCCGCGGCCGAGCCCGGGATTGGCCCCAGTGTGGACCACCAGTGTCAGGGGACCCGGCCAGAACTTATCAGCCAACGTCCGGGCCAAAGTTTCCTCTTCGGCCGTTCGGAAATCAGCTATCTGAAACAGTTCTTCCGTGCTGGCCCCCAAGATCGGGGGCGGCTTCTGCTCACCGCGTCCCTTCGCATGCAACAGGCGCGAAACTGACTCACCGGAGTACGGGTCAGCCCCAATGCCGTAAACGGTGTCAGTCGGGATGACAATTAAGCTGCCGTCGCGCACGGCCTGCGCGGGCCCAGTTCGCATTCGGGCCACCAGGAAGCGGGGGGATCCCGTCAGGTCAGGTTCGACGGTGACAGACGCAAAACCGACTGCCAACGCGTGTTCCGCCAAGGCTTTCCCTTGCGTGGATCCAATCTCCATGACCATGGTGCCCCCAGGTTTCAGGAGCTGCGCGGAACGCTGCACCACACCACGCGGGGTGACCAGCCCGTCCTCGCCCCCACCAAACAAGGCCATCTCCGGGTCCGCTTGAGCTTCGGGTTGGGTGGGTGCATCCGCCACCCCAATGTAAGGCGGGTTCGAAACGACTAAGTCAAACATTCCCTCTTGACCGGGAAGCGCCGACACCGCGTCCTCAACCGCGACCCCCACCATCGATCCCTCAGCCAATGCCGTAGACTCAACATTGCGCCGCAGGTATTTTGCTGCCCTAGCCGAAAGTTCCACTAGTACCACGTCTGAGTTTGAGCGTTCAGCTGCAATGGACAGCCCAATCGCGCCCGAACCCGCGCATAAGTCCACCACTTTCTGGGAGCCATCCGGCAAAGCTGCCAACGCCAGGTCGGTTAGTGTCTCCGTCTCAGGTCGCACACTGAAAACGCCCGGTCCCGCATGCAAACGCAGGTAGCGGAAGTACATTTCGCCGGTGACGTGCTGCAGAGGGATTCGCGCGCGACGTTGGGCAATAGCACTGCGGAACGCTTCAGCTGCCCTGATGCCAACGTTCTGTTCCGCCTGTAACAAGGAGGAAACGCCCAGTGCCCACTCCAAAAGCCACGTAGCCTCTTGCGGCGGCAACCCTTCCTGTTCCAACTGGGCTTGCCCCCACCGCAGCAAGCGATCCTGCGACACCTGCGCGCTTCCTCGCCTGCCGCGCGAGACGGACAGCGGCGCTGGTTCAGACCCCACTTCGGGCTACTGGTTCACTGCTTCAAGGCGCGCGGCCTCATCGGCTGCGATAGCAGATTGGACCACGTCTTCCAACGCGCCCTCAAGAACTTGGTCCAGGTTATACGCCTTGAACCCGGTCCGGTGATCCGCAATCCGGTTCTCCGGATAGTTATAGGTACGAATCCGTTCAGACCTGTCCACGGTTCGCACTTGGGAGAGCCGCTGCGCGGACGCTTCTGCCTCCCGCTTCGCTTTCGCATCCGCAATCAGCCTGGCCTTCAGGACCCTCAGCCCAGCGTCACGGTTCTGGTGCTGCGACTTCTCGTTCTGCATGGCCACAACAATGCCTGTCGGAACGTGCGTGATCCTAACGGCGGAGTCCGTCGTGTTGACAGACTGGCCACCCGGACCCGAAGACCGGTAAACGTCAATACGCAGGTCATTCATGTCCAGTTCAACGTCGTCATCCACCTCAACTTCAGGAAGCACCATGACTCCAACAGCGGAAGTGTGGACGCGCCCCTGTGACTCGGTCACAGGGACCCGTTGCACGCGGTGCACCCCGCCCTCGTACTTCAAGTGAGCCCAGACGCCCTCTTCAGGCGCCGGGTTGCCCTTGGCACGGATCGATAGGGTGACTTCCTTGTACCCTCCCAAACCAGTGTGCGTAGTGGACATTTCGGCCGCCTGCCAGCCCTTCTGCTCCGCGTAACGCAGGTACATGCGAGCCAGTTCGGCGGCAAACAATGCAGATTCTTCCCCGCCCTCGCCCGCCTTGATCTCTACGATCACATCGGAAGCGTCGTCCGGATCACGCGGGGCCAGGATGCTGACCAATTCACGCAGCGCCTCATCAAACTCAACCTGCATAAGGTCCGCCTCGTCAGCGAAGTCCCCATCTTCTTCAGCAAGCTCGCGGGCTGCCTCAAGGTCTTCAGCGGCGGCCTCCACCGTTTCCGCGCGCTTCACGATGCGTCCCAGCTCCGCGTAACGCCTTCCAACCTGACGCGCGCGTGCCTGGTCCGAATGCAGGTCGGGGTCCGCTAGGGCGCGCTCCAGCTCGTGGTATTCCTCCACCAGAGGTGCGACCGCCTCCAGCATCGACTGATGCGACATGTTTTGCCCTTCTTAGCCGGTTTATGGGACGGAAGAGGCGCCGGCGACCAAGTCGCCGGCGCCTCAAACGAAACTATTTCTTGTCGGCCTTCTTGCCATAACGGGCCTCAAACCGGGCCACGCGACCACCGCTGTCCAGAATCTTCTGCTTGCCCGTGTAGAACGGATGACATTCCGAGCAGACGTCTACCCGCAGGGTGCCGTCCGTGATGGTGGAGCGAGTAACAAACTCATTCCCACACGTGCATGTCACGGTTGTTTCAACGTATTCGGGGTGTACACCCTGCTTCATTTTTTCTCCTAGTATTCGTCCATGGGCGCCGGGTCCAGGCATCTGATAGCCACGGTGAACCGGAACCAATCTCTTAGTTTGTCACCAGTGGGCGTTTCGGTCCACAGGCAGACCGGTGACATCCTCCACCACTGCGACTAATCGGACCCCGTCGTGCGGGAGACCTGCATCAGGAACTCGGCGTTCGACTGGGTTTCTTTCAGCTTGCCCAAAGTGGACTCAAGCGCCGCCTGCTGGTCAAGGTTGCCAAGAACCCTGCGCAACCGCCACATGATGGCCAACTCTTCGGGCTTGAACAGCAACTCTTCGCGGCGCGTGCCGGAACCGTTGATGTCGACCGCCGGGAAAATACGCCGATCGGCCAAAGCCCGGGAGAGGCGCAGTTCCATGTTTCCCGTCCCCTTGAACTCTTCGAAAATGACCTCATCCATCTTCGAACCGGTCTCAACCAAAGCTGTCGCGATGATGGTCAGAGAGCCACCTTCACGCAGATTACGGGCCGCACCAAAGAACTTCTTCGGCGGGTAGAGGGCGCCCGCATCCACACCACCGGAGAGAATCCTGCCTGAGGCGGGTGCGGCCAAGTTGTACGCCCTGGAAAGACGGGTAATGGAGTCAAGCAGGACAACAACATCCTGTCCCAGCTCCACCAGACGTTTCGCGCGTTCAATTGCCAGCTCAGCCACAATGGAGTGATCGGATGCGGGGCGGTCGAACGTTGAAGCAATGACTTCCCCGTTAACCGTGCTGCGCATGTCCGTGACCTCTTCAGGGCGCTCATCAACCAGGACGACCATCAAATGAACATTCGGGTTGTTCACTTCGATAGCTTTAGCGATCTGCTGAATAATCATCGTCTTCCCAGCCTTAGGCGGGGACACAATAAGACCGCGCTGCCCCTTACCGATGGGAGCAACCAGGTCAATCAGGCGCGGTGTCAACGCTTTCGCGGTCGTTTCCAAACGCAGCTGTTCCCGCGGGTATTCGGGGGTCAAAGCAGAGAACTTGCGACGTTCCCGCGCTTCCTCAATCGTCATCCCGTTGACTGCATCGACCCGCACCAATGCGTTGTACTTCTGTTTCCTGCGCTGGTCGCCTTCGCGAGCAGGCTTCACCGCACCCACCACGGCGTCACCGCGGCGCAGCCCCCACCTGCGGACATTACCCAAAGTCACGTAAACATCATTGTTGCCCGGCAAGTAACCGGAGGTGCGTACGAAAGCATGGTTCGACTGGATATCAACAATGCCTGCAATTGGTATCAGGGAGTCGTCCTCCCGCCCCTCGCCCTCATCATCACGGCGCTGGGATCCCTGCCGGCCGGACTGCTGACCGCCGCCCTGTTGGCCAC
>CAYFVT010000001.1:86259-90349 GCA_964346705.1 uncultured Actinomyces sp. | reverse complement strand
GCCCTGTTGGCCACTTTGGCGACCGCCTTGCTGGCCTTCCTGCTGACCCCGTTCCCGGCGGGCCCCGCCTCGGTCACGGCCGCGCCTGCGGGCGTTACGGTCCCGGCGGGAGCGCGTTCTGCCCGTTTCTTGAGCGTCGGGCAAACTAATCTCGTCAAGGCCGTGGGCGCCCACTTCAGCATCCGGCTTGTTGGCCGCCTTGCCCTTGCTTGCCTGCATTTCTTTCAGGTCCTGGGCTACGGCCGCGCGCACGTCCCCGCCCCTGCCGGATTCTGGTTCGGCAGCGGCCGGATCCGTACTGGACTTCCCCGGTCCTGCTGCAGACCCTGTTTCCGGCTGTGCTTTAGCCTCTGCTTGCCTACTGGGCGGCTGCTTCGCACCCTGGTCAGTGCCGTCAGCTGGGGCGTGCCCGGCAAGGGCCGCCACCAGTTCCGCCTTGCGCATGCGGGAAGTGCCACGCAGCCCACGCTGGGCGGCTAGTTTCCGCAGGTCAGCGATCGTGAGTTTGCTCAGGTCCGCTGAGCTCGCCGCATTCGCTGTGTTTTCCATATGGGGGGATTCCTTACTTTTTGAGCCAGGCATCAGCCTGTGCACGCTATGAGAAAAGATTGAATCTGCTGCGCCTGTATCAGCGCCAAGAGGATCTCACTAGCACGGGCCGGGAGCGAAAGCGTCCAAGAATCAGGTCAAGGCTGTATGCCTGCACCCATGCTAACAACAGTGTGCCCTACAACGGGCCGATCGGCTACCTCTGGGGATAACTGGTGCGGCTGATCTCACATGCCCTGAGCGCGGACGGGTGCACCAATCAGCTGCCACCCGCTTCGCGTGGCGGCCTGCGCGACAGGCCGCGGCAACGGAAGCAAAGCAACTACCGCAGGGCCGAAGCCAGATATGAAGGCTGGGATACCCTGCTGCCTCAACCATTTGACCAGTTCCCCAGAAGCTGGTGCCAGACCATTTAAGTGGGGTTCTGCCACCTGGTCTTCGCTGGCTTTCACTAGAAGCTGTTGCCACGTTGCGCCCCCTTCCGGAACCGTCAACCCAGGGGAAAGTAAACTGATCAGGGCAGCCGACCTTCCCGCGTTGGATCGCGCCCTTTTGAATGACACGGACGCGGGGGTAACCGTCCGGGCAGTCTCAGGGGTCAAACCGTGGCCGGGGATCAAGGCCACGGGGTCAAGCCGGTCTGTGACCGGCAGGTTCAAAACATCGGGCGGTCCCCCGCCTGCCTGGTCCGGCTGGACCAGTAGGACAAGCCCACCCAGGGAAGCTGCAGCGAACCTGGAAGCAGGCACCCCCAGTTCGCTTGCGAAACTGCGTAAAGCCGCAAAATCCAGGCTTGGCGGGGATCCCAGAAGCGCACGCGCCGCGGTTAGCCCCGCCATCGTGGCGGCAGTGCTTGCCCCAAGCCCTACCCTTTGTGGAATGCGCTGATGGTAGCGCAACTCAATCCCCGCTTGGGGTGCACCCACCTGGTCCAACACGAAGCGCACCGCGCGGATAGTCAAGTGGGATTCCGCCTCGTCCCCGCGCAGCACCCTACGTGTAGGGTCAAACGATTCGACTGTCCGGGTGCCGCCGAGAGAAACGCGGGTCTGACCTGCGATTGCACGCACATGCGCGTCGTCCACTAGGTCCAGCGCCAAAGCCAGGCAGTCGCCCACCGGCCCTAACCCTTCCGTGGTGGCCGGCACCGAAATGGAAGCCTGATCCTGCCGTAACCTCACTTGGCTAATCCCCTAATGCCTTCAGAACGGCGCAGGGCGTCCGCTGCTGAAGAGATCAACGCAAAAACGAGGATAGCGGCGATAGTCAATGCGCCAAACGCAAGCGCCTTCTCCTGCTGCTCCAGGGTGGGACTGCCCCCAAGCGTCGTGAAATAAACGGCGGTCACAATCGACAGTCCAATCGCAGTCCCTAAACGCTGGAATGTTTGCAGCAGTGCGGCTGCCACCCCGGCGTGTGCCCGGGCAACCTCGTCCAACGTGAGCGCCTGGTTGGGGGAAATGACAAGACCTGAGCCGACCCCACTGAAAGCCATGGACGCCAACACCCCGTGGGGGGCGATGTCAACTGGAAGTAACAGTGCGGACGCGGCCATCAAGACCATGCCCACGATGACACCGGCGACACCAACAATGGGAATCGCCCGACCGAAGCGTGTCACTAGGCGGCCAGATATTCCAGACGTGAACCCTGATATTAGGGCGAAAGGCACGACTGCCACCCCAGCCTGCAGGGCGGTCCATCCCATCCCATTTTGCAGGTAGAGCGTGATGAGCAGAAAGATAGATGTGAAGCCAGCAAAATAGAAAAAAGCGGTCAGCAGTCCCAGAGCGAACGAGGGACTCTTAATCAGGTCCGGCTCCAACAGCACCTCGTGGCCACGCCCTCGCCACCACCCTTCCCACAGGCGCAGCACGCCAACAACAACTAGGGCGCCCACCAGAAAAACCCCGGTGATAAGACCGCGGCTGCTGCCCTCTTCGTCCGTGGATTCCAGGAAAGGCCACATGACCAGGACGACTGCGCCGGCTAGTAGGACAATGCCGCCCATGTCGAACTGTCGAAGCACGGCGCCCCAACCTTCACGGGCGCGCCCTTCTGATCTTGGCAGCCATTTGGCTGCTAGGGGAATCACGATTAGGCCGATGGGCAGGTTCATCAGGAACACCAGCCGCCACCCAAGGTCGGGGCCGGCAGCCGCGATCAACAGTCCCCCTAATGCGGGCCCGATTGCGGTTGATACCCCAACGACAACACCAAAAATGCCGAACGCACGTGCCCGCTCTGGCGCCTTGTACATGTCTTGAATCAAACCCAGCACTTGCGGGTTCAGCACTCCCGCGAACAGTCCCTGGATGAGGCGGAGTGCGACCAGCCAGCCAGCGGTGGGGGCAAAACCTGCCCCCACGGACGCCAACACGAAACCTGTCAAGCCAATTAGGAAGAGTTTGCGGCGACCGAAAATGTCGCCCGCCCGCCCGGCTGCCACCAGGGACAGGCCGAACATTAAGGCGTAGCCGGCCAGAACCCACTGCAGTTCGCTGTCGCTTGCATGAAGACTGGCCGTTAGTGATGGCAGGGCGACATTGACGATGGACACGTCCAGTAAGGTCATGAACCCTGCTGCCAAAACCATCGCGAAAGCGCCGTTGCGCGGTCGATGCATTCCTTACCGTTCCCTTACTTGTGGTGCATGGCGGGCGACGAACGCCCCCACCAGCCTACCCACCTTGCATTAAGGTGGAGGCATGCGAGCAGATGATTCCGACTTTGAGTTTGAACGCCGCTTCTACGTAGAAACCCTTCCCACACAGCTGCTGCACGGGTCCAGGCCGGACGTGATTGTCCAAACCTACTTCCTGGCAGCCGAAGGTTACGGGTTGCGGGTCAGGCTGCAAGCCACCCAACCGGACAAACAATTGGACCTGTCTTTGGATGGAAAGCAGGCCATAGAAGAGTTTTTGCCGTACTTCGATTTGTGCATGCTCACGGTTAAAGGGCCCGCGGTGGCGGGAACCAGGTATGAGGCCGAACGGGAACTGGACGTGGCTGTGGGAGCTCAAATGTCCACTCTTGGTGGCACGACGCTAGCCAAGAACCGGTGGGGCGTTTGGTTGGATGAGGACGGCTGGGTCATAGACCAGTTCGCAGGCGCGAACCGGCCTCTGATCGTCGCGGAATGCGAGCGGCTCTCCCCCGTCATGGATCTCCGTATTCCTTCATTCTGCGTGCGGGAGATCACGGATGACACCCGGTTCTCTAACGACGAGTTGGTCAACGACCCGTTTGGGCGCTGGGCCCAGGAGTACCAGCGTGGCTTGCACGCCGCGTTTGACACCCGATTCGGGACGAACCGGGCCAGCAGCCAGTAGAACCTACATGCGTTCCGGCGCGGTCACGCCCAATAGCTGCAGGCCGTTGGACAGGACCTGCGTGACAGCCTGGTTAAGCCACAAGCGTGCCACGTGAGCGGGCGTCACCTCTTCGTCCGCCCTGGGGGTGACCCGGCACTGCGAATACCACTGGTGGTAGGTGCTGGCCAAATGCTCCAGGTAGCGGGCGACCCTGTGCGGTTCCCGCA
>CAYFVT010000001.1:77347-86159 GCA_964346705.1 uncultured Actinomyces sp. | reverse complement strand
GGCTCCCCTTCGGCGAGGGCGTCTTCCCGGACCCGCTGGGCGATCTGTTGAATGTATTCCCCGCCGTAGCCACCCTCGGGCGCCGGTTCCCCTTTCGCGCGTGCCAGGAGGGAGGCAGCGAAGCGGTCGATCTGGGACCCGTGGTCGTTGAAATAGTATTCCCGCACAACCTCAGCGCCAGTGGCCTCCAGTAGTCGGGCGAGGGCGTCCCCAACCGCCGCCCACCGGGCACCCCCCAAGTGGATTGGTCCCGTGGGGTTCGCTGAAACGAATTCCAGGTTTATTGTCTGACCCGTTTGAGTTCCACTCCGCCCGTATTCAGTGGCGGCTGCCACAATGTTGCCAGCCAGTTCACCGGCGGAAGCCGCCTCCAGACGCACGTTGATGAAACCCGGGCCCGCAACCTCAGCGCTCTTGATACCCGGCTGGGCAGCCAAGCAGGTCGCCAGGGTTTCCGCTATCTGCCGTGGTGGGACACCCGCCCGACCCGCCAGTTGTAGTGCGATGTTGGACGCCCAATCCCCGTGCTCGCGGTGCCTGGGACGTTCCACTTTCACTTCGTCTGGAATGCTGCTTTCGTCAAGCTGCAGGTTGCCGGCAGCCACCGACTCTTGGATGCAAGAGCGGAAAATGAGAGCTAATTCTTGAGGAGTCACGAGGACAACCCTAGCCGTTTCCGCGCCCCATCCGGATTCACAGGCAGGTTTGTCCACAATTTCACCTTGAGGGTCGGAACGCGCGGGGCGCCCCGCGCATGCTGAGCACCAGGCACGGACCCTGAGGAGGTCAAAAGGAATGCTTAAGAACAAGGTTGCAATGGCTGACTGCCCACCGTGGTGCGACATGGACCATGGGGAGCGCACTCACCCGGAGGACATGGCTCACGCCACGGGCAGGCCACCCCTTGCGGTTGTGATGATGGGGCAAGAGATGGACGGAACACTACAAACCATGCCCGGGCTGGTGGACGTCGTCAGGTTCCAGTGGATGGGGGACGCTCATCCCGCGTGTAACACGGACGAGTGGGTCTTTGTGGGCTCCGACCTGAGCGGCATTGTGGTGAGCGTGGAAAGCGCGATTCGTATTTACCGGGTTCTTGGGGAAGTGCTCACTCAGTCATCCTCCGCGAAATTGTCTTGAACGGGCAGACGGGTCCGCCGCCCTCCCCTCAACGGGACACGTCCGCCCCTGCGCCCCAGCCCAGTATCCCCAGTTGCCAAGGAGCCAGACATCTCGACGGGGGCAGCTTGAGGCTCAGAGACTTGAGTTCGGACGCCCTCTGGCGCGCCTGGCGCGTGAGACCGCCGGGACTGGGACTGCGGGGACTGGGACTGCGGGGACTGGGACTGCGGGGAGGGCGCAAGTTGCTGGTCAGGCAGCAAAGCCGCGATCGTGACCCCAAGCGCGTCCGCTACGGACATCAGGGTCGCCAAAGTTGGGTTGGCCGCCGAACCGGGTGCCCCCACACCCTTTTCCAACCTCTGAAACGTGTAGCGGGATAGGCCCGCCCTGGCCGCGATCCGTTCCTGGGACAGCCCACTTTCCGCGCGCACCTGATGGATCCGGTCACCTAAAGCCACCATGTACCTAGCCCAGTAGTTCTGGTCCCTTGGTTCTTGCATGAACTCTAACTTGGCCGAAACCGCACAAAAAGATGACCACTTAGCTTAGGCCATTTATAATTGGCCCCCTTGTTACATCACGCCAGATGAAACAACATTTGCCGAACGTTCTGGCATCCAAGCTCTGGACCTCAATTTCAAGGACGTGATCAGACCGATGAAAAGCGGCAAGCCTCAAAAGTGAACTGAGGCCACGACCGTCTTGCGTGCCCTCTGCATTGGGAGCCACGCCACCCGGCTCCACTCACGGTTCACTAAGCAGCTCTGCCTGCCAGGCCCCCTGTCTTCAGGTCCAGCCTCCGTCACCGTCGCCGGATGCGAATGAGGTGAAGCTAAGGGGTGGGCTTTGGGGCATGCCGCCGGGCACGGGCATTGCGCGGACCCACTCCGGCCCGCTGCGTGGCGCGCGCATTCCTCGGATCACCGGGCTACTGCTCACGGGCCTGTGCAGGAGAATAGAGGGGGAAAATAAAAGCCGGGACACCGCTCAAGGAGCGCTGCCCAGCCAAATAACAATGGTACCCCGAACAGGATTCGAACCTGCGACCTTCCGCTCCGGAGGCGGACGCTCTATCCACTGAGCTATCGGGGCAATGGCCTTGACGGCCGGAACTACACTACCAGAATCTATGCGGTCCTGAAATTCAGTTTCCTACAGTGCACCTGAACCGTTTAGCTGACGGCAGCCCAAGATCAGGAGCGGTCGATGCCGGCCTGCCCGCGTTCAACAATCAGCTCCCGCACCATGGTGGGACGGTCGGTAACAATCCCATCCACCCCCCAGTCCAGCAACTGATTCACCCTGTCCACATCGTTCACCGTCCACACGTGAACGGCTAAGCCAGCGGCGTGTGCGGTGGCAATGAATCTGGGGGACACAACGCGAATCCCCTTGTTCGTTTCAGGCACTTGCGCTGCCAGCACCTGCTGTCGGGGCCCCGGGACCAGCCAGCTTTCAGCTTTCGACACGGTTTCAGCGGCCAGAAGCAGCCTCACAACGGCGCTCACACCCAGGGAGGTAACCAGTCGGGGCTCCTGGGCCCGCAGGCGCTCTAACCGCCGCTCAGAGAAAGAGGCAACCAGGGTTCGGTCTAAGGCGTCCATTTCCCGCAGGGCCTGGAGAACCGGATCCGCTACCGCATCCGTTTTCACGTCAATGTTGAAGAAAGTTTCGGGGAACTGCTCAAGCACATCGCGCAGAAGGGGCAACGGTTCACCCGCCGCATTGCGGTGCTGCTTCAGTTCTTCGTACGTGTAGTCACTTATCGGGCCCTCACCGTCGTAGCAACGGTCCAGGGTTTCATCGTGACTGAGCACCACTAAACCGTCAGCGGTTACTTGAGCGTCTGTCTCAATGTGCGTGACACCCGCGGCCGTGACGCGTTTGAACAATTCGACAGTGTTTTCGGGCCCTTCATCAGCCCCACCCCGGTGGGCTAACACGACCGGGGTCGTGCCAACCGCGTTTGGGGTCATGAGCATTCCTGGCCTACAGATACAGCTCCTGCGTTCGCAAGCCAACTGGAAGGCGACACCGGTGTATCCGATGAGTCGTGTATTTCTAGGTGAAGGTGAGCGCCCGTGGAACGGCCAGTGCTACCCACCGCACCAATGGTCTGTCCTGCCGACACTTTTTGGCCGGGGCTGACCTGGATGCTGCCAGCTATCTGGTGGAAGTAGTGGGAAGTATAGGTCCCACGCACCTCATCGTGATGCTCAATCACAACGTAGTGTCCCTGCGTGGGGCCGATGCTGGCCACGCGAACAACACCATCGGCCACAGAATGTATTGGGGTCCCAGCGGGGGCCGCGTAGTCGTCCCCATTGTGCATGGTTGCCGTCCCCAAGATGGGATGGATGCGGAAACCAAATCCGGAAGAGGACGAGTATGTGCCTGCTGCTAGCGGGTAGTAAGTGACCTGCTGCGTGGTGATCTGTCGCGATCCATTAGCGGCTGCGTCAACAGCCACGCACGGTCCCACTTCCATTGGGGCACGGACCCGGGCCCGGGAAGATGCTCCCGGCTGGCGGGCAAGCTCGTCGTCAGCGTCGGCGCTGCCTTCACCCTTAGTGGCCCACGATTCTTCACTGCCGAAACGCCCAACAATATGGTCTGCCGAATCTGCGTTCTGGTCACCGGGGGTGGCCGCCTCATCCGCGTACGCAAAGGCCCCAGCGAAGCCAGCCAGGAAAACCCCTGTGGTCAAGCTTGCTGCGCCCAGTGTTGCTGGTTTCGTCCCAGCCGCCATGCGAACCCCAATTCATGTTGCCTTCAGGTACCGGCCGCAGAGGTTTCCCTGTGACAGGGAACCCCGGGCGCCAAGCCTCCGACGCCAGGCCGTGGTCGAGTCTACGCGTTTCACGCTGCGGGTGAAGCACTCTTGACGTAAACCACATCATTCCTGTGGATAACGTTGTAGAGAGTCTTCCACCCTGCCAACCAGTTCTTCCAATAGGTCTTCCAGGAAGAGGATTCCAACGACGTGGTCGCCCTCGACAACACTTAGCAGGTGGTTCGCGGTGGCTTGCATTTGTCGCAGAGCCTCCCCCGCTTCCACGTCCGGATCAATGGCACCTAGGGTGCGGATACGCCACGCTTCGACCGGCTTGTCGTGCTGCCCCGCCTCGGCGTAGAGGACGTCTTTGAGGTGGATATAGCCCTCTAGTTGCCCGGCGCTGCCGGTGACTGGGAAGCGAGAAAAGCCGGTTTTCGCGACCCCCTGTTCAACTTCCTGCGGAGTGACGGGCGCCTGCAGGGTTGTTAGTTTTTCCAGCGGCACCATCAAGTCGGCCACTTTCAGGTCCCCAAACTGGAGGGTGCCGGACAGCAGTCCCAAGTCGTCGTGCAGCTTGCCTACTTCCTGGGACACTTCAACGATTGATGCCACCTCCTCCACCGTGAACGTTGCCGCGATCTCAGATTTAGGTTCCATCCCCGCCTTCCGGATAAACCAGTTCGCAAGCGAATCCAGGGCCCGCACTAGGGGGCCTAAAGCCCGCCCCAACGTGACCAAGGCGGGCGCCAAAAGCAGCAGGGACTGCGTTGAGCGCGCTATTGTCACGTTTTTTGGCATCATCTCCCCAAACACGACGTGCAAGAAGAGGACGATTAGGAGCGCCAAAACAAACCCTGTTGCCCGAACCACCCCCGGCGGGGCTCCCACTGCCAGCAGGGGTGCCTCAATCAGGTGGGAAATGGCTGGTTCTGCGATCACCCCCAGGGACGTGGACATGACGGTGATGCCCAGTTGTGCGATGGCAAGCATCAGCGACACGTGTTCCAGCGCGTACAGGGCTTGCTCGGCGCCCCTGCGTCCCTGTTCGGCTAAAGGTTCAATGTTGGATCGGCGGGAGGATGTGACCGCGAACTCGGATGCAACAAAGAACGCGTTGGCAGCTAGCAGCAGGAAGGTCAATGCCAGACCCAGGTACACGTTCATTCGCCTGCTCCCATCACCAAGAGCCGCGTGATGCGCCTGCCCTGCATGGCCACAACCTGAAGGCTCGCGGTTTCGGTGGTGACGGTGTCCCCCACCTCGGGGATCTCACCCAATTCGTTCAGGACGAAGCCGGCCAGTGTTTCGTACGGGCCGTCCTGTTCGACCTCGATCGCTGTCTGGGCCAACAGTTCGTCCGGCCGTAGCGTGCCCGGGACGGTGAAGCCACCCTGCGGGGAACTTTTGATGCCGTGGCGGCGCCTGTCGTGCTCATCACTGACCTCGCCAACAAGTTCTTCCACTACGTCTTCCAGCGTGACAATCCCAGCGGTTGAACCGTACTCGTCCACAACCACCGCCATTTGCAGTCCCTTGCGCAGCCGAACAAGCAGGGGTGCCAGGCCGGTCGTTTCTGGGACCTGTTGGGTGGGAGTAGAAACGGATTTGGCTGACACGGGCACGGACGCACGCTTCTGCAACGGAATAGCAATTGCTTTCCTGAGTGTGGCTATCGCAACGAAATCTTCGCCGTCAGTGACTGGAAAACGGGAGTAACCGGTTTCCTTTGCAAGCGCAATCACGTCCGCTGCGGTGCCGTCGGCGGGGACTGTGCGCACGCGTCCTCGGTCCGTCATCACGTCGACGGCATGTAGTTTACCCATGGAAATGGAGCGGGTGAACAGTTCCGCGGTTTCCTGGTCCATTGCCCCCTCATCTGCTGAATGGCGGACCAGGGCGGACAGTTCGGAAGCGGAACGGGCTGAGGATAATTCCTCAACCGGCTCAATCCCAACCCTTCTCAGCAACCAGTTCGCGGTTCCGTTCAGCAGGGTGATTAGCGGGCCGAAAAGCCAGGTGAAACCAAGCTGAAGGGGGGCAGTCAGTTTTGCGGTGCTCAAAGGGTCCGCTAAAGCCATGTTCTTTGGGACCAGCTCACCGAAAAGCATCGAAACGGCGTTGATGACAATCGCGGAGACAGCGGCCCCCACAGTCAGAGCTACGGCCGCTGCCATACCCCATGAGCCGAACCACCCGGCCAGCACCCGGTTCAGGGCCGCTTGTGTCGTGTACCCCAGCAGGATCGTGGTCAAAGTGATCCCAACTTGGGCGCCGGAAAGCTGCGTGGAAAGCGTGCGCAGCGCCCGGACTACGGGGGCCGCGCCCTTCTCGCCGGACTCCGCTCTCTTTTGAACGGAAGCAGTGTCCAGCGCCACCAAAGAGAACTCGGCTGCAACAAAAACGGCGGTCCCCAAGGTGAGAACCACTCCAAGTGCCAGGAAGGCTGCGTCCATAGTGGGAACAACTATAACGGGAACCCACTGAATGTTCGCCTGGCCCTATAGCCATGCCAACCTGCTGGCAAAGTTACGGCAAACGGCGAATAATCGGCATGCGCTGTGAGGAAATTGCTGGCTAGGGCCCCTAAGCTGGGGGCACACGCAAAGGCGGGATGTCAGCCAAAGGAGGCACCGTGGCCGAAAATGATGGTTCAGGACAAGCGGGCGGAGAGCAGCCCAACGACTGGTTTATTGGGCACATGTACCAAAAGTTCATGTCGGACCCTCAGTCAGTACCGGAAGATTGGCAGCAATTCTTTCTTTCCTACCCGGACGCTGGGAGGGAAATCCTGCAGCGGCTGGGTACCGAGTCGATCATCATGGGACCCACGGAGGAGGATACGATAACGCCTGCCGTGGAAACGTCTTTCGCGCCGGAAGACCACGATCCAGTGGGCGCGGCTACGGAGGGTCCACGAGATGCGGACTATCACGAAAATGTGACGCGCTCAGACCTTCCCCCCGCACCCCCAACCCGGATCATGGAAGCCACCTCGCCGTACACCCGGTCCGCGGCTGTCAGTGCGGCCGCTGACCTGCAGGACGACCTGCCAACAGAAGACAAGCTGGAACTCATGCGCGGCCCCGCGCGCTCCCTGGCGCGCAACATGGACGCGTCCCTGAGTGTTCCTACCGCAACTTCCGCTCGGGAAATTCCCGCGAAGCTGCTGATTGAAAACCGGACGCTCATCAACTCTCACCTGGCCCGGACAGTTGGGGGCAAGGTCTCTTTCACTCACCTGATTGGTTACGCGCTGGTTGAGTCCCTGGTGGAGATGCCAGGCATGAATGTCCGCTATGTGGAAAAAGACGGTAAAGGCTATTTGGAGCAGCTCGCCCACGTTGGGTTGGGTGTCGCGGTTGATGTTCAACGCCCGGATGGCACACGCTCTTTGATGGTGCCCGTCGTGAAAGAGGCTGACACGCTTACTTTCACCCAGTTCGTAGATGCTTTCAACGACCTGATCGCCCGCTCCCGCACGGGCAAACTGGCAGCCGACGACTTCCAGGGTGCGTCCGTTTCCTTGACGAACCCGGGCACACTGGGAACCACCCACTCGGTGCCGCGTCTCATGCCGGGCCAAGGGGCCATCATCGGGATTGGCGCCACTGACTATCCAGCCGAATGGGCTGCGGTTCCCGCTCAGCGTCTTGCCGACCTGGGTATTGGGAAAACCATGTACACCACATCCACCTACGACCACCGGGTCATTCAGGGCGCGGAGTCCGGCCAGTTCCTGCGCACGTTCGCCCAGAAGTTGGCTGGCGAGGACGGTTTTTACGATCGCATCTTCGACGCCTTGCGTGTCCCTTACCCGCCTTACCGGTGGGAAAAGGACCTGGTACCGGACTTCAATGTGGAGAAAGGGAAGAGCGCCCGCATCCAGGGCCTGATCCACGCTTATCGTTCCCGCGGGCACTTGGCAGCCGACCTTGATCCCCTGGCCTACCGTCTGCGTCGCCACCCCGACTTGGAGTTGGGCCGCTACGGGCTTGGCGTGTGGGATCTGGACCGGATCTTCCCAACCCTGGGCTTCGGCGGGTCGGTGGAGATGCCGCTGCGTCAAATTTTGGACCGCTTGCGTGACACTTACACCCGCACCATTGGCATTGAGTACATGCACATTCAGGACCCGGCCCAGCGCCTGTGGGTGCAAGAACGGCTGGAAGCCCCTTACAAGAAACCTTCTGAAGAAGAGCAAATGCAGATCCTGTCGACCTTGGTCCAGGCAGAAGCGTTTGAAGCCTTCCTGCAGACGAAGTACACGGGCCAAAAACGGTTCTCACTGGAGGGCGGGGAGTCCCTGATCCCTCTCTTGGATACGGTCATGCGTGACGCTGCACACGCGGGTTTGTACGAGGTTGCCATTGGCATGGCCCACCGCGGGCGCCTGAACGTGCTGGCTAACGTGGCTGGTAAATCGTATTCGCAGATCTTCTCTGAATTTGAGGGCAGCCCCCACCTGACTGACGATGATGGTTCCGGGGACGTGAAATACCACCTGGGTACGGAAGGCGTTTACACGGCCGAGGACGGGGTCGCAACCCGCGTCTACATGGCTGCTAACCCCTCCCACTTGGAGGCTGCGGATGGCGTTCTGCTTGGGATTGCCCGCGCCAAGGATGATGTCCTGGATGATCCTTCATGGCCGGTGCTGCCCGTCCTGATTCATGGTGACGCCGCATTCATCGGCCAAGGAGTCGTATACGAAGCCTTCAACATGAGTCAGCTGGAAGGTTTCCGCACCGGCGGGACCCTTCACGTGATTGTGAACAACCAGATTGGGTTCACGACTGGCCCAACTTCGGGTAGGTCTACCCGGTACGCGACCGACATGGCGAAGGGGATGCAGATCCCAATCTTCCACGTGAATGCGGACGACCCAGAAGCTGTGGTGCGCGTCGCTTCGCTGGC
>CAYFVT010000001.1:30068-77247 GCA_964346705.1 uncultured Actinomyces sp. | reverse complement strand
GGGATGATGATCGGCTGGACTTCCGCGGTCACCGCTGCCGAAATTGAGCGTGTTGGGGAGGTGTACAACAGTTTCCCCGAGGGCTTCCTGCCGCACAAGAAACTGCGTGAACTAAGCGAACGCAGGCTAGCCATGTCGAAAGGCGAAATCCCAATTGACTGGGGCTTCGGTGAGCTGCTCGCCTGGGGCACCATGCTGATGGATGGCACCCCGGTTCGTGTCACTGGTCAGGATGTCCGCCGCGCCACTTTCGTCCAGCGCCACGCGGTGTTGCATGATCAGCGCGACGGTCGGGAGTTCACGCCCCTGGACTTCCTGACGGAGGACCAAGCGAAGCTGTCCATATACGATTCCCCATTGTCTGAGTATGGTCCGCTCGCCTTCGAATATGGGTATTCCGTGGAAAGGCCCGAAGTTTTCGTGGCATGGGAAGCGCAGTTCGGTGACTTCGCGAACGGCGCCCAAACCGTGATTGACGAATTCATTTCGTCAGCGGAGCAGAAGTGGGCCCAATCGTCTTCTTTGGCGATGCTGCTGCCCCACGGCTACGAAGGTCAGGGTCCCGACCATTCTTCCGCCCGAATTGAGCGTTTCCTGCAGTTGGCCGCGGACGACAACATGTGGGTGTGCCAGCCTTCAACGCCGGCGAACCACTTCCACTTGACCCGCACGCAGGCGTACCGTCGCCCTCGGACCCCCCTGATTGAGTTCACACCCAAACAGTTGCTGCGTTTGTCAGCCGCCACTTCGCCTCTTGAAGATTTCCTGGAAGGATCATTCCGTCCGGTTATTGGTGAGGTCGACGAGGGCGTCCTGGCTGGCGCGGGGAACGTGACGCGGGTGCTGGCATGCTCCGGCAGGGTCTACTACGACCTGGCGCGTGAACGGAAGAAACTCGGCCTGACCAATGTGGCGATAGTCCGCGTGGAACAGTTCCATCCCGTGCCCGTTGAGGAGCTCACTGAGGCAATCCAACCGTTCGGTGATGCCGAGTTGGTCTGGGTGCAGGATGAGCCGGAGAACCAGGGGGCCTGGAGTTTCCTGGCCATGAACCTATTCCCAGCCATGGGAATTGTTCCCGCAACCACGACGCTGCCGGCCGGTGTCCGCAGTGTCCGGGTCGTGTCCCGGGCGGCTTCTGCCGCACCGTCGACGGGTCTGATGGCACGGCACAAGCAGGAGCAGGCTGATCTTCTGACGGCAGCTTTCGCTGGCCTGCAGTGATCTAAAGGGTAACTAGCCCAAAAAGGTATAGGTAAGGGCGCGGAGATTCACATCCTCCGCGCCCTTACCTGTACATACGTGGCTATTTGTCCACTATTGGCTACCGACCTGCGTTTGGCTTCTTGCCGTGGTTTGCCTTCTTGTTCCGCCGCTCTTTACGCTTCCGTCCTCGTTTACTCACGGGAAGCCTCCATTCCTGTTCAGATGATCCGCTCCATGATGGCACAGCCCGGACAGAAAACGAAAGCAGAATGCGGCACACCCCAGTAATCTCACGCTGGCTCTGCCGGCCCGAACCCTGCCGCCCTGGTTGCAGCTGGGGGTGGCGGACCACAGTCATTGCCGGGACGTGCTGGTAAAGCTGGTCGGTAGGGAGGACAATGGGGGCGGGTTCTTTAGGGACACGGGGGACAATGTGAACAACACTGAAAACGTTTACTGGCCTGCGCCTGCAGGCAGTGGACCAGTCGAAGCGACAGTGACCTTGCCGGGGTCAAAGTCACAGACCAGTCGTGCCCTGGTAATTGGCACCATCGCCGCGAAGCCGACGGTTATTGCGGGCGCCCTAGCTTCACGCGACAGTGTTCTAGCTGCCCGCGCTGTCAAACAGTTCGGCGCGAAGTTCGAGTTCGCTGAAGATGCGAATCAGCTCACAATCACTCCCCCGAAGAAGCTGCGTGGCGGTTTCACTCTTGACTGTGGCCTGGCGGGCACGGTCATGCGGTTCGGCTCCGCGCTGGCAGCTTTCGCTGACGAGAAAGTTCTGGTCACGGGGGATCAGGCAGCAATGGCGCGCCCCCTTGGTCCTCTGATGGACGCCCTCACCCAGTTGGGGGCGAAGGTGCGCTACCAGGGGAACCCCGGCTACCTGCCACTTACCATTAAAGGGCGGCCCAAGAGGGCTCGCGCCTTGGCGGAAAAGGAGAGCCTGGCGGTGGGGGTGGACACGACCTCGTCCTCCCAATACTTGTCTGCCCTTCTGCTGGCTTCTCCCCTGTTCCCCGCACCCACCACCTTGCGGGCGCAGGGACGCTTGCCCTCCTGGCCGTACGTGGCTATGAGCCTGGACATGCTGGCCGACCAGGGCGTGCACATTGAGCGGCTGTCAAGCTCCACTTGGTTCACCCAACCGAAACGGCCAGCAGGTAACCCCATCAAGATTGAGCCGGACCTGTCGAACGCTGGCCCTTTCCTGGCGTCCGCCCTGCTACTTGGGGGCAGTGTCACCATCAAGGATTGGCCTGCGACAACCGATCAGGTTGGAAAGTACTGGGTGGAACTGCTCCCCCGGTTTGGTGCGTCCGTGGCCCTCAGCAGCGCAGGCCTAACCGTGACAGCGCCGGAAGGGTTGACATGGCCGGGACAGGACTTCGACTTGGGTCCGGCTGGTGAACTGGCCCCCACGGTTGCGGCCCTGTGCGCATTCGCCACCGGCCCCTCCACCCTGCTTGGCATAGGGCACTTGCGCGGGCATGAAACTGACCGTCTGGAGGCGCTAGCAACCGAACTGAGGCGCCTGGGAGCCAAAGCGAAAGTGCTGCGGGATGGGCTACGCATCACCCCTGGCCCCATGAAGGGCGCGCGGCTAGATAGCTATCACGACCACCGCATGGCAACGTTTGGTGCGATTATTGGTCTGCGCGTACCGGGGTGTGAGGTGGCAAATGTTGAGACCACGGATAAGACATTGCCGAACTTTCCAGCTATGTGGGAAGCGCTGCTTCAGGGGGCACCTTCCCCTAACCCGCCTTGGCTGAGTGAGGTGCTGTGATGTCCTGGCAAGATCGGGGTACAGATGACCCGCGTGTGAGGGTGAGGGCAAGCGGACGGTCCCGCCCCCGCACCAAACGCCGCCCAGACTATTCAGATCGGCCGTTGGGCCGCATCGTTGGAATTGACAGGGGCCGCTACGCGGTGACTGTGGGTGAGCAAGCGGTGCAGGCGGTCAAAGCCCGGGAACTACCCAAAGCTGCCGTTGTTATCGGCGACTGGGTTCGTTTGACGGGAGATGTCACAGGAACACCCGACACCCTAGCGCGCGTCGTTGCGGTGGAACCGCGGGAAAATGTGCTGCGCCGCTCACTGGAGGAAGCCGCCGACGGGCGGGCGGAGAAGGTCATTGTGGCGAACGCTGACCTGCTGGTGGTGGTGGCTGCAAGCGCGGACCCCCAGCCACGTGAAGGGATAGTTGACCGGGCTCTGGTCGCCGCCCATGAGGCGGGCATTCCCGCACTTCTGGTGATGACTAAAACTGACCTGGCTGATCCCCTGCCGTTTGTTGCAGCTTACGACGGGTTCGGAATCGATTGGGTGCCGACGGCCGCTGCCCAGCCGGACTCAGAAGAGTTGCAGAACTTGCGGGCGAAGCTTGCCGGCCGTTTCTCCGTGCTGGTTGGCCATTCCGGGGTTGGCAAGTCAACCCTGATTAACGCGCTGATCCCTGAAGCGGGCCGGGCTGTGGGTCATGTCAGTGAGGTGACCGGAAAAGGTCGTCATACGAGTACGTCCGCTGTGGCTCTGCC
This sequence comes from uncultured Actinomyces sp., assembly GCA_964346705.1. Lineage (GTDB taxonomy): Bacteria > Actinomycetota > Actinomycetes > Actinomycetales > Actinomycetaceae > Scrofimicrobium. The sequence goes on along the minus strand of CAYFVT010000001.1, from coordinate 73,501 downwards.
ACTACCCGGTGGGGGCTGGCTGGTGGACACGCCCGGTATCCGCTCATTCGGGTTGGCGCACGTGGAGGTTGAGGACGTCCTCAACACCTATCCCGCTTTCGAGGAAGTGACCTCCTATTGTCTGCCGAACTGCAGTCATTTGGACACGGAGGTCTCTTGCGCCCTGGACCGTTGGGCGGTGGACTCTGGTGAGTTGGAGCTGTCAGATACCGCGCGAGCATTAAGCCGTGAGCAGCGCGCGGGCCTGGTAAGTCGGGCGCGGGTCTTGCTAGGAGCGCTTCAGCCAGCGTGGTGACCGCAGGCCGCGCCGCTTCGGTTTTGTGGCTGAGCCTGCCAGGGTTGCTAAGACCTCATCGTGCAGCGCCCCGTTGGATGCGACCGCGTTACCACCCCAGGGCCCGTCTGCCCCGTCGACGCTGGTGAAGTGACCGCCGGCCTCCCTGACAATGGGGACCAGTGCCGCCATGTCGTAAAGGGCTAGTTCTGGTTCGGCTGCAATGTCGACCACGCCTTCAGCGACCAGCATGTAGCTCCAGAAGTCCCCGAATCCGCGGCTGCGCCAGCAGCGTTCCTGCAGCCGAAGGAAGTGGTCTGCTTTCTGCAGGTCGTCCCAGCCATGCAACGACGAGTAGGCCAAGAACGCATCTTCAACGTTTGCAACCTTGGAAACGTTCAATCGCTTCCCGTTGCGCAGCGACTGCCCCGTGAAAGCGCCGGAACCTTTCGCGGCCCACCAGCGTCTGCCAAGCGCGGGGGCGGAAACTACGCCGAGGACGACGTCCCCGTCCTCAACAAGCGCGATCAACGTCGCCCACACGGGGACACCCCGCACAAAATTATTCGTCCCGTCAATTGGGTCTAAAATCCACTGGCGGCTAGCCGTCCCCGTCGTGCCCCGTTCTTCCCCGTACACGGAATCATCCGGCCGGCTGTAACTCAATTGTTTGCGTAGGGAGTCCTCCACCGCCCGGTCTGCGTCTGAGACTAGGGTGAAGTCAGCTTTTTCTTCCACTAGCAGGTCCAAAGAGCCGAACCGCTGCATGCTGATCTGGTCCGCCTGGTCAGCCAGAAGATGGGCCAGTTTCAGGTCGTCTTCGTAAGAGGTCGGGGATTCCATGACCGCCAGACTAGCACCGCGGTGGGCGGCCGGCTTGCGCTCCGCGCCTCTTGGCTAGAATCTGGCCATGCGTAAACGTTTCCTGATGCTAACCACCCGCACCGACCAGGTGATTTCCGATTCCGAACGGCAAGCGTTACTCCGGTTCACTGGCCTGGAACCGGAGGAACTAGTTAACTACCGGCTGGAATCCGGTGACTTCCCCCAGATTGATCTTAGGCAGTGGGACGGAATCATCATGTGCGGGTCCTCCTATGATGTCTCGGCCCCGGAAGAGGAGAAGTCAGCGCGCCAGAAGTACGTGGAGAAACACTTGGCGGAACTAACGGACCGCATCATCACCGAAGATTTTCCACTGCTCGGAATTTGCTATGGCCTGGGGATGGTGGCGAAACACTTGGGGGGCAAAGTGGGACCCGAGATCTCTGAAGACATCAGCGCCCCCGTCCTCACTAAGACCGAGGCGGGGCGTGAAGATCCCATACTGGCCGGGATCCCTGACGACTTCCGCGCCTACCTCGGCCACCATGAGTCAGTCGTAGAGAAGCCTGCCGCCATGACCACCCTGGTAACCGGTCCCGTAGCGCCCGTGCAAATGGTGCGCATCAAACAGAACACTTACCTGACCCAGTTCCACCCCGAATTGGATTATGCGGGAATCAGTCTGCGCATTGAAGTGTTCGGTGACCTTGGCTATTACCCAGTTGAGGAACGTGCCGAAGTGGAAGCACGCGTCACCGGTGTTGACGTCAGCCCTTCACACTTGATCCTGCGGAACTTCGCAGACCGGTTCGCCGGCCGCGTCGACAGGCAGCCTGCCCGTTAGGCGTGCAGCTCCCGTGCTAACGTGAGCCTCTCGGTAATCTCATACCATTCCAGGGGCTGGTCGAACAGTTCCTCCATCAGGTCGTCTGCTTGCTGCTGCGTTGAGGCCGCCACCAGCAGAGCCGCAATTTCGCGTCCGCGGTCTCCATCCACATAGAAACAGTCAACCTGGTCCCAGGAGTCGAACTTGCCACCCCGCTCTGGCGAACCGCAAGCAACCAAGCGTGTTGGGTAGTCCCCGTTTTCGCGGGCAAGCACCAGGGCAGCGACGGCGGCCTGATCAATTTCTTCAGCGGCCCGTAATTCCTCATCGGCCGCCCCCTCCGCGGGGTCAGGATTCAGCGTAAGGCCATCACGTTGCGGAGGTGTTGCAGCAGTCAGTTCGGTTGAGGTGAGGGGCAAGTAGCATCGCATGATCCCATTATCCCATCCCCAGTGAACTACACCAGCGTGGTTTCAGAAGGCAGTTTTCCACAGGCCCGCTGCCCAGGGGGCTGTCCCCAGATAGTTGTTAGCGTGTCGAATGTCGCGCCTAAGCCAAGGAACATGGCAACAGTGGTTGGTTGCGGGACAAAGTTGGGTCCAAACCCCAGGCCACTGTTGGGCGCGTCTAGTTCTGCTAGGGCACACCCACAGTGCAGTGGCGCCCCGCCCCGGCAGAACAGCGCCGCAACCAGCACGAAAACTAGTGGGCGCAATCCAGAAGACGAAGGAGTCCAAGTGTCCCGGAGTAAAAGGCCGACACGCACGCAACCTGAACGGCTGCCGATCAACACCTACCCGCCTGTCTACCCGCCCCCACCGCACGCAAACCCAACCCGGACGGTGAGCAACTTTCAGACCTTCCCAAGCAAGACGGCAGCCTCCCCCGAAGTGGAAGCCGGCTCACTACCTACAAGGCGCAGGTCGACCCCACCACCCGACCGTTGGGCCAAAGCGCTGGCTGCCGCCGTGCTGGATGCGCGGGCAGGGCGGCGGGATCCCAGAAGTATTCAGAGGTGGGTGCGCCCGGACCTGTTCCCCATACTGCACCCACACCCGGACCTGCTTCCCAGAAGCTCAACCCCGGCAGTAGCAAGGAACGCGCGGGCCCAGCAAGTGGGGCCCGGAGCGTTCGAGGTTGCCGTGACGCTATGGGAGCACGGCCGTGTTCGCGCCGTGGCCCTGCGCTTAGAAGAGCAGCGGGGACGTTGGCTGGCCACCGCACTCGAACTGGGTTAGGGGCTCCTAGCGCCTTCCGCCCCGCTTCCTCTTAGCAGCCCGGCGCTGGGCGCGGTTCATTCCTTGCGTCGACTCGCCCGTACCCGGCTCTTGCGGACCCTTATAGGTGGCGCGGGCTGGTGCCTTCTGACGTCCCATGTCCCCCAAGATGCTGGAAGCCGACGCCGCACCTGACGCTGGCTTGGCCGGGGCGTTAGCACGCTGGGAGGCCACCTTGCGGGCAGGCTGGCCGCCTCGCTTAACGGTTTTGCCTCCGGCCTTGTCATCCCCGAAAGCGACCCCAGCCTTAGCGGCCAATGTCGCGGTCGCTGCGGCGGACGCCACGTTAACGCGGGGCCCAGACGACCCAATCACCGAGTCGCCGCCGGGCGCTGCGTCCATGGCCCCAGGTGCCACCTGGTCGCTTGCTAGCAGCGCCTCCCTTTCTTGGTTGGCCTTGTCGAACTGTGTGATGTAAGAGAACAGCTGCTGGACCGATTCTTCTTGGATGCGTTCCATCATTGCTTGGAACATCTTGGATCCCTCGTCCTTGTACTCCACCAACGGGTCACGCTGACCCATGGCCCGCAGCCCGATCCCTTCCTTCAAATAGTCCATTTCGTACAGGTGCTCACGCCACAACCGGTCCACGGTCGAAATGATGACCCGGCGCTGCAACTCATCGTGCGGGTCGTCCCCCAACTGCTCTAAAGCGATCGGGTTTTCAGCCAGACGCTCCACTGCTTCTTCATACGCCGTTCGCAGGTCCCCCAACAGCTCGAAGGTGAGGATCTCCGCGGTGAGTGCACTGCGCCCCCCGTGCGCCTCTTCCAAGTCGGCAATGGAAACGGACACTGGGTAGTAGCCGCGCAACTCAACCCAGAGTTCCTCCAACTCCCAGTCCTCCGCGGATTCCGCCACCGTATGCTGGGCTACCACGCCGCTGATCAATGCTTCTTGGAAGTGGCGGATCTGGTCTTCCAGGTTTTCCCCCTTCATGACCCGCGCCCGCTCCTCGTAAACCAGTTCGCGCTGACCGGTCATGACATCGTCATATTTGAGGACGTTCTTCCGGATCTCGAAGTTGCGGGCCTCCACCTGGCTTTGCGCGGAAGCAATCGACTTGGAAACCATCTTCGACTCCAGCGGCTGATCCTCCGGGTAAGCACCAGAGGTCATGATGCGCTGGGCCATCCCCGAATTAAACAGGCGCATCAAGTCATCTTCCATGGACAGGTAGAAGCGGGACTCCCCCGGGTCACCCTGCCTGCCTGACCGTCCTCGTAACTGGTTGTCAATGCGGCGGGACTCGTGACGTTCCGTGCCCAACACGTAAAGACCCCCGAGCTCGGCGACCTCATCATGTTCCTCAGCTACCGCCCTGCGGGCGTCCTCCAGGGCTTCCGCCCAAGCGTCCCGGTACTCTTCCGGGTTCTGCTCAGGATCTAGACCGCGGCTTTCCAGGTTGGCCCGGGCAATGAACTCTGCGTTTCCCCCAAGCATGATGTCGGTACCGCGCCCAGCCATGTTGGTCGCCACGGTGACGGCGCCTTTCCGGCCGGCCATGGCCACAACCTGCGCCTCGCGCTCGTGTTCCTTGGCGTTCAGCACCTGGCGGGGCACCCCCCGCTCACGGAGCAACCGGGCTATCAACTCTGAATTCTCAACCGAAGTGGTACCAACCAGGACCGGTTGCCCCTTCTCATGACGCTCGGCAATATCGTCAATGATCGCGTCCAACTTGCCGCGCAAGGAGGGGTAGACGAGGTCGGGCTGATCCTGGCGCACCATTGGCCTGTGCGTCGGGATTGGAATGACCCCAATCCCGTAGGTGGACGAGAATTCGGCTGCTTCCGTCTCAGCCGTACCCGTCATCCCAGCGCGGGAACCTTCTGGGTAGAGGCGGAAATAGTTCTGCAAAGTGATTGTGGCCAGAGTCTGATTTTCCGCTTTGATTGGCACCTTCTCTTTGGCTTCAATCGCCTGGTGCATACCTTCGTTGTACCGGCGACCTGCCAGAACACGCCCCGTGTGTTCGTCAACAATCAGGACTTCCCCGTCCTTGACGATGTAGTCCACGTCGTTCGCGTACAGTTCTTTTGCGCGGATCGCGTTGTTCAAGAACCCGATCAGAGGCGTGTTAGCGGCCTCATACAGGTTGTCAACCCCCAGCTGGTCCTCCACTTTCTCAATGCCGGGCTCAAGGATTCCGACGGTCTTCTTTTTCTCGTCGACCTCATAGTCCTCTTCACGCACCAGAAGGTCAGCGATCCGAGCGAACTCCGTGTACCACTGGTTCAAATCGCCAGCAGCGGGACCAGAAATAATCAGTGGCGTGCGGGCCTCATCAATCAGGATTGAGTCGACCTCATCCACAATCACATAATTGTGGCCACGCTGCACCATGTCTTCAGGGCGCTGAGCCATATTGTCCCGCAGGTAGTCAAACCCGAATTCGTTGTTTGTCCCATACGTGATGTCAGCCGCGTACACCTCGCGCCGCTCAGATGGGTCCTGACCGGCAAGGACACATCCAACCGTGAGCCCCAGGAACTGGTAGACCCGGCCCATCATTTCCGACTGGTATTCGGCCAGGTAATCGTTGACGGTCACCACGTGCACACCCTTGCCTTCAAGGGCGCGCAAATAGGCAGGCATCGTTGCCACCAGGGTCTTACCCTCACCCGTCTTCATTTCAGCAATGTTGCCTTTGTGGAGGGCGGCGCCACCCATCACCTGCACGTGGAATGGGCGCAAGTGCAGCACCCGCCAAGCGGCCTCACGTACCGTGGCGAAGGCTTCCACTAGCAGGTCATCCAGGGTTTCCCCTTCACGGAGGCGGGCACGGAACTCATCGGTCTTTGCCTGCAGCTCTTCGTCCGTAAGCTGCTTGAAGTCTTCCTCCAGCGCATCAACCTGATCGGCGATCCGGTCAAGAGCTCTCAGCTGGCGGCCTTCACCGGCCCGAAGAATTCTGTCGATAATACCCACTGGGGCACCTCACTGTTTTATAGGTATTCCAAAGCTGTCATGAACCTGGGCCACTGTCACGTGACCGACACTTCCGCCAGTTTACCGCCGGGAAGCCAGAATGCTACCCACCCAACCCGCGCATGACCACTACCACCTGCCAGCACTTCGGGCGGGCGGCCCCGAAGGCCCACCCGCCCGATCTCAAGCCCCATCGCCCAGCCCGCCAGCTTCCAGCCCGCAATTTCCAGGCCGGCAATTCCCAGGCCGGCAATTTCCGGGCCGCCTTCACGTTTGGGCGGGCTAGGTTCGGTTGTTAGTCCTCTTCGTCTTCAACCTGGGTGCTCAACCGCAGGATGCCGTAAGTCCAGCCCTTCCGGTGGTACGCGACGCACGGCTGCATCGTGTCCTCGTCAACGAACAGGAAGAACGGGTGTCCCACCATTTCCATCTGGTAGAGCGCCTCATCCACGCTCATGGGCCGCGCTTCATGCACCTTCTGGCGTACCACGACCGGGGAGTCCCCCACCTGTTCCTCCAGGGTTTCCCCCGGCTTCAAGTTCTCCGCTGACCGTAGCCTCCACTGCTCAGCGTCCCGCATGTCCTCCGACAAGCCTTCCGCCACCACCTCTGGTGCAGGTTCCCCCGGCCACGGCGCCTCAATGCGCACGCGATCGTGAGATTTCGCGCGGTCCCTTAACCTGCGAAGACGCTCGAACAGTTTCGCACTTGCTAAGTCAACAGCAGCGTAGCGGTCCGATGAATCGGCCTCAGCCCTGATGACGGGGCCCTTGCCGTAGACCGTTAGCTCAACTCTTTCTGCCCTATCTGCCTGACGCGGGTTGTTCTCGTGCGTCAGGACAACGTCAACCCGTTGGGCGCGGGGATAAAACTGCGTGACTTTTTCAAGTTTCGATTCGATCATCGAACGGTAATTGGGGTGAATCTCGGCGTTACGGCCGGTGACTACGATGTCCATGAGGATCCTCCAGGAAACCTTAGGATGAAATATGCCTAAAGCGGCTTACCAGGCCTGCTAGTAAATGGGGTAGCACGCCTCCTTATTTTCAGTTAGCCCACAGCGGGAGCAGTGCTCCGGTGGTTCCTCTAATCTTACTCGAACTGCCCTGCTTTGCTCTGCTGTTGACCACGGTACGCTGGCTCACCAGCGAAAACGGATGGCGAACCCGACGGACCACCGCGACAACAGCACGTCTGGGACCCGCCGCCGGGGACCTCTTAGGCTCCAACTTCAGCAAGCGCTGCCACCGCCGCAACGTGCGGATGTAGCACCCGCACCAGTTCCCGCACTGTGGCCCCCGTTGTGACCACGTCGTCAACCACCACTATCTGCGTCCCTGGTGGGGGTGTCACTGCCAGGCGCATCGAATTCAGCCGTCCAGCGCTGCGTTCTTCCTTTCCCCGTCCCTCCTGTCCACCAAGGCCCGGCTGCAAGGCGACCGCCGCTACGGTGTGGGCGGGGCGCCCCAGCCATGCTGATAAGGAAACCGCCGCACTGGTGGCTATCAGCGGCACTATTTCACGGCGTGAACGCCGCCGCGCATGTGACGATGGTGCAGGCACCACCCACAGGGGCGCGGGTTCATGCGCTGGCGAAGAAATGGCAGGTCTGGCAGCGCTGCCCGCGGCCAGCCGGAATGCGACCGCGTCGAAATCGGTGAAAGTGCCGGCGACCGCAGCGCCCAACGTGATTCCAGCCTGGCGCAAGAACGGGTTCAACGCATGATTCTCCTGGTGCTTCGCCGTCAGAATCAGGCCGCGTAACGCCCCTTCGTACCTGCCCAAAGTGTGTAAGGGATGGTCTGGCACCCCCTGGTTGTCGACAAGTGTCCCTGAAGTGGCGGGTCCCCGACCAACCCTGGCGCAGTCGGAACACACGGCCACATCCCACTTCCCACATCCGGGGCATTGGAGGGGGAACAGCAGGTTCTTAGTCTCAGCCCATACCTTTGTAAGCATCATGGTCCAGTAGTAGCCCGCAGCCTCGCAGGCGTGCGACCCAATCGCGTTGAAACAGTGGAAAACTCTGCCTGTGGATCCCGCTGCGGGTTAGCCCGCGTAGCGGATCCCGCGCAGGTCCTCACCCAATTCCACCCAAGCCGCGCCCGAACGTTTGAACGCCTCACTGTCACCACGTTGGGTTATGACAGCGTTCGGGGCAGGGCCAGCGGTTACACGGTCAACCCCTCCAGGGGCGCCTGACTGCTGGCTCCATCCCCCCAGCTCGGCAGAAACAACAGTCGCGTTACCGTCGCCCCCCGCAACCAGTGCCACCAGGCGCGTGTCACCAGCCCAGGACACGTCCAGCGCTGCGTCCGAAATGCGTTCCTCCACCCGCAGCTCCGCGATACGGTGTTCACCGTCCCGGCCCGTCTCAATGGTGCCCACCCAAACCTCACCCCCACCCGGCCCTTCGACTAGCAACACCGCTTGAGCAGCGTCCGGGGACACCGACACGCTCCCCAGCCTGGTTCCGGGTGCCAGTCCCGTCACGGCGGTTTCAGGGTCCTTGCCGGGGGCAACCACGGTCACACGGTCAGAGCGCTTTCCGGTTGTGATCCAAACATTTCCGTGCCTATCCACCGATGGAGCCCCGGGGTTGGTCAGTTCAACAACGCGTGGTTCCACGCCGTTCAGGTACAGGATGTGCAGGTTAGTCCCGTCCTCCCCTAACCATGCGACAGGGGAATCCCGCAGAGGCCCAACTGCAGGGCTCTTCACACCAGTTGGGGCCAGGTCTTCAGCGACGGCAACGCTGGTGGCTGAGGGTGAGCCAGAAACGATGTCTCCCCCGGCAACCGCAACAATGCGTTCCAGCGAATACTCGGGGCCAGCAGGAAGTGAGTCTTCCTCCAAAACCACTGTGTTGATCCGAACCTGAACGGACGTGACGCTCATTTCCTGCCGCAAAGTCTGATCCAGAGACCACAAAAGTAGGCTGCTCTCCCGACGGTCCTGGGGGAAGTCCCCCTCCAGGTCCACGCGCGCCACCCTGTCTTCAACCTCTACGCCTCCCGTAGAAAGGGCTAGGCCCTTCCCCAAGTCGGCTAGCACTGCCGGGGACAGTGACTCGCGCGGCCCTTCTAACAGTCGGTCCACCAAATGCGATGCTGATCGTTTGCGGGGAATCCAGCGCTGGTCTGCCACCAGAGTTCCCTCATCGGTTGCTACAAAGTATAAGCGGCTCAACTGATAGGAACTTTCGAAGGCTGACCGCGATAAGAAGGCCGCATTTTCCAGGCTTGAGATGCGCCATTCCCCCACCGAGTTGCGTTCCAACTGGAATTTCACCGTTGTGCGTGCTTTTGCGGGCGACTCCTCCAGTTCCCCGTTAGCCGCTAGCGTTCCCACGGTGTCCAGGGTGACGGCAACCTCTGCCTTCCCCGCTTCCTCGTCCTCATTCACTAATCGAACACTTGGGCTGCTGTCCGCCGCGTAAATCACGACCTGACTTTCCGGGTGCCACGCCTGGTCCGCGCTGGGAACCAAATACTGGCGGGCCGTCTGGTAGTCGTCGGAGATGCCGGCGGATGAAGCTAGAAGGAACGCTTCCAGCAGGTGCGCCGGGTCCGCACCAGCTTGCGGGCTGGAACCGAATTGCTCAATCGGCTCCCGTGCTGGCACCTCAATCGCGAACTGGTGCACATCTCCTGACCGGGGCAATGCCGTGCACCCCCCAACCGCAAGCGTCGCGACGCCCAGTACAGCCAGAGCATGCGCCACCCTGAGGACATGTGGATTCAGCCCTCTCATTCTTCCTCCTCCCACACGGGCAGGGGAAACTCTGTGACCGCGGAAAGGGGTTGGCGGGGGAACGTGACAACGAAAGAGCTTCCCTTTCCTGGCTCCCCCCGCACGTTGATGATCCCGTTGTGAAGCAGGACGTCCTCCTTCGCAATTGCGAGCCCTAAACCTGAACCGCCAGTGGTGCGGGTGCGGGACGGGTTCGCCCGATAAAACCGGTCGAACACTCTGGAGGCTGTCGCCCTGTCCATGCCAACCCCATGGTCGCGCACCCGCACGGCAACAGAAGTGGGGGCCGACGCTACCGTCACCTTCACGGTTGTTCCCTCCGCGTACTCGCACGCGTTGACAAGCAGGTTCCGCACCACCCGTTCCACCCTTTTCGAATCCAAAGGCAGGGAAGTGCGCGGAGGTCTGGGTGCCAGTTCCACTTTCACCCCCAAGTGTTCTGCCAGTTCACTGTTCGCGTCGATCACCTTCTGCACCAGCAGATACAGGTCGGTTGGTTCCCCTTCCATTTGGGCTGATTGCGCATCGTATCTGGAGATTTCCAGCAGGTCTGCCAGCATCTGCTCCAAGCGGGTTGTTTCCAAGTGGAGCAGTTCGGCGGAACGTTTGGCGGCTGGGGGCAGGGCATCGCGCGCCTCATAAATCACTTCGTCCGCGATCCGAACTGTCGTCATCGGGGTGCGCAGCTCATGGGACACGTCCGAAACGAAGTTCTGTTGGAACCTGGACAGTTTGTCGTAGTCGGTGATCTGCTGCTGCAAAGATTCGGCCATGTCGTTGAACGCGGCCCCCAGGCGAGCCATTTCGTCGCGTCCTGTCACTTTCACCCTGCTATCCAAATCCCCATCCGCAAGTTCGGTGGCCGCATCCGCCGCCGCCCGCACCGGTCGGAGCAGGCGGTAGACCAGGATGAAGGTGACCGCGCTGACGATTATAGAAATTGGGAGCCCACTCACCATGAGGACGTGCAGCACCCGGTTCACGGTCGCCTGCTCCGTTGCCAGCGAGTAGACGATCAAGAGTTCGTGGGGGCCAGCCAGGGGAACGTCGACCAGTGTCCCTGTTAGGACCGCGGGTGTGGGGCCGCTGCCACCGGGGATTTCCACCGACTGCCAGGTGCCACTGTCGGAAGATAGTTGCGCTGCGAAGGCGGAACTGACTAGACCTTCCATCTCTGGGTCCGCATATTCGTTGATGCGCGCAGAGTCCGAAGCGTCCGCGCTTCTGAGCAGCAATACGTCCACGGCACCCGCACCCGCAGCGGACTCTCGGATCCCATTCAACACTTGGGAAACGTTGTCCTGAACCTGGTCGGCAGTGGTGGCTGTGGACTGGTCTAAAGCGCCCTTCGCCTGCGAGAAACGAACCGAAGCGTCCTCTAAAATCACGTCCAACCTTTGCGTAAACAGGTCAGAACGGAGCTGGGTGGAAGCCCACACCCAGAACAGGGAAAGGATGCCCACCATCACCACGGCAACTGTTATCGCAATCCTGGCGGAAAGGGACTTTCCAACCAGGAGGGGACGCCTCACGGGCACGGCCCGAATCAAGACCCCGTACCAGCCCGGTATCCAACTCCCCTGACGGTTATGATCAACGACGGGTTTTCAGGGTCCCGCTCAATTTTTGAGCGCAACCGTTGCACGTGGACGTTGACCAGGCGAGTGTCCGCGGCGTGCCGGTACCCCCAAACTTGTTCCAGCAGCTCTTCCCGGCTGAACACTTTCCATGGTGCGCGTGCCAGCGCGGCGAGCAAATCAAACTCCAAGGGAGTCAACGCGACCGCTTCCCCTTCGCGGGTGACCTGGTGGCCGGACACATCAACTGTCAGATCCCCCAATTGGAGGACCTCCTCCGCCACTTCCTCTTGCCCCCGCAGCCGGGCCCGCACCCGCGCCACCAGTTCCTTAGGTTTGAAAGGTTTCGGCACGTAGTCGTCCGCCCCCGCCTCCAGGCCCGCCACCACGTCCGTTGTATCTGAGCGAGCGGTCAGCATCACTATCGGAACGTTGGAAATTTTCCGAATATCCTCACAAATTTCGAAGCCATCACGCCCGGGCAGCATGACGTCAAGAAGGACCAGGTTAGGGTCGCTCTGAACGAACGCGTCAAGCGCTTTCGCACCGTCGTAGCAGTCCGTCACTTCAAACCCCTCCGAGCGCAGCACGATGCCAATCATTTCCGCAAGCGCAACGTCGTCATCAACAACCAGAATTCGGGCAGACATGTTCCGATCGTGCCATGAGATTTGCGCCCTGTCACCCGAAGTGCGGCATAATGCCAACATGACGACCAGCGATGACTCACGCTTCAGCCCGGGTGGGGGCGGCCACTACTCCTCCGACAGCAACGGGGACACGGACAAAAACAACGACGGAGATTGGGGGGCGGGCGGCCCCGCCCCCGGGCCGCAGTTCCCCGCCGACCAAGCCGCGGGGCCAGGGCAAGCGGGGGTCCCGTCCCCTTCCGCTCAACATCCAGCGGACCCAGGCCTACCGAACGTGCCGGGGTGGGGGCCTGCGGTCCCGGTGCCAACCCAATTCCCGGCCCAAATGGAGGAAGAAAGTCTGCTCCTTTCCCCACCTCCTGTTATTCCGTTCCGTCCCCTCACTGTTGGAAACCTGTTCGAGGGCGCCTTCGCCGCCATCCGCTCTAACCCGAAAGTCATGTTCACCATTTCTCTGGTGACGATGGGCATTATCGGTTTACTCAGCGGCTTGTTCACCGCGGCCTTCACTCCAAGCGCGGAAGAACTGATCACGTCAGGCTGGCTTGATGACACGCAAGCAGTTGATGTTGAGGTCGACGTCACGGAGCCTTTAGCTGGGCTATTCGCCGAGTTCGGGTTGAGCATCACCACCGCACTAGCCACCTTGCTGGTTGGTGGGATGCTGGTGCTGTCGATAACAAACGCGGTGGTGGGCGCGGCCCCGAACCTGTCGCAAACGTGGGCTGAACTGAAACCCCACTTTTGGCGGTTGATCGGCACTGCGCTGTTGGTGTCGCTGATATTGGCGGCCACCGTCGTAGCGTTAACTCTGATCCCCCTAGCGGTCGCAGTTTTCCTGGTTGTAACATCCGATGACAACTGGGCTTGGCTATGGCTGGCCGGTGTCGGGTTGATAGCGACCATGGTTGTCGCCGCGTGGTTGACCGTGCGCCTCTACTTCGCCACGACGGTCACAGTGGTCGAGGGCGCCTCCCCCGGCTCCGCAATAAGGCGGTCCTGGAAACTGACGGCTGGAGCCTTCTGGGTGACGTTCGGTAGGGCAATCCTGATTTCCATAGTGGTTGGGGCAGCCGTCTCGATTGTCGGTGGCATCGTCGGGGTGGTGGGTGCGTTGGCCCTTAGCTTCGCTGCCCCCTGGGTCTCTGCCCTTGCCCTGAGCGTTATCGCGTCCCTGGTTGCCGGCGCCGCCCTGCCCCTGTCCGCCAGCTACGGGGCGCTCATGTACGTGGACCGCCGACTTCGCACGGAAGACTTGGCCCCACGCTTAGAACAGGCCCTACTGGAAAACAGGATGGAACAGGGACTGTAGCCCGCGCCCGGCCAGTGGGTTACCAGTCTTCCGGACCGCGTTTCTCCGCTTCAGGCCTGGACAACGGCCCCGTGTGGTCCCCGTGGACCGTGCCATCCAGGCTGGGACCCCCGCTGGGCCCCCCTTGGCCTTCTATGACCTCAAAACTTCCGGAACGCCGGCGCGGCGCCCACGCTCCCGGGCCTTGGCCGGCCGGCTCCTGCCGTGCAGCCGGATTCGGGTTGCCAGTGGACGATGAGGCGGAAGCGCTCCGCCCCCAGTGCTTCTCTTGCCGGGTCGGAAACGGTCTAGGCGAATCAGAGTCCGCGCGGTCGTCACCCGCCACGCCACGTATGACGTCAATCAGCGCCATCAGATCATCCGGAGAGGGGGGCACCGGGTCGAACTTGGTCGCCAAACGAACCACCTGCCAGCCACGTGGGACCGTCAAACCTTGCGCATGGTCATCACAGAGGTCGTACGTGTGCGGTTCAGAAGCGGTGGCCAACGGGCCAAGCACGGCAGTCTGGTCCGCGTAGTCGTATGTCAGGGTCGCCACGGCTCCGTTAGTGCAGCCGGGCTTCGAACATCCCCTCAAAATGGACCTACCTGTTCCTTATCGTCCCCGCGCCGCTCCGGTTGGCGGCCGTTACTTCCGGGGAACAGTGCCGCCAATCGTACCCTTACCAGCCGGTTTCGACTAACCTTGGCGCATGCACACCGTGAGCGGCTACTCCAGTAACGACAGACTGCGCGCCACCGCCCTGCAGCAAACAGTCCCTCTAGCTCCGCGTACCTCCGCCACTGCTGGCGGCAGGAGGCGCTTCGACCGTCACGGGCGAGGCCTGCGGGGCCCACTGCTTTCCCCAGCCCTTCCAGCGTGGCAGACCAGGCGGGAGAGTTTCTACCACGAAGTGCAACTAGCGCTAGGAGAAATGGCGGCGCGGGTTGACAGCGTGACCTCAGTGGAGTTCGGGGTGCAGGAAGTCCCGTCCTCGCCCCCAGCCGAATGGGAAACCCATGATGTTGTCCTGTCGCGAGTCTTCCCCCGCGATAAGAAACGGGGACTCCGGGAAAGGATAGTCCTCTACAGGAGGCCAATAATCCAACGCGTCCGCCGCGAAGAACTGCCAGCAGTGGTCCGAATGATTCTGGCGGAACGAATTTCGGAGGTGCTCTTAGTCAGTCCCGAAGACCTACTGGGAACCTAACCGGGAACCTGACCGGGAACATCTGGAACCCAAGCAGGCATCTAAAGTGCGTTAGCCGTGGTCCGGCAGCAGGCTAACCCAAACAGACTGGGACGCCGCGTCTTCCGCCCCGACCGCACTGACAGCCCTCACCTTCCCTAACGTGGAGGTGGCCGCGACAACTAACGCTGCGTGCACTGGCTCGTCGGCCACCAGCTCACTGGCGCCCTCCTCTGCCACCTCGGCAAGGGGAAACTCGATGGCGGCCCCGCTGGGAATGGTCATGGAGCGGGAACCGGCAGTCACGTCGACTGAGTCCACCTGCGTGTTCGCCACCACCAGGTGAACCTCCACGTCCTTCAGTTTCAGGTCCTTTGCCGCCTCCATCAGGGCCGCCGCGGGTGGGATAGCTGCCGAACTCAACGGCTGTGTCCCGGAAATCAGGGTGCGGGAAGCGACCTTCTGCTCAGGCTGGTCAGGGTGTTTCTTCCCTTCAACCGTGGCCTGAATGCTGGCGGTCACCCGCACGTCTGCCTCCAGGACCACCCCTCGCGCTTCGTCTGGCAGCGTGCCTAAGTCAACCTCAACCAAACCGTCGGCGGGAACACGCACTTCCTCTGCCCCACCCAAGGCTTGCAGCCCGTCTTCCCCGGTGACCGAAATAGCCACGACTCCAGAAGTGTCATCCAGGTTTGCAATTCGAAGCGTCCCAGCATTCCGCGGGTCCAGACCGATCAGGACGGCCTGGCGGGTGGGGGCAGTCAAGGGGAGACGCGCAAGGCCCCGCGGAACTTCCCCGTCCATGCTGGAACTTTGCAGCCAGCCCGCAACCCCGGCCCCCTGCGCGGTGGCTTCCAACGCGAAGGATCCCGCCTCACCCACCCAGGCTGCAGGCAGGTAAGTCTGGGTCGTATTTCCAGGGATCACGACGGACGTGGGGACCTCCGGAACTGGACCCTCATCCGTAAATGCTCGCAAAGAAACCGTTTCCGGCTCTGTAGACGGGTTGGACAAAACCAGCAGGGTATCTTCACCCACGCCCATGCGGCCGCTGGCCACCCCCAGGCTGCGGGCAGGCATCTGGCAAGCGTCCACTAGCAATGACGCTAAGTCCCCCTGGGCTGCACCGCTCACCGTGATGCTAGCCATAGCAGCGGAGTCACTGCCCTGCCCAATTTCAACTAAGCGCGCACTGCCACCCCCACGCAGTTCGTTAAGGTCATCAGCCGGCCAGTGGCCGGGGGCGGACACTTCCTGCGCGTGCTCGCCACCATCACCGTCCGCCCCCCTCGGATCCAAAACTCCCGGCGGGCACACCAGTGTCGCCCGATCGAAGGCGGCCTCCACCTTCACGGGTGAGGGCCAGGACAAGTCGCCCGCTCGTGGTTCCGTGCTGTCCCCTGTTTCCGAGAATACTGCGAAAGCAGCGCCAAGTGCGACGACCAGTACTGCGCCAACGGCAGTCACTACACGCTTGAGTGGGGAAGCAGAATCTTTCTTCATGGCTACCGCGTCGCCCCCTGCACAGGACTGGTTGTCTCTTGCCCCTTGTCCCGCAACAACTCGACTTGGGGGGAACGACGGCGGAAAGGGACCAGAGCGGCAACGGTAGCCAGGCCGACTACTGCCGCCGCCGTCCACCACCACACCAGGTAACCAGGCCGATAGTCCACTTTCAGGACGCCTTTCCCGGCGGGAACTTGGAAGGCCTGCCGCCACTCACCGTCAACCGTGTCCGGCTCCAAAGCTTCCAGCGGCTTCCCATCCAAGCTTGCCACCCACGCGGGGTCCGCTACCTCACTCAAATGCAGGACGCCCGGCTGATCCTGGTCGTAAGTGGCCCGGACCTTAACGGGCCCTGAATCCAAAATTAGTCTTTCGCCATCTTCCAAAGTCACGGTTGCCCGCGCTGGGGTTTGCCCGTCCGGTCGGACCCTCCAGATGGCGGACCCACTCACTTCACCGATTCTCTCCAACCCGGGCGAAGCGTCGACCGTGGCCCTTACGTCGGATAGGTCTGGCTGCTCCTCCGACACCAGGACAACATCCACTGCATGGTCAGCTAAGGTGCGCGCCACTGTGCTGCTAGGACGCAACATCAGGGTGCCTACCGCCCCCTCCAAGTCTGTCCGGGCTGCCTGGCCCACCTCGCTGACCCGTTCCGGTGCTCCCAGGTCCGCCAACTGGAGCCCATCACCCCGCAGCAGCAGAGCCCGCGTGCTGTCCACTCCCGCCCGCACAGCCAAGGTTCGTGCAGCTCGCCCTGAACTCTGAGATTCCTGGGCAATGTGGGGGGTAAGCGGAACCTCGGCAGGCTGAATGTAAGCCTGGTCGGCGCCCGTGAAAAGTCCGAACCTGCCCTCATCCTGCTCATCAGCCGTGACCTCGCCCTCCAGTTCAACATGGTCGGCCCCCGGGGTAGGGTCACCATCTGGCAATGGCCGGATCGAACCGACCGGTCCCCCAAGAATCACTACCCCCATGGAAACAAGCGCAGCGACTAACGCCAGGGCGGACGGCAAGCCCCGAAGGCGCCGAACCCGCTTCACCTGACGCGCATAAGTGTGCGCGTCCGCGGGGAGGGATGCCCCCGCATACCCTTGCGCCACCCCCACACCGAAAAGAGTCATTGCGCACGCATATAGGACCCAAGGGGCCCCAGGCGTGAAGGTTTCAAGCAGAAAAACGGTGGCCAGGGAGGCAATGGCGGCGAACCACACCGCAACTTCCGCCTTCGTTTGGCTTGGCACACGCATCCCGCGGAACATGAAGACAGCGGTCGCCCACAAGACCAGCGCCCAGCCAGCCAGGAACGCTGCCCACGACAATGCAAACGGGTAAGTCCCCGCCTGCATGGCCTCAAACGTTGACTGACCCGGTAAGGCCGTGGGTAGGTTGCTGGGGAAGCCCGCAACCAACGCATACCAAGGCGAACCTGTGGTGAGAGGCGCGGCCCAAGCCCAGAGACTTTGGGGGCTGCTTCCGGCGACGCGGGAAACCAGCGCAGGAAGATAGACAACCAGCGCAGGAAGAACCGCGATCAGAACCAGCAGAATCCGTTGCGCGCGCGCCATTCCCGCCCTGCTCAAGGCAGCCAACAGGAAAGCTGCAACGACCGCTAGAGGTAGCGCTAGGGGGAAAGCGGGGGCCAGCAGGATCAAGGCCAAGGCCCCCACGGCCGCCCAGGCCGTCCTATCAGGGTTCGCCACCCGACTCATGTCATCCACGCTGCGCGCAATCAAAGGCAGTGGGGCACAGAAGCCGCGCACCAATCCAGTGACTAACAGGCCTAACGCCAAGTAGCCCGTTACCTGGGCTCCGTCGCCCTCAATCAGAGGCCCCAGCATTGCTCCAGTAGCAGCCCACGCGGCAGCCACACCCGCTTTAACGGCCGTGGAATGCGTGAAAGTTCCAGCTAGCAGCCAGCCCACTAGCACTGCGGCAGGCAACGCCAGGAAAAGAAGGGCAACCCCCAAGTCATGGGGCGAAACCCCAAACGCAGCGAAGGGAGCAGACAAGAGGCTGACCGCGACCAGCAGCATCTGCGCGGGACCGGATGCTCCGTCGCCACTGACAAGCCACCCGGACCAAGCCTGATCCCAAAGCGTCCCCCACTGGTGGGGCAGCTGCGCCCACCGCCCGCCAATAGCACCGGAAGCGTAAGGGTAGAAAGCAGAAGTGGACAGCAGGAACGCAGCTAAAACCAGCCCGGCCAGCGTGAGGCTTCCAGCTACCCTGTGGCGCCGCAGCGCGTTTAGCGCGCCCTGGTCCGCCGCTTTTTCTTTCACGGTCCCCCGGGCGGCAATCCTGCGTTGCGATCGCTTCCCGGACCGCACGTTCGCAGGTGAGGCTTCCAAACCGGCAAGGGAGGAGCGGGGGACCCTGGAAACCCGCGCCAACCTGGCCCGGGCGGGGACCAGCCGCGGGGCTACAACTACGAAGAGCAGCAGCGCCTGTATTTCCGGCCAGACCAGTCTCGGTTTCCCAGTCGCCAGGCGCCCCAGCGCGCGGCCTGCCGTCAGGAAAGGTAGCCAGAACAGCAGAAAAGGGAGCAGCAGCCCGGGCGTTGCGAGCGCCCAGTTGTACAGTTGCGCTGCGCGACGATGAGCGAAAGAACTGTGGGTATTTGTGCCCCTGAATGAGCTCTGGGCATGTTCCAACACGGCGGCTGGCGCCACGACCACTCGGTAGCCGGCAAGGTGTAGCCTGCGGCTGAACTCCAATCCGTCCCCAAACGGGCCCAGGGCCGGATCGATTCCCCCAACTTCTTCCCACGCTGAAGCGCGGACCAGGATGCCAGCGGTGCCGACCGCTAGAACATCCTCACGGTCGTCATACTGGCCTTGGTCTATCTCATCCGGTTCCGTGTCCTCCACGCGTTGGGCCCTGCGGGTGGCATGGATTCCAAGTTCAAGTAGACGGTCCTGCTGGCCGTACTTGACCTGCTTGGGGCCGAGGGCGGCAATGGAATCCGTTGCCACCCCCAGACTAAGCATTTCCTGTAACGCGTCTGGGGCCGCCCGCACGTCGTCGTGCAGTAGCCACAACCATTCCGCCTGCGGCCTCTGCCCACCGGGCAACGGACGGGACAGTGCGGTGCGAACAGCTCTCCCAAAATTCTCGGCCCCCGGGGCCGCCACGCGATAGATGCGGGTTGCAACCCCATCGTTCCCGGCCTGATGAGTGCGGCCCTCATCGTCATTGTGACTAGGGCCCCCGGACAAGCCTGCACGCGCATCGGTGGGTGCACCCCCACTTAGCCCTAGGCGGGACCTGGCCCCTACGCGAGCGTCGAACTCTGCGGGGTCAACAGGCTTAGGCAAGGAGGCCCCCGCATCCGACCCTGGGGTTGTGTCCACTAGCAGCAGCAACGCCGGGGGGACAGTTTGGGTGAGGACGGACCGGACCGTCTCCCGAACACGTTTCCTGTACGCGCCCCCGCCGTCTCCAAGTGGCTGCTGCGCACTTTCGGGAGACATGACCACGACGGCTAGAACCGGCGGGTAGGTTTCCACGCCCAGTTGGTCATGCATTGGACGCTAGGAAGCTGAACGCCGCATCCGGCGCCGCTCACGTTCAGACAGGCCGCCCCAAATGCCGAACCGTTCGTCGTTCAGCAGGGCGTACTCCAAGCATTGGGCTTGAACGGAGCAGGACGCGCACACGCTTTTTGCTTCCCGCGTGGAACCCCCCTTTTCGGGGAAAAACGCTTCCGGATCCGTCTGCGCGCACAGGGCATCCTTCTGCCAAGAGAGAGGGCCGTCCGAGGGGTCGTTTAGGGGAATCGGCTGATCAAGGTCGGCGAAGGTAACTGCGCCTGCCCCGAAAATGTTCCACATCTTTATACGTCCTCACCCGGTCTGCCGAACCGAACCCAATGGCTCACGCTTTGGGTTCCAAACCGATTTCCGAAACCAATTCCTGGGCCCCGCAAACCACTTTCTCAACTACTAATTACACCGGTGTAGTTCGGGTCCTGTCAAGTGAAACAGTGCTGCACATGCCACCATTTGTGCGACACGCCTGAAATCTACCGCAACTCCACGCCTGTTCAGGCCTATGATTCGCGCCCACCCTCCAGCTGCAGCGCCACTCTGGCTGGCTTTTTCGCTAGGCTGAGCCCTTGTGAATAGTATTGGAAAGCAGTCAATCCCGCACGCTGTTGACGCAAAGCACGTCGCAGCTCTCTTGTCACAGCAGCCGGGCCCGGTCCTGACCTGGTTCGCTCCCCACGATGAGGGGGGCGCGGAAAACGATGGTCCCAGGGAACGGGTCGAACTGGCGGGGCCAGTGGCGCGCCGCTGGCTGGCGAAGACCGACAACTTTTTGGACCAGGAGTTCCCCTACCCCGCTGACTCATTCGCGGTGCTCCTTCCGCCCCACTGGCGCAGCCCCTTCTGGCTGCTTGCACCTTGGATGCGTGGCCTGGAACTGCGCACAGACAGGCAAGCGACGGGCGTTGACCTGCTGATCAGCAACGACACGGATTTTCTGGCGTCCATAGAAGCCCAGGGCGGCCCCTCCGCCCTGGTCGCCCAAACCCAGGATTCCTTCGCTTTAGCGTGGCCGGGAGATCTTCCACCCACGTTCACTGACGGTGTGGCTGACATTCTTTCCTATGGGGACGAGGTCGACTTCCCCGTAACCGCACCTGCAGACAGTCTGCTGGTTGAACGCGCGGTGGACTGGGTTCCACCCGGCCTGTGGCAGGACACCACCAAAGTCGACCTTCACTTGAAGGACCTGGCCACTAAGAACTATCTAGGGTTGGACCGGTCTTCCCTTACCGGCGGGCGTGTCCTGGTGGCCACTGACAACTTAGTTTTGGCGGCGGCGCAAATACTGCAAAGCTGGCTGGCGGAAGCATCCGTAGTGTGGGTGCCCGGGGGGTACAACGCCGACCAAATCGCCCAAGATGAGCTGGTCACCCACCGGGCGCAAGTGAACTAGCTTATGCGCCGATCACCATTCGGGGCGTTCCCACCCATCGCTGCGGGTCCGTAACGCGCCGCCCGTCGAATAAGAGCCGGACGCCCGGGAACTGCTCGGGAGTGATTGTCCGGTAATCGTCGTGGTCGGCTTGAATGATGACAGCGTCCGTCTGCTGACCGAACTGGTACGGCTGCCACCCGAAATCCCGAAGTTCCTCATCCGAGTACAAAGGGTCGTGGACAAAGACGTCGGCCCCCTGATCTTCCAGGGCCGCAACGGTGGGGAACACGCCTGAGAACGCGGTTTCCTTCACCCCTCCCCGGTAAGCAGCGCCCAGGACCGCCACCCGCACGTCCCGCAGTGACCCCAGAGTGTCCCGCACGCGGTCAACCGAGTACTGGGGCATCCCCGCATTGTGTTCCCGGGCGGCGGCCACGATTGACGCGTCCGGATCGGTCGATAAGTAGAGCCGGGGGTAAACCGGGATGCAGTGTCCCCCAACCGCGATGCCGGGACGGTGGATGTGGCTGTACGGCTGGGAATTGCAGGCGTCTATGACCAGGTTGATGTCCAGTCCCTCCTGGTCTGCGTAAACCGCGAACTGGTTCGCCAACCCAATGTTCACGTCCCGATAAGTGGTTTCCGCTAATTTCGCCAATTCGGCTGCTTCCGCAGACCCCAGGTCCCAAACCCCGTTGGGGCGTTCCAGCTCTGGGCGCGCATCAAATTGGAGCACGTCCTCGTAAAATGCCACCCCCACCTCAGCTCCCTGAGCGTTCAGGCCCCCAACCAGTTTCGGGTATTTACGCAGGTCCTCAAATACCCGACCCGTTAGGACTCGTTCGGGGGAAAAAACAAGGTGGAAGCCTTCGCCCTCACGCAGACCCGACAACTCCTCCAACAGGGGCTTCCACCGGTTGCGCGTTGTTCCCACGGGCAGGGTGGTTTCGTAGGAGACCAGTGCGCCCTCCTTCAAGTGGGGGGCTAGGGACCTGGTTGCCGCGTCCATCCAATCAAAGTCTGGTGCGCCCGTCTCCTCATCCACGAACAGGGGCACCACCACGACCACAGCGTCCGCGGCGCTGACCGCTTCTTCGTAGTTCGCGGTCGCGGTCAGCCGCCCGCTGGGCACGTGCCTAGCCAACCGGTCTTGCAGGCCCGCTTCCCCTGGGAAGGGTTCTGTCGCCGCATTAATGAGGTCGATTGTGACCGGATCTATGTCCACCCCCACCACCGTGTGACCGGTATCCGCAAATTGGGCTGCAAGTGGCAGACCGATTTTTCCCATGCCCACAACCGCGATTTGCACCCGGACCTCCAAAAGTGTTTTCCGCCGCTTCGCCCCGGCGAACATAAGCCCCAACGGCCTAGGCCGCCGCGGCGGATTCTCTCTGCAGATTCTAGTATGCGCTTGCGACAAACCGGTCTTCTACAATCAGGGCATGCGTATTCTCTCCGTGGTTGGCGCACGCCCCCAATTCGTCAAATTGGCCCCCATCGACCGCGAGCTTAACGCCCGCGGCGCTGAGCACATCATTGTGCACACTGGCCAGCACTATGACCCCCTGCTGTCGGACGTTTTCTTCCGAGACCTGGGAATTTCCGCCCCGCAAGTGCACTTGGGGGTGGGTTCGGGCAGCCACGGGAAGCAAACGGGCGCGATGCTAGCTGCGCTGGATGATGTGCTTGCCGAATACCAGCCGGACTGGGTCCTAGTCTACGGGGACACAAACACCACTTTGGCTGCGGCCCTGGCCGCCGTGAAAATGCATATTCCTCTGGCACACTTGGAGGCGGGCCTGCGTTCCTTCAACAGGGCAATGCCGGAAGAACACAACCGGGTGCTGACTGACCATGCCGCCGACCTGCTGTTGGCCCCGACCGGGGTGGCTGCGGGACACCTGGCGCATGAAGGCATCACGGACAATGTTGTAGTTACCGGCGACGTGATGACGGATGTGCTGTTCCAGACGCGCGACCAACAAGTGGGGAAGGCCTCTCCACTCACAGACTCCCTGGGCCTGATTCCCGGAGAGTATTCCGTCGCCACCATTCATCGTGCGGAGAACACTGACGACCCAGCACGTTTAGAGGCGATTCTGGATTCGCTTGGGTCCGCGGATCATCCTGTCGTGCTGCTCACCCACCCGCGGCTACTAGCCAAATGCGCCGAGCAGAGGATAGACGTGGGCCGGGGGAACCTGATTCCCCACGCGGCCCTCCCCTACCCCGAGCTAGTCGCTGCTGTCATGGGCGCCCGCGGGGTCATCACGGATTCGGGTGGGCTGCAGAAAGAGGCCTTCCTGCTCCGCGTCCCCTGCACGACTGTTCGTCCGGAAACAGAGTGGGTGGAAACGCTAGAGGGCGACTGGAACCGTCTAGTTGAGCCAGGGCCCGAGCTAACTTTCGCTGCCAGCCGGCAGCGTCCCGCCCCGACGGAGCGAGCCCCATACGGCACTGGCCACGCGGCCAGCAAAGTGGTTGATGCCCTCCTGAGCACCCCATCCCCCGTGCAGTCCTGACCGCCGGTGCAGCCGCGACCAATAGTGGGCCTTCACAGTAGGCTGGCGAGCCCAATTCCGGCTGCGACAGCAACAACGGCAGCCACAAGCGTCCCCAGGGAGTATGCGGCTGCCTTCACCGGGCTGATGCGCAGTAGTCGCAGTGTTTGGACGCTGGCGGCGCTGAACGTGGTGTATCCACCGAGAAAGCCTGTCAGCAGCACGCGCGACCACAGCCCATCCGGAATCAGCACGGCGAGGAGCCCAATGGCGAATGAGCCTGACACGTTAATCAGGAAGGTGCTGAAAGGGAATGTGTCTTTCTCGTTTTGCGGCATTAGGACGTCAATCAGGTAGCGCACAGTGGCACCGAGGCCGCCGGCAACCGCCACGCCTAGTGCGACGGCGATGTGAGCCACCCGGTTCCCCCCACCCATCTGCCGCCCGCCCACCAACCGGCCCCAGCCGCGCCGACACCGCCGACTAAGGTCACAGCCGCATAAGTCGCGGACCACACCAGGCCGGCAGGCCCCGGTGCGCCCTCGTGAGCCGGAAGCGCCATCTCTGCCAATTCCAGGGCGAAGGCAGAATAGGTGGTGAACCCACCAAGGATCCCTGTTCCGACCAACAACCTGGCCTGTTCAAGCCGGGTGCTACGTGCTGCCGCCCGGCCCGCGTGGAGCGGGACCGGCACTGCCAATAGGGCTCCCAGCAGGAAGGACCCCAGAATGTTCACCACAAAAGTAGACCAAGGAAACCAGTCGGCATCAAGGCCTGCCTGCCCAACCAGGTAACGCAGCAGCGTTCCTAGTGCTCCGCCCAGGAACACCAACCCAAAGGGGGTCAACCGATCGCGCATGTTCATCGCCCTCCACCCCCTAAACTTCCCCCCAGCCCCAGCGGTAAGCAATTGGGGCCCCGGTCCCAGGTTCCTAACCAAAAGAAGGTGAGAAAGGTGCCCCGCTGAGCTTGCCCCTACAGGACAACGGTCGTCCTCGCAGGGTACCTGGGCACCCGCACCGGTTGTCCCCCTTTTTCAGCGGGCCGCATAGCCGGACCCCCGCGGCGCGCAACGTGAGACAATGCGCGTGAGGCACCGTCCCCAACCAGTGGAGGGCGGACAGGAACCATGGTTAGCGGAGGCGAGATAATGCCGCACAGAGATGCCATTCGTATTGAGGAAGAAGAGCTCCCCGGAATCGGGATGCGAGACGACTTTGTTACAGAGAACGGGCGCCGGGTCGGGGTCATAACCTACCGGGACGGTCACCGGGATCTACTGATCTACGCGGCGGGCGACACGGACGCCGTGTCAGAAACGGTGTCCCTGACTGAGACGGAGGCCGACATTCTGGCCGAATACTTGGGGACACGCCGCGTGATTGAACGCTTGTCCCATGTGACCGACCAGATTGACAGCTTGGACTCTGAGAAGATCCACGTGCGAAAGGGCGACCCAATGGACGGGCTCACCCTGGAAGAAGTGAACGTCAAAGGGAACACTGGCGCTTCCATTGTCGCCGTGTGGCGGGACAACAATGTCACGGCCTCCCCGAAAGCGGGATTCCGCGTCCTCGGCGGCGACACACTTGTCGTTATTGGTACTGAAGATTCTTTGCAGGCCGCGAAGCGCCTGATTAACGGAGTGTGACTGGGGCGTGGACTTAGCTCGTACCCTTCTGGAATTAGGCGGGATCCTTCTTGGTTTGGGAATCCTGGGACGCTTGGCTAACAGGTTTGGCCTGTCCCCCATCCCCCTCTACCTGCTTGGCGGGTTGCTGTTCGGGGTTGGCGGCGTCATCCCGTTGCGCGGGGAAGAAACCGAATTTATTGAACTAGGCGCACAAATAGGTGTGGTGCTGTTACTTTTCCTGCTGGGACTGGAGTATTCCGCGCAGGAACTGGTACAGAACTTACGCACCCATTACCAGTCAGGGCTGATGGACTTCGTTCTGAACGCGACGCCAGGCGCCATAGTGGGCTTCATGATGGGATGGCCACCCGCCGGAATCATGGCGATGGCGGGGGTCACCTACGCGACCTCCAGCGGTATTGCTGCGAAAGTGCTCGGCGACTTGGGGCGCCTAGGTAACCGGGAGACACCAATTGTGCTTTCGGTCCTGGTATTCGAGGACCTGCTGATGGCCATCTACCTGCCGGTCCTCATGGCGCTTCTTGCTGGGGTCGGTGTGCTTGGCGGCCTGATCTCCGTTGGAGGTGCAGTCGCCGCGGTCATGGTCGTCATGTTCATTGCCCTGCGGTTCGGCGACCAAATCAACAAGGCTATCTTCAGTCCGAATGACGAACTGATGCTGCTTGGTGT
The DNA here is from genome assembly GCA_964346705.1 of uncultured Actinomyces sp. Classification (GTDB taxonomy): domain Bacteria; phylum Actinomycetota; class Actinomycetes; order Actinomycetales; family Actinomycetaceae; genus Scrofimicrobium. Next base: position 47,651 of record CAYFVT010000001.1, on the reverse strand, counting down.
TCTAGGAGCCGTGCTGCTGGTTGCCGGGTTCGCTGAAGAAATGCATGTCTCTACTGCCGTGGGGGCGTTCCTGGTTGGGATTGCCCTGTCTGGGAAAGTTGCGGAAAGCGCCCGCTCCATTCTGACCCCGCTGCGCGACCTGTTCGCCGCGGTGTTCTTCGTCTTCTTCGGCATGCAGACGAACGGGCGGGAAATCCCCCCAGTCCTGCTGGCAGCCATCGCCCTGGGCGTGGTCACCATGATCACGAAGATCATTGTTGGTGTGCTGGCCGCAAGGAAAGCTGGAATTGGCATTCCCGGCCAAGTGCGTGCGGGGACCATCATGGTGCCACGCGGTGAGTTCAACATTGTCATCGCCGGGCTTGCCACCACCGCGGGAATAGAAGGGATTGGGCCCTTCGCGGCCGCCTACGTGATGCTGATGGCAATCGTTGGGCCGATCCTGACCAAGTTCGCAGACCCCATCGCCCGACTGTTCATGCGCAAGCCCAAAGACCCAGGGAAGACAGATGCAGGGAAAAAAGATGCAGAGAGAAAGGACCCAAAAAAAGCCTAGTTATGTGGCGACTGGCGCCCTCTACTGCCCGTCCCGCAGCCTGCTGTAGAGGGACAAGTACTGGCCGGCGACCGTGCTGGGTGAGAAACGGTCCCGAACGGATCCTGCAATCTCTTCAGCGGGCACACCACTGGTCTTGCGGAGGACGGCGAGGACGGCATCCGCGTAGGCCCCGGGCGTTCGTTCGGTGACGATCTCCGTAAATTTGGGGTCCGCGTACTCGGTGTGACCGCCCTGATCGCTTGCCACTAAGGGCCGCCCGCTGACTAGTGCTTCGGCTGCTGCGACGAAGAAGTTCTCCCCTTTGGTGGGGGCAAAGAAAACGTCGGCAGCCGCGGTTCGTTCCTGCACTTCTTCTTCGCTTCCGGCGCCCGGGAACTCAGCGTCAACCCCCAGCTTCGCGGCCAGCTCGATTGCTTCGCCACGCAAGTCGCCCTCGCCCGTCCAAATTAGAGAGGCCGCCACACCCCTGTCTTCCAGTTCCTTAACTGTCCTTACCGCCAGGAGGGGATCCTTCCGGTCGATGACCCCACCCGTAGACGCCAACCTAATCGGGTCCCGGACCCGCGTGGCGGGGGTTCGCATGGTGGCCTGCTTCGAGTTCGGATCGGCCAGCTCACCTTTCTTGGTCACCGGCAGCTGTGGGGGTGCTGGCACTATGCACGGAATCAGTTCCACGGGTGAGCCCCCGAAAGCCCGAATGGGTTCCGCCAACCGTTCGCTCTCCGCAACTACCGCGTCGGGAAGGCGCAAGAGGGAGGCGAAAGCCGGACGCACCGCACGCAGCAGGGCTGGTGCGGACTCGGGATTAGATAGGGCTGACCAGTGTTCAGTGTGAACCCATTTGGCTCGCCCCCGAGCCAGTGCCACAACTGGAAGCGCGGAAATCGCGTGACTGTTCACCACATCCATGCCCGACAGGGCGCGGCGTAACGCGGGGACGGCAAGCGCCACGGATACCGGGTTTGCCGGGTTCATACCGAGCCGCAGCACGGGCCGGCCGCCAACCACGGCCGGGACGGTCTTACCGGCGGGAAGGGACCTGTCCAGGTGCACGACGTACACGGGGCGGCCGACCGCCGCAAACGCGTCAACCTCCCGCTGTACGAACAATCCTGAGAAGGGGCTGTCCACCGTCGGGTACCAGGGGGTCACAACACAGACTTTCACGGCATGCTCCATCTCAGTGCCTAGCGGCCCCAACATTCTCATCTTCAACCGCGCCCGACCCCGCCCCTGGGGTCCGTCCAGCCCGCCGACCCGTGTGGGAACTGATCTGAGCCAGAACGAAGTCGGCGACGGTCCGCGCAGTCGCGGTTTGGGTGCGGTTGCGCAGCACCCAACTGTGCAGTTTAGCTGCCTGCCAGGGCGGGTCCTCCTGGCGTAGCATGGACCCAATTTCCTTGGCAACTGCGACCGGATCATATTCAGTGGCGCGCCCCAAGTCGCCTTGCTCCAGGTCCCGGGTGACCTCCCCCACCCCCGCGTACAAGACAGGGGTGCCTGTCCCCAGCGCCGCCAAAACCTTGGTGGGGTAAGCGAAATCGTATCCGCGCCCAGGCACCAGGGACACCAGGGCCAGGCGGCTTCCAGAAAGCATGCGCGCCACGTCCCCAGCGTCCATCACCGGTAACTGGACTATCACCTGGCGGCCGTATGCCTTGTTGATGCGGGCCGCCTGGTCTTGGATCTGCTGCCATCGGGCCCCCTGCCCCACAAACACCAACTGCAGCTGCGGATGCTGGGCGGCCAAATGCTCCATGGCGTGGGCGAAAACTTCTGCCCCCTGCCATTCGGAGGCGGTTCCCGCATACAGCAGGTAGGGGCGGGTGATCCCCCAGGCTGCCAGCTGCTGGTCACTGAACCGCTGCGCTTCCAAATTGTAGGTCCCCACGTCTATCCCGTTTGGCACCACTTTCACGTTCCGACCGCCAAGGGCGCGCACGCGCTGCGCGACCCCTTCCGAGACTGCGACTGAACCGGCCGCCCCGGACACCGCAAACCGTTCCACCGCACGCAAAACGGTCACCACCAGCTTGGGGGCGCCAGCAGCCGCCGCAGCGTCTGACCACACGTCCGCCGCGTACCAAACGTAGGGGGTACGCTTCAGGCCCATTACAACCCGGACAACCGCGCCCGTGGTTGGTGGGGGTTCAACCAAGACCACGTCCGCGGGCCGGGCAACCGCAAGACGAAACGCGAGGGGCAGGTCAAAAGACATGTACGGCAGGTAGCCGCGAACCGCGCCGGCAGCGTCCCGCATGACCGGCCACCGCGACACTTTCAGACACGACCCGTTCCTATATGGCTGACGCAGCGCAGTGTCCCCTGCTGACCATTTACTGGTCAGAACGCGCACCCGAGCCCTGGCGGCAAGGAACGCTTCGGTCACCGCTTCCAGCCTGTACGCGGCAGCTGCCGGTTCAGGGGAGAAAATCCGGCTGGCAATAATGACGCGGGGGTAGGCCGGGCGCGTTCTAACGCTCATTGCCGTCCCCTCGTTTTCCCTTGCAAGGCAGGGCCCAGGAATGGGGCGAGCGCGGCCGCCGCCGCTCCCCGCGAATGAACCCGCAGCACAAAGTCCCGCCCGGCGACGCCCAGATCCGCCCGCCTGGTCCCGTCCGCGGCTAGCTGCTCAACTACCGCCGTCAAGGTGTTTCGGTCCGCTTCCTGGATGGGCAGTTCCAAGCCCGTGAGTTCGCGGACCTGTTGCCGCACCGGCTCCGTCACCTGCGCCACCACCGTCTTCCCCAGCGCCATGGCCTCCACACTGGTCACCCCGTAGGCGCCAAGCCCAATACTATCGATGACTACGTCCGCCTGGTCCAAGACCTGCATCATGCGCCCGTGGGGCACTTTTTCTGGGGTGAGGTAGCTAATCAAACCTTCCGACTGGAGCGCCCGCATCTGGCGGTTAACCCAACGGCTCCCTTTCAGTGACCCGCGGCTTGGCAGATGCAGCACCCGCACTCTGCGGGACTCCACCTGGCCGCCAGCACTGTCCCCTTTTTCTGCTGCCGCCAAGTATTCGCGGCGAACCTGCAGCGGAAGCCAAGTCGCATCCGGTCGGTACGCCAACAGGTCGGGGGTGGACACGAACACGGGCATGCCTAACCGGTCTAGGGCAGCCCCGGTGCGGTCCGCGCCCCTTTGCAGGCGCGCAACCAGCGCGGGATCGGCCTGCAAGAACACTGACGATGGAACAAGTTCAACCTGCCTGATTGGCTGCCGAATGTCACTGCCGTGCAGCACCACGCCCGTCCTCACCCCGTTTCGCTGCAGGAAACGCAGTTCCCCGGCCGCATCCTGGAAGTGGAGGGACCCGAACAGGGGCAGCAGCGACTCGTTCAAAACCGCGCCAAACCCATCAAGGATTTGCCGGCGCAGGCCGCGCGCCCAGTGCGCGCTGTAGACAACTGCACGTTCGCTTCCCTGATAGTCGCTGGCGAACTGGTAGTCGTGGCCCTTCAGGTACGTCAGGTTCACCCCGCGCCACCCGGGTATCAGCCCGGCTGCGTCCGCCCACAAGTGCCCCTGGCCCGCAGAGTTGGCGGGCCCCACCAACAACTGTTTGACATCCGGAGTGAGGCGTGGCAGCTCAGGTAGCGCGTCGCCCTCACCAATAATCCCCGTGCCCCCGACTGAAGAGGGCTGCGCCAATGGGTGCGGGGACCGAACTGTCAATTGGCGGGCGAGGGCGCGCAGGGGCAGCGGCAGCTCCGCCACTGCCCGCACGGCCAGGGAAGAAAGTTTCACAAGCCCCCGTCCGGTTTTCGTAGACACCGTCTCGCCCGCTATTTCTCGCCGGCTGACTGCAAGTAACCCTAGCAGCGCGTCCCCTCCCACCCGGGCCGGTTTTGCTACCCTGAACTGGTGCAGAAACCCCGGCTCTTGATCATCGCCTTTTCCAACATTTCGGCGGACAGCCGTGTTCTGCGTCAGGTACAGCACTTTAGAGACAGGTTTCAGGTCACCACCTGCGGGTACGGGCCCAAACCAGCTGGCGCCGCGGACCACATTCGGATTCCAGATTCGAAGGTGTACTGGAAATATCCGCGCCCCCTGGTGTTAGCCCACTTGTATCCCCTGGCCTACTTCACGGCGCCCGTTCCCCTATACCTGCGTCCCCTGCTGCGTTCACGCGCGTTCGATGCGGTCCTGGCCAACGACATTGACCCACTGCCACTAGCAGCCGAAATTCCGGCGCCACTGGGGCGGCAGGCCGACTTGCACGAGTATTTCCCTGCTTCCCGCACGCCCTCCTTCAAGTTCCGCCAGTTCGTGCGCCCCTTCCGCATGTGGCTGCTGCGAACCTATCTACCGCAGTTCGACTACCGCACCACGGTCGCCCCCATAATCGCTAAAAAGTATGAGGATGACACGGATCAGGCCTTCGGTGTGGTCGTCAACGCCGGCCCTTACCATGACCTGGAGCCGACCCCAGCGGGGCGTCCTCTTCGCCTGGTTCACACGGGTGGCGCAATGGCTGACAGGGGGCTTGAGCAGATTTGCGAGGGCGTCCTCGCCGCCAAAACTGACGTGACCCTTGACTTGTTCCTGCTCCCAAACGACCGGGCTGTGCTGCGCGATATCATGAAGATAGCGGCCTCTTCTAAGGGGAAAGTGCGTGTGCATCCGCCCGTCCCGCAAGAGGACCTGGTGAAACACATCAACCAGTTCGACGTGTCCGTCATGTTCATTCAGCCCACGCATTTCAGCTACCAGAACGCGCTTCCCAACAAGCTGTTTGAGGCCGTCCAAGCACGCCTCGGCGTCCTGACGGGCCCTTCCCCTGAAATTTCGCAGGTGGTCAGCCAGTACCAAATTGGGCAGGTCGCACCGGGTTTCACGGCCCAGGACGTGGCACGTGCCGTTGACTCTCTGACCCCTGAGAAGGTTGATGTCTGGAAGCAGAACAGCGGCGTCGCAGCGCAAACACTGTCGTTTGAGCGCCAGAAGGAAGGTTGGCGGCTGTGAGCGGGCGGCCCAGCATGGTGTTCCACGTGCCGTTCCCGATTGAGTGGGATGCGAACACGGCCTCCGCCATTCGCCCAGCCCAGATGCTGAAAGCCTTCGTGGGCGCGGGGTACGACGTTTTCCCCATCACTGGCTACGCCAAGCAGCGAAGGGGTCGGTTAGCCGCTTTGCGGCAGAAGCTAGCCGCGGGTTGGCGCCCCGACTTCGCGTATTCTGAGGTTGCGACCATTCCCGCGTCCTTCACGGAACCCCGCCATTTCCCCCTGGTGCCGCTCCTGGACAGGTCGGTTTTCCGCACACTGTTCGAGGGCGGAATCCCCCTCGGCGTTTTTTACCGCGACGTTTATTGGGCGTTCCCCGAATACCGCAAGCGCGTTGGTGTGGCCGTGGCCGCTGCAATGACGGGCTTGTACCGCTGGGAGTTGGATGCGATAAACCGGTACGCCAAGACGGTTTTCTTGCCTTCGCTGGCCATGGCGCCACAGGTGCCGGGGCTTGCCGCACAGAATTTAGCAGGGCCGGCTTCAGGGGGGCCGCAGGTTGTGGCCCTACCAGCGGGATGCAAACCTGCGCGCTTCCCCGTGCGGGTGCGCGCGGCGCACTCCCCTTTGCACTTGCTGTACGTGGGGGGCCTGGGAGGGGAACACTACGACCTGCGAGTGCTGGTCGAAGCAGTTACCCATGTGCCTAGCGTTCAACTAACAATCTGCACGCGCCGGGACCAGTGGCGACAGGCGAAGGGAACCTACGAGCCTTTACTGGGAGACAATGTCCGCGTGGTGCACGAGCAGGGCGGCGGGTTGGACGCCCTCTACCGGGAAGCGGATGTGGGGGTGTTGATGATGGCCCCGCAGCAGTACCGGTCGTTTGCTATGCCCATGAAACTGTTCGAATACATGGGCCAGGGGCTGCCCGTGCTGGCCTCAGCTGACACGCAGGCTGGCGCCTACGTGCAACGGGAGGGCGCTGGTTGGGCGCCCGCCTACGAGCGCGCGGCCATCACGCGGGTGCTGCGCGCACTGGCCGCCGAACGGGAACAGGTGCGCCAAATGGGGGACGCCGCGTTGCGGGTGGCGAAGGAAAATACTTGGACTGACAGGGCGTTGGAGGTTGCCCGCACCTTGAACCCGTCCGGTCGTTTACAGCCGGCAGCCGCACGTGGCGGACCTTCCCATGGTCGATAGTTCCCCCTTTTTCCAAGGGGCCGCTTGGCTGCGGCGGGAAGTGGCGGCGTGGCTGCTACCTGCCCTGCCGGTGCGCCTGCGGGCCCGGATTGCCCCCACTTCGTCTTGGTCACACGCCGACCTGCGCTCGGTTGCAACGCCGGTGAAAACACGGGGCCCCTCGCAGTCCGTCACGCGTCTGCTGATTGGTCCGGCCAATTTCGGGGGTCAGGGCTACCGGTGGGCGCGCGCCGCTGAGACACTGCCGGGGGTGGCGGCAGTGAACTTGCGTTTCGTCCGCCCGGGCGCTTCCTCATTGGGGCCGTCAGACTTCACGGTTGACCAGCAGGTGGGGCGTCGTTCACACCTGTGGGCGCGGCGGCAAAAACGGGCGCTCACCACCAGCGTGACTCACGTGCTTTTGGAAGCCGGGCAAACAATCCTTGGCGGCCTGCACGGTTCCGATCTGCAGGCGGAAGTTGCCGCACTTCAACGGGCCGGAATCAAAGTGGGGCTGATCAGTCATGGCAGCGACGTTCGCAGCCCCGCACTGCACCGCACGCTGGAGCCGGCCTCCCCCTTTCATTCGGCGCTTGCTGGCCTCACGGCAACGTTAGAGGCGAAGACGGCTGCCACCCACGCCCGAATGGATGAACTGTCGCTGCCGGAGTTTGTCTCTACCCCCGATCTGCTTCAGTACCGGCCGAACGCAACCTGGCTGCCGCTGACCACAGACCCAGACCTATGGCTAGGCGTCACCCCCACCCAGCTTCGGGGGAAGAAATTAAGCGTCCTTCACGTGCCTGGGGGCGCGCCCGAACTGAAAGGGACAGCCGACATAAGGGCTGCCATGCGCCGCTTGGAAGCGGAGGGGCTAGTGGAATACCGGGAGGTCAGCGGTGTCCCCCACGCGGCAATGCCCGAACTGCTCGCCTGGGCGGATGTTGTCGTGAACCAGGTGAACATGGGCTTATACGCGGTGGTTGCGGTGGAGGCAATGTTCGCTGGCCGCATCGTCGTCTCCCAAGTGGGGGCCAGCACCAGGGCGCACATTCGGCGCCAGGTCGGTGTGGACCTGCCAATCGTGGAGGCTTCCGCGGCGTCACTGTACGACGCGGTTAGGGACATCGCCCTCAACCGGGAGGATTACAGGGACTTGGGCGAACAAAGCCGCCAATTCGCTTTGACCGCGCATTCGCCTGTGCGCGCCGCGGAGGTTCTGCGCCCATTCCTTGAGGACTCAGGAAAGACTTAGGAACATCATGTCGGGAATCTGGAGAACGCATTCGTGAGTTTGGATGGGGCGTACACGCCGTTTCAGGAACCCTGGTGGCTGGAGGCGCTTGCTCCCGGCCGGTGGGACGTGGTCGAGGTCGATCAGGGAGGCACCACGGTGGCCCGGCTTCCCTACGTGGTGGAAGAAAGGCTGGGCACCCGCGTCCTTACCCAGCCCGTTTTGACGCAGTCGCTGGGACCTTGGGTGCGCCCGACTGGGGCGTCCTCTCCCAGGGAATTGGGGCGGCAGATGGACCTGTTCCAGCAACTGATCAACGGCCTGCCCCGCCACGATGTTTTCAGTCAAGGGTTTGCCCCAGCGGTGACGAACTGGCTGCCCTTTTACTGGCAGGGGTTTGAGCAGACAACCCGTTACACCTATCAACTGGACGTGACACAAAGCCCGGACCAGGTTCTGGCGCGCATGGACAAACGCAACCGCCGCCAACTGCGTGCCGCCAATAAATTGGTGGTGGCAGAAGTTCAAGGCGGAGAGGGCAGTGCGGACGGCGCCCCCGAAGGTGCGCTTGAAGAGCTATTAGCGCTGAACCGCCTGTCGTTTGCGCGGCAGGGACTGCGCCCTCCGTACACGCCTGACGAAGTCCGTGCCCTCGACCAGGCGATAGCCAAGAACGCCAAGCGGTGGGTGATCCTGGCCCGCGACGTGGAATCGGGCCGCGCGGTCAACGGGATCTACCTGCTGGCAGCTGGAGATGCTGTCTATTCCCTGCTCAGCGGTGCCGACCCGAAACGACGACACTTGGGGGGCGGCATGGTGGCGCGGCAGGCCAGCATCGAGGTCGCCCACCGGGCGGGCGCAGTGCTGGACTTGCAGGGATCAATGCTGCGGGGAGTGGAACGGCGCAACAGGAACTACGGGGCCACGCAGGTCCCCTACTTTGTGGTGACCCGCAGCAACGGGGTGCTTGAAAGGCGCAGTCGGCAACGCGAACTCTTGCGCGCTCCGCTTCTGGCTGCCTGGCGGGCGAAGAACCGCGTGGTCCAATCCTGGGCTCCGGCCTCTCACCGCTAATCCCGCAGCGCGGTCTGCGGGCAATAGCAGCGTATAAACTGAGGGATCATCGCAGCCGGGTGACAATAGCGAAAGGTGGCGGAGAGCCGCATGAAGGTAGCGCTGGGTCAACTGCGGCAGTTGCTCCCCTACCTGCCGCCGGGCGCTTCCGCCTACGTCTGGCGCTACGTCATCATCTCCTGCCTGCTATCCCTGCTCGATATTGCGGCCCTGATGCTGCTGGCCGTGTCCCTGTCATCCATGCTTTCCGGCTCCGACGTTCATATTCCCTTTGTCGCAACGGTCAGCCCCTCGGATTACGTGTGGCTGCTGCTGGCCGTGTCACTGCTGGTGCTACTGAAATCCATGCTCACCCTGCTGCAGCAGTGGGCCGCCACCCGAAAGTTCGCGGCGTTTGAACTGACGCTAGGCCTGAAACTATTTGAGGCCTACATGGACGCCCCTTGGGTGGACCGGCTGAGCCGCACCTCGTCCAAGTTGGTGCGCATGGCGGACGTGGGCGTCACGGCCGTTATCAGCGGCCTGCTGGTTCCCCTTATTCAGCTGCCGGCCCTGGTGGTGTCCTCCGTGCTCATCCTGGGAACACTGCTTGTGGTCCAGCCGGTCACCGCTGGCATCACGATCGTTTATTTGGGTTCCATGGCGTACTTGATGCACGTGGTGCTGACCAAGAAATCCGTGGAAGCCGGCCTGGTAAACCGGCGTTACAGCTACCGCGTTGCGGAGATCATGACCGAAATGGTTGGTGCGCTGAAAGAGATCACGCTGCAGAACAAGTTCGCAGAGATTCATGAGGTGCTCCGCCAGAACCGGGTTCACGCCTCCCGAGCTAGGTCGAATATCCAATTCCTGGCCGCAGTCCCCCGATTCATCATGGACACGGCCCTTATCGGCGGGTTCCTCATTGTCGGGGTGTTTGCCTACCTGCTGGAAGGGTCCCTGAACGCCGCCATCTCATCCGTGGTGCTGTTCGCGGTGGCGGGCATGCGCCTGGTCCCGTCAATAACGTCCTTCCAGTCAATCAACAACGGGCTGAACGCAAACCGCGCCCAAGTCACCGCCGTGCTGCTGGACATGGAAAGGGCGGACGGCTACCGGCAAAACGCGGAGCAGCTCGGCCAAGAAAAACTGGCCGACGAACCTCAAAATCTGACCCTGCAGGGCGTCACCTTCACGTACCCGACCGGGGAGCAGCCAGCCGTCACGGATGTCTCGCTGACCATCCGCATGGGCTCTTCTGTCGGAGTAGTGGGCGAATCTGGCTCGGGTAAATCCACGCTGGTGGACATTCTGTTGGGGCTGCTGGTCCCCCAGTCGGGAACCATCCTGATAGGCCAACAAAGGTTAGAGGACGTTCTTGGCGACTGGCGTTCGCGCGTCGGCTATGTTCCCCAAGATGTCTCCCTGTTCGACGGGACCATCGCCCAGAATGTGGCGCTGACGTGGAGTGATGAGCCCGACCTGGCGAAAGTTGAGGCCTGCCTGAGGAAGGCCCAGATGTGGGACCTAGTGCAAAGCCGTCCCGGCGGGCTGCACGCCAAGGTCGGCGACCGGGGTATTGCGCTTTCCGGCGGCCAGCGGCAGCGCTTAGGAATCGCCCGGGCCCTATACACGGACCCGCTCGTGCTGATTCTGGATGAGGCCACGTCCGCCCTCGACACTAAAACCGAAGCTAAAGTCGCTGCGGCCGTTCAGGGTTTACGCGGCCAGGTCACCATTATTTCGGTGGCGCACCGCCTGTCAACCGTGCGGGACGCCGACGAACTGTTCTACATGGAAGACAGTTTCGTTCTGGCGCGCGGAACTTTTGACGAGGTCGTCGCCAGCGTCCCCACATTCCGGGAGCAAGCCCGACTAGCGGGGCTGATTGGCGAGGGCGAAGCCTAACCAACCCATCTACGAGCCGTTCTTGATCGCTTCCAGGCACTCCGCCCACACCTCAACCTGCGGCAGTGCGGATAGTGCCCGAGCGTGGCGGGACGCGTTTTCCTTCCACCGCGTGACCTTCAGGTGCGTGAGCTGATCCAAAGCGTTGGTGGCAGCTTGGCGGGAGAAGTCCCCGGCCACGACCCCCAAGTCGAACCTGCGGACTAGGTGCGCCATTTCCACCGACGGGCCAACCACCAGGGCCAGGCGTGCCTGAACGAAATCAAAAAACTTGTTGGGCAGGGCGTAGCGATGGTTTGTGGTGTCCGGTTCCAACACGTAAAACCCGACGTCAAACTTGTTCAACGTAGCAACTAGTTCCCGGTATTCCACGCCAGGGTGGACGTTGATGCGGCGGGTGCCCGCCGCACGCTCAGTCAGTTCCTGTACGTACGCAGGGTCGTTTGGCATCAGAAACAGGTCCAGGGTCAGGTCGGTCGTACTCTCCGCTGCCGCATCAATTAGCAGTTCCAGGCCACGTCCCCGCAGAGCCGCCCCATGATGCACTAACCGCAGGGGGCGGTGGACGGGCGTGGGATTCATGTCAACGTAGGGGGTGGCGTTGGTGACCACGCGCGGTTTGATCCCCACCAGGTACTCGTACTTGTCTGCCAACCCTGGGGAAACGGTCGTGAGCTTGTTGGCGCGTGGCAGGTAGGTTTGGCACAGCCACTCGTAATACGGCTTGATCCGTTTCGCCCACAACCTGTCCTGCTCGTGCAGGGCCGGGTAATACTCATGCAGGTCAGCCAGAATGCCCCACCCGGGTTGCAGGCGCAGGGCTACGGGAACCGAATCGACCTCATTCGCTAAAACCGCATCGTACTTGCCCCCCTGCAATGCTTGCCAGGAGGCGTCGACAGCGTCCTGGCGCCAGTAAGCCAGACGGTACTGTTTGGCGGTTATGTACCGGCCGTAGAGACGCAAGTTATGCGCAGCATCCGGAAGGCGAATATGCTCATCCGCTCCCTGGGGGCGGTCCCCGAACCCGCAGGTTGTCACATGCCACTGCTCACGCAACCGCAGTACCTGCTTCAGCACTCGAGCATCCGAAGTGATCGTGGAATAGCTGATAATCAGCAGCGACGGTTTCTTTGGCTGGGCCGAGTGAGCCCCCGGCTGGGCAGCAGGCAAGCCCGCCCTCTTCCCCCCAAACCTGCCCATTGTGTTGCCCAATATTCTCCTGGGAATTTTGCCCGCAAGCGTGGTCCGTAGGTTTGATTCCCGGCGCAGTGCTTGCAGTGGTTTCTGGGGTAGGACCCTGCGGGTGATGGGAGCCGTGTCCCGGGCGGCGACTGCCTGTTCGACCTGGTCCAGGTCTCCCAGCAGTACGGCACTGATGATCCCGCGGTCGACCATTGTGAGAACTTCGACGCTGGTCGGCTGAGCCGAGTGGAGTCCGCGCGCCACTTGCGTGTAGGCCGCCAGGTCCGCGGCAGAGAGGGTCCCTGCCCTCACGCCGCGTTCCACTGGGGACAGGATGCTGGTTCTTAGTAGTTTCATGACTAGTGCCAACTGTTCGCGGTGCGGCAAAGCGTCAACTTCGCCCTCTGCCAACAGCAAGCGGAGGGCCTTCAAGTTTTCTTTCGCGGACCGCGGGACGGCCGTGACCCGATCGTCACCTTCCGTCCCAACAACGTAAGCGAGGGCAGAAGGATCGTATACGATATCTAAATCATCAGACCACAGGCGGACGCTTGCCTGTAGGTCCTCCCCTGTCTCCACGTCCGCTCGCAGTTGGTAGCGCGGGTCCTGAAGGATTTCGCGCCGAAACAAGCCCAGCGGCGCAGTTCGATAAAACAGGCGATCCCGGACCGCATTTAGCCGGCGTGCACCCAGCGGAAGACGGGCACCCCCGACCCTGGCTGATAGCTGCACTCCGGATACGAGCGGGCTGTTCAACCGCTTCCCCTCGACCTCTAGTGGGGCTAGGGCACCATCGGCCCCTGACGCGGTCAATAAGTCCAGCAGGGCGTCTACACCGCCCCGCTGGTACCAGTCGTCAGAATCAAGGATGCCGACAAACGGGGCGGTCGCCGCGGCCAACCCCATGGCCTTGGCGACGCCCGGACGCCCCACACCAGCCGAACACTGAGCGACTTTTATTCGGGAACTCTCAGGCAAGTCCAAAGATTCCGGACTGACCCCGTGAGCCACGACGACAACCCCGGCCAGGGGGCAGGAGAGCACGCTGTCAACTGCCCGCCGCACCGGGCGGTCGGCCCTGTGCACGGCGATGATAAGTTCTGCCAAGACCTCAGCCACGGCCCGCTCCCCTCACATGTCCCCCTTCACTTTGCTCCCAGGCAATGCTAGCCCGGGCCGCGTCCGACTAGAGTCAAGAAGAGTTCAGGAAGGCTGGATAATGGCACGCTGGAAACTGGGGTGGCAGGCCCGGCACAATTTGGCTTACCGCTTTGTCGGTCGCCCGCCAGGTTTACCGGACCTACCCGCGGGCTTCACGTGCCGGCAGATCACCCACACAGAGCTGGACCGACTATTTGCGGACCCAGCCTCACTGGCGAGGAAACTCCGGTATGCCTCTTTTTTGGATGCGGGCGCGGAAGGTTTCGTGGTGGTGTACGAGGGCGAGTGGGCTGCCGCCGCATGGATTTCCCCCCGCGGATTGGACGCCCTGCCCCGGTACGTGCCTCCTGCACTCGCTAGAAAGCATGACTGGTTTTTTGAGGCACACACCCGCGCGGAGTTCCGTGGGAAAGGTCTCCACCGGCACCTGGTGGCCAGGCGGCTGCAATATCTGGCGCAGCGGGACGGGGGGACAGCCCGGGCTGTGGCCGATATAGCTGCGGGGAACGTCCCTTCACGCCGCTCCCACCTGAGGTTAGGTTTCGCTCCCGCCGGCCAGTTCCACTTCGGGTCCCTGACCATCCCCCCTTTTGGGCGGAAACTGTTAGGGATCCGCTTGAATCGACCTCATCCCCCGCTACGCTCTAATTCTGATTGGCAGCGCAGCGCCTCCGCCAGGTGAGCCCACACGTGGTTTTCGACCCGCGGGTTCACCGCGCTTAAACCAAAGTTGTCCAGGAACCCGCCGGCTTCGTAGCCGCCCTCGCCAATCATTTTGCGGGTCGGTAGGTAGCCGGGGGCGTCATCCACGCAGCCGGCCAGCATCACGTACTTGCACCCGGTGGCGCGCCGAACGGTTGCCGCGTAGTCGGCCATGACCTCCCCACTCACCGCCACCAGCGCGAAATCCGCACCGATCCGAACGGCCTGAAACGTGAGGGGCGGCCCGGCTGGACTAAAGAACAGGGTTCGTTCCGCCAGCAAACGCCGGGCTGAATAGCCGGCTGCTGAAACAGGGCGGGAACCCGCAAGCGCGCGCACCACTTGCCTGCCTAACGATGAGGCCCACTGCTTGTACTGGGGACGCGACCACCCCTCAGGCACCCATTCGGTTCCCCGGGCAATTCTACGCCACAAGTGGCGGGCCGAGCGGGGCAGTCGGGGTTCCGCCAGTGCCAGTGGCCGCAGGTCGCCGGAGAACCCCTGAAAGAACAGGACCGGTACCCCCTGTCCAAGACGCCCCCGGATCTGCTTGCGGACATCCCCTGGGTAGTGAGCCGAAACCGTGTTGGGGTCCGGGAAGCGGACGGGATGACAAGCGTAGTTCCACGCTGCCGCCACCGCGTTGCCTTTAAGGTCCCGGACCTCCAGGGTTGTTATGAGTTCATCGCGCGTACCCCAAAAGTCTGGCCGCCACCTGAACCGATTGAACGCGGGCGGCCACTGCCACACGACCCTTTTCATTTGGCGACGGTTCACGGCGTGATCAGCGCGAGCCCGACCTGCGTGGAGCGTCCCAGGGGTCCTGTTTTTTGGGTCCATCAATTTCTGCAGCCCAGCCTGCAGTGACTCGAGGACGGATGCCAAATGCTTTTCGTATACGACACCCAATGCTGGCTTGCCGCGGTCGAGCATGGGAGCCGAATGAGTATGTGAAGCAGCAACCACGATGTTCTCAGGTGGAATCCCGACCAGCCCTTGTTCAACCGCAGCTCTTAAGTCCGGACCCGCGTAGAGCGCGTCAACAGTGACAAACACAAGCGGGTCGCCCTCCGGCCACCACAGTGCCAGCAGATTGATCTCCGGCGCAGTGTCTACGCCCCATGGCCCGTCCGCTGGTTCCCCACCCCCAAGGGGCACCGGATGATCCGCAGAAATGTCCACGGCAACAGCGCTAGCCATCACGTCCGCCGCTTCGGGCCCCGCTTGACTTCTTCCGCCAGCCTTGGCGAAGGCAAGCCTTTGGTTAGACTTCAACTGCTTGAAGTTCATGTGCCCCCATTTCACCGTTCCCGCATTCAGAAGGCTACCGCCAATGCGCATCCTGATTACAGCCCAAATCTTTCACGACACCAGCCGAATGGGCGCCCACCGCCCCCGGGCCTTCGCCCAGGTACTGGCCGAGCGCGGCCACGACGTGACCGTCATTACACGCGCCGTCCCACCTGCTAGAAGGGCCCCGGACCCGGTGGGTGTGCGTGTCATTACGGCTGGGGACCCTACAGACCAGGTTTTCGCCACTGGAAGCGCACTGCCCCTGAGCACCCGCGTCCTGGTTGGGCTAGCGGTCCTACCTACAGCCCCCGCCGCCCTCTTCTATTCTTCCCCCTCACTTCGCCGTTTAGTTGGCGTTCGTAGCGTGGAAGCGGAAGCCAAAATCGGGACGCTAAATAAACAGCGTTACCGAACCGCTAACTTCGTGAAAACCCTGGTGGATGACAGGAAGTGGGTGCGCGCCGCCCTCAAACAATCGCACGACACTCTTGGTCCGCACCCAAGCTTCGACGTTGTGTTCTCCACCTACGGGCCCTTCGGGTCGCTGTGGCTGGGCCGCGCCATCACCCGCGACGCACGCACCCGTTGGGTTGCTGACCTGCGCGATGGTTTCCCCCGGGGCCTGCGCCCCCGCCCCCTGCAACTTTGGGTGAACTGCCAGCGGCGGCAGCTTTTAAGGCAGGCAGATGCCATTACAGTGGTGTCCTCCGGCGTTCGCAAAGGCCTGCTAGATGGCGACAGCGCGGGCAAGAACGCTAACAAGGTGCACGTTGTGACGAACGGGTTCCTCCACGACGAAGAGACGGCTACACCGCCCGCCCCAGTCGCAGAAAACAGTCTGACCGTTGCTTACACGGGCGCCCTTTATGGGGGCAGAAGGGATCTGCGCCCCCTGCTTCAAGCCATGCGGGAAGTTTCAGAACAAAACAGGGTTGTTCCGCTGCGGCTTCATTACGCGGGACCCGACGGGACGCTTCTGAAGCAGTTGGCTGCGGAGGTAGCCGCCGACCACCTGGTGGTTGACCACGGGCCCGTGTCCCACACTGAAGCCGTGAACTTGCAGAAACAAGCGGACCTGCTTCTGGCCCTAACCTGGAACGAGCCAGGCAGTGAGGGCATCCTGTCGGGAAAGTTCCTCGAATACATGGGCCAAGGAAAACCGGTGATTGCCCTAGTCTCTGGCACACTGCCAGGCGCCGAAATAACGCGAATGACAAACGAAGCGAACCTAGGAATCGCAGTCGAAGCGGCCGAGGGCGGCCACGGCCAAACGCGCCTGCAGCACTTCCTCAGCGAAGCGGCCGAAGCGAAAGCCGCCGGACGAAAGCCCAGCTTCACCCCAAAGACGGCGGTGACAGCCCAGTTCGATTACCGGGCCATCACACGCCGTCTTGAAAGGCTGCTAGTCGGCTAGCACTTCCCTAGGGATCGAACGTTGGTTGACAGGACAGCGCTGTTGCCCACAACTTTCACGCTGGCTCCGCCCTTCTTCCAGGCGTTCACTTTGGCCCGCGACTTAGCAGTTACACAGCTCTTCTTAGCCAGGATGACCCTCCCGTCAGTCCTGCCAGCGGCGGCCGGAGTAAGCATTCCTTCCGGGAAACGAGCTCCCCGCCCAATCCAAACTGTCTTCGGTTTAGGGACTGATGGTTGTTTATCAAGCCAGTTGTTAACCAGACGGTTGGTCTGGTAGGTGTTGGTGCCATTGATCCTCACCAGGCTTAGACCCCGGGCCTTAATCTGGTTCACCGTGGCGTGCCTGGCTTTATTCTTCCGGGCAATCACCACCGCCTGGCGTACGCCCTTGGCTCTCGCGTCGTTCAGGGCTGCCGTTGGTAGTGGGTTGGAGCCCTTCGTAGCTGCAAACAGCAGCGGCGATTTCGTTGCCACGGCAGCCGCTGAAGCAGACACTGCGTCCCCGTAGTCAACCCGGCCAGCGACGATCACGTGCGAGAACTTGCGTCCCTTGAAGAAGTGGTTGTAAACCTTCCCTGAGCGGATGGCCGGTGTTGCGCCAGAGAAGCGCACGGGCTTCTTCCCCGTCAAAGACTGCGCCCGGTTGGCAACCACCGTTGGCACGGGGCTAGTCCCTCCCACAATGTACAGCTTGCTCGGTTTCTGCGCCTTCAAGGCAGCTGCCACTTCGGCGCTCATCCCACTCTTACTGACCGTGTAAACCGTGCCCCCAGTGACGGCAGCCGCGGGCGCCGCCATGAGTGCGTCCGTGTACTTCTGGCCGCTCACCAGGAAAGCGGGCTTCCCCTTCGAAGGAATACTCTTCGCCACGTTTGCGCTGGTCACGTACCGGTTTTTCCCAATAATGCGGCTTGTCGGGTAAGTCGCGGGCTTCG
>CAYFVT010000001.1:17305-29968 GCA_964346705.1 uncultured Actinomyces sp. | reverse complement strand
TGGGGTGTTAGCAGCAGCCAGGTAGTTACCAACTTCCTTCCGCACGGTCGCCATCTGGTTGTAAAACGCGTTTCCTGGGCAACTGGTCCAACCGACGTCGCGGTGTGCGGACACAGTGGGAACCTGAATCTTTCCCGTCCTGCCGGCGCTCAAATTCGCCTCTCCCGGCACACTGATCTTCGCGGTGGCACTCTTAATGCCGTGCAGGTTCAGCTTCCATGCAATAGCTTTCGCCATGTTCTGCCGGGCCACCTTAGGCGGGGCCGTCTTCATGTAGTCACCAAAAACGCTGATACCGAACGTTTCAGAGTTAGCGCCATAGGCTTGAGCGCCCTTCGTGGCCCTCGTCAGACCACCAGCGCGCCCTTCCCAGACCCCGCCATACTTGTCGACAACCAGGTTGTAGCCAATGTCGCCCCAGCCGAGGGTACGTGCATGGTACTGGTAAACGATGCGAATCTGAGCTGGCACCTGGGCTTTCGTGTAGTTGTTGTTCCCCGCCGTGTGGTGCACTACAGCACCCCGGATCGTTATGGGTTCACGCTTCCACTTCATCCATGACTCGTTCGCACCCCACGCTTTACGTGTGTTGATCTTCAGCCCTTGAAAACCCGTGTCATAAATGGTGCCCGCAGCATTAAGCTTGGCCGGAACGATCCCGGGAATACTGCTACTCAAAGCTGGCGTGCCGGGTGCAGCTACGCCCTCTCCCTGGACAGCACCATCCAAGTCGAGGAGGACGTCACTGTCCCCTTCTTCGGTAGTTTCGTCCGCGGGGTCATCCCCGACAGCCGGCTCATCCACGATAACGGGTTCCTCCGCGACAGCCGGTTCGCTGCCACCACCAGTGGTGGAATCTTCCTGTTCAGTGCTGGTTTCAGAGGGCGTATCAAGCGGCTGTGGGTCGACCATTTCGTCGTTAGACCGCTCGTCCTCCTCTTCCGTCTCCAGCCCCTCCAAAGCATTGTCTACAGGGTCCAACGCGCGGGCATCAATGACTGTTAGCTCCAGCCCGGGAAGGGACCGGCCGCCAGGTTCGCGTGCCACCACTTCCACAGCGCTGGCATTAGTCAGCATGAAAGGCTCTGTGCCAGCACGGTCAGCCTGGTCCTCGTGCCCCTCTGGCGCCTCTTCCGTTTCCACCTCAACCCAGGAAGACCAAGTGTCAGTCTCCAGGTACCGTAAGTAAACGGCTTCGGGAGAGACTGCGCTGACATCCCACGTGGCTGCCACCAGGGCTACGTCAGTGTCTAAATCAACACGGGCAATGTGCACGTCAAGGTCGTCACCTTCGGGGTCCTCATCATCGAGGACGGCCTCCACTTGCTGGCGTTCCCCCTCCGCGGCGCTCACGGGAGCGGATTCCACGTAGTCCGGGTCAACCGTTGTTTCCACAAAATCAACAGCGCTTTCTGTGACCGGCTCATCCCCCACCGGTTGAGGGTCATTCGCACCGGGCAGCCCCAAGTCGGGTGCCGCATGCGCTGAAGGGTCCCCCAGGGTAAGTCCGGCTAGGGTCAAACCGAGGGTGGCCGCGAAAGCAACCAGGCCCCTGCTACCCCGCTTCACTACGCCGTCAAATGTTGAGGTGAGGGCCATACTGCAGTTCCTTCCGTGCTTGGACACCAGAGTCCAAACGCCTTATACCAATGTCAACTCTGGTCACAAGCTTAACACCAGCCCCACCGACACGCACTACGTGCCGTCCATCACAGGCGAACGGATTGGCCCGTGTCGGCGGAGCGGAGAATGGCCTCCACCACTCTCAGGTCCCCCAGCGCCTCCTCCATAGAAACAATCGAGGACGGCAACCCCCAGATTGCGTCCCGGAAAGCTTCCTGCTCAACGGCCAATGGCTCCCGCTTTTGCAGTGCGTAACGCACCATCTGGCCCTCTGACACCCCACGGAAGGCAGCTATCTGATCCCATTGGAGCGGGAACTGCCCATTCTCATAGAACGTAAGGTCACTCATCGCAGTGTCAGCCACTAACGCGCCGTGCTCACCCACCGCGACCGTAGCCCGATCTTTGTAGGGGGTCAGCCAGTTAACCAGGTGGTTGACTAGGATCCCGTTTTTCAAGCGCCCGGAGGCGGTCAGCATGTCCTCGAATTCCCGTCCTGACCGATGAGAAGTCTGAGCAAACACCAATTCGTAGGGTGAACCGGCAATCCATGCGGCCAAGTCCACGTCGTGGGTCGCCAGGTCTTTCACTACACCCACATCACTGATGCGGGCGGGGAACGGCGACTGCCGCCTGGTTGCAATCTGGTACACGGTGCCCAACTGGCCGGCCTCTATTCGGCGGCGCATTTCCTGAAGTGCAGGGTTGCAGCGTTCCACGTACCCGACTGCACCCACCAGGCCAGCCTGATTGAAGGCACGCGTAATCCGTTCCCCTGCAGCCAAGTCACCCGCAAGCGGTTTTTCCATCAGCGTGTGAACGCCGGCCCGCGCCAAGATCAGTGCTGCTTCCTCATGGTAAGCCGTGGGGACCGCAACGATCGCGGCATCAATTCCCGCGGCCACCAGCTCTTCCGCGGACGCTAGAACGTCTAAGTCTGCAGCCACCCCGAACCGGTCCCCGCGCGGGTCGGCGACGGCCACCAAGTCAAACCCTTCTATCGCGCGCGCGTTGCGCACATGGTGCCGTCCCATGGACCCGATCCCCAGAATGCCAAGCCGAATCGTCCCGGACGTTATTAGGCCAGACATCATGAACCCGCTTCCGCGACCGCGTTGACTGCAGCCACCACGCGTTCCAAGTCATCGGCGGACAAGGAGGGGTGAACGGGTAGGGAAATAACTTCGGCCGCAGCCCGCTCGGTTTGCGGCAGCTCCACCCCGGGGGCGTAATGCGCCAAGGAAGGCAGCCGGTGGTTTGGTATCGGGTAGTAAACCCCGCTGCCAACACCGTATTCGTCCCGGAGCGCGGCAACGAACGCGTCCCGTTCTTCCCCGGGGACACGGATCGTGTACTGGTGATAAACGTGCTCTGCTTCGGGGGCCGTCCGCGGGGTCCTCACGCCGCGCAAGTTTTCCGTGAGGAACGCAGCGTTATCCCGGCGGCTCTGCGTCCACTGTTGCAACCGCCCCAGCTGAACGCGCCCTATAGCCGCGTTGATGTCTGTCATCCTGTTGTTCACGCCAACCAGTTCGTTAGCATATTGGCGCGCCATCCCCTGGTTCCGCAGGATCCGCACCCGGTCTGCCAATTCCGGGTCGCGTGTGGTGACCATACCCCCCTCGGCAGATGTCATGTTTTTGGTGGGGTAGAAACTGAAAGCGCCGGCAGCACCGAATGTGCCCACTTTTTGGCCCAGCCAAGTGGCATCGTGAGCTTGGGCGGCGTCCTCAAACAGGAGCAAACCATTGTCGCTTGCCAGCTTCTGGAACTCGGCCATGTCTGCCGGGTGACCGTAAAGGTGAACCGGCATCACCGCCCGGGTCCTGGGGGTAACAGCAGCGGCCGCAGCGCGGGGGTCCAAACAGAAATAGTCCGGCTCAATGTCAACGAAGACGGGGGTCGCACCGGTAATGGCAACCGAATTAGCCGTGGCCGCAAAAGTGAACGACGGGACAATCACCTCATCCCCCGGCCCAATGCCCGCAGCCAGCAGGGCCAGGTGCAGGGCGGAGGTCCCCGAATTAACAGCAACAGACTGCGCGCCCCCAACTACTGCCTGTGAAAATTCGTCCTCAAACGCAGCCACCTGCGGGCCTTGGGCGACCATTCCCGTTTCCATGACTGCCGCAACCGCGGCCGTCTCAGCCTGACCGATGATTGGTTTCGCTGCAGGGATGAATTCGCCCTGCCACGTTCGTGACGTCACTTGTCTACCCCGCTTGGTTCGAGGGCGGCCTCATCCACCTGGGCGGGGGTAAGCGTCCCATCTGCCAGTTCTTGGAACAGGGCACCCGAGCGCGGGCAAGCAAACCAACCGTCTTTCCCCTCCACCGGCTGCAGCTTCACCCCTTCGGGCCCCACCCACCCGATCTGGTGGGCCGGAACCCCGACAACTAGCGCATAAGGCAACACGTCCGTAGCGACTACCGCGCCCGCTGCGACCATGGCCCATTCACCAATTTCGACTGGGGCCACGCACACTGCGCGCGCCCCTATTGAGGCACCTTTACCTACTCTCACCCCGACCTCTTCCCAGTCGGAACCACGTTTCAGGCTGCCATCGGGGTTTATGGCACGGGGATGCAAGTCGTTCGTCAGCACGGCCGCTGGCCCAATGAACACTCCTTCCGCCAGGCTGGCCGGTTCGTAAACCAACGCGTAATTCTGCACTTTACAGTTGGACCCCAGACGCACATCGGTGCCAATGTAGGCGCCGCGCCCAATGACGCATCCTGGACCAAGATTGGCTCCTTCCCGAACTTGGGCCAGATGCCAAACTGAGCTGCCTTCCCCAATGGTTGCGTGTGGGGAGACATCTGCCGATTTTTCAATCCGAACCATTACTGCTCCTTATTAACGCCAAAACGGAAGCGTTCAAACAGGTTTCGCTAACTAGTGTCATCCGGGCCCACCTTCCGACCGGTCACCTTCGCCGCAGGCAATTCCGGTCCCATGCTACCCGGACAAGTATCCCCTTCTGGCTCAGCCTGTTCACCAACTCCACAGGCCGCGGAAGGTGAGGGTGGCCGCCTTTTTTCGGTTACTTAGCGCGTGAGTGAAACAATGGGCATATGACTACGGACCGCCCTGAGTTTGAGGACACGTGGCTAGTGGTGCCTCTTTACAACGAGGAAGCCGTGGTCGCATCCGTTATCCGGCAGGCGCTGCACACTTTCCCAAACATTGTGTGCGTGGATGACGGGTCCACCGACTCATCCGCGGATGAGGCTCAGAGGGCGGGGGCCGTTGTCATTCACCACCCTTTAAACCTGGGGCAGGGGGCAGCTCTACAAACTGGTATTGATTTTGTCCTGTCACAGCCCGGCGCCCAGTACTTAGTCACTTATGATGCGGACGGCCAGCACAGGGTGGAAGATGCGGCCTCCATGGTCCGCAGAGCCCGGGAAGCCGACCTGGCCGTGGTCTTTGGGTCCCGCTTCCTTGATTCGGAGGCCAGCAGCGGCCCCCAACAAGTTAGTGGCTTGCGGCGTCTGACGCTGCGGGCGGCTGCCGCGTTCACGGGCCTGCAGACCGGTCTGAAGCTAACCGACGCCCACAACGGCCTGCGGCTGATACGCAGGGACGCGGCCGCGAAGCTTCAGTTGTCGCAGGATCGGATGGCGCACGCCTCTCAAATAGTCGGCCAGCTAGCTAAGACGGGACTGGCGTGGGAGGAAGCGCCCGTTTATATCCGCTACACGCCCTACTCAAAATCGAAAGGGCAATCCTTGCTTAATTCGGTGAACATCGTTGTTGACCTGGTGGTGCGGTGACCCTTGAACTACTGGTTGATTAAACTTCTGCTGGTCGCCGCACTGGCTGGGATCACGCTGTTCTTGGTTCGTCCGGTCAGGACGGACACGCGCTTGGCTCTGCGCCGGCTGGGAATGCTGCTGCTGGTGGTGGTCGCAGTTTTTGCGATCCTCTTCCCTTCCTGGTTTAACAGGTTTGCGCAAGCTGTTGGGGTCGCTTCCGGCACGAACCTGCTGGTGTACTTACTGTTTGTAGCTTTGCTTGCGCAAATGGCCAGCAGCTATCGCAGAGAAGTGGCCTTACAACGACAGATAACCCGTTTGGCGCGCACGGTGGCGCTGGGCCCCCACTCCCAACATGTTTCCAGCCCAGCGACAGATGAGGGCACCCCGGTGACGGACGCGGACGCCCAGGAACTTCGCCATTCGTCACATTCGCAGCTTGACGACACGTGTGGCGCCCTAGACTATGGCATTGATGACGAAGACTAACGCGACCAGCGCTAACAATATTCCCCCGGCCCACGCCAAAAAGGGGCCTTTCCCTTGGCAGTGGGTTTACATGGGGACCGCTGCTGTGCTTGCTGTGGCACTGTTCGTGGGTGTTGCAGGCGGGTTACTGTACCGCGACCTGTCCGGCCAGGTTGCCGCCGCAACCTTGGACACCTCTCACCTGACAGCGCAGTCCTCTGAGCCCCAGCCTGAGGAAGAGGACCCTCAGGACCCCTTCAAAGGGCGTGCTGTCAACATTCTGCTGATGGGAATTGATGCTAGGGCAGGCCAGGACAAGGAAGTGCTGGCCACCGATAACCAAGACCCGACTATGCGTTCTGACACCACGCTGATGATGCACTTCTCGCAGGACCGGGAGAACCTGACGGTAGTTTCGATTCCGCGTGACATGTGGATTGAGATCCCGGAATGCAAGCGCAGCGACGGTTCCGTCAGCCCAGCCCAGCAGGGGCAGTTCAACTGGGCCTTCGCATTTGGGGCTGTGACAGATGACATGGCGGCTGGAGTTGCCTGCACGGAAAGCACGACGGAGATGCTGACGGGCGTGCAGGTTGACGGCTTCGCGGTTGTTGACTTCACCAGTTTTGCCAACCTGGTTGAAGCCCTTGGCGGGGTTGAGGTTTGCCTGGAAGAACCAGTGAAAGACACGCGACATTTGAGCTTGGACTTACCGGCAGGCTGCCAGGTTCTGGACCCGGTGGAAGCAACCGAGTATGCGCGTGTGCGCTACGTTGGGGATGGCTCGGACATGGGCCGCATCCAACGGCAGCAGGATTTACTGGGCGCAATGGTCATGGATGCGCTCGACAGCAACATGCTGACGGAAGTGCCAAAACTGTACGCGTTTCTGTCGGCGGCAATCAGCTCAACACGGTTGTCCCCCTCTCTTTCCAGCCTGAAAACTGACGCCGGGCTAGCGGCATCAGTCAAGGATATTGATCCCCAGAACATTCGGTTCGTGACAATGCCCGTGGTCACCGCGGACTTCAACCACAACCGACTTCTGCCTAAAGAGCCCGCCAACCAAGAGTTCTGGCAGGCACTGATTGAGGATGAGCCACTGCCGGCTGGCACGGTTTTCATGGACATTCAGGGCAACTACTTCACGGTCCTGGAGGACGGGGAGATTGAGGAGGGCGGTAACCCGCGCACGGACGACGAAATCGGTTCGCTTTACGGTTCCACGTCCTGACCCTCCGCTCTGGCGAACGCATGTCGACTCCCCCCTCATTCCAACCCAAAAGCAATAGGCCGCGCCCGGGTGCGGAGGGGAATAAGGGAACCCAAAAACTCCCCCCAGAACGCCCGCCTGCTTCAAGCGGCTCTGGACGGACGCAGACGCCCCTCGGCGCCCAGCCCATGCAGCGGCCCCCTTCTTTCGCCCCGCGCTCCCGCACCAGTCACACAGCTTCGGGCGCGGCGGCCGCCGATCAGACCCGGGTGCAGCCTGCCCCAAACATGCACTTGCCGGCCCCGAACCAGGCCGCCGCGCAACCCAAAGTGCCCCGCAAACCCAGGAGACGCAGCCGCAAGCTGATTGGCGTCGCTGTAGTCTTGGCGATCCTGTTTGGCTGGCCAGCGTTCCTGCTGGTGCACGCCACGTCCTCGCTTCATCGAGTTGACGCCCGCACGGGACTGGGTCCTGACACGCCGGGCACGACTTACCTCTTTGCTGGCTCCGATTCCCGGGAGGGTTGGGCGGAGGAAGTCACTGATGACACGGAACGTTCCGACTCTGCAATCCTGATTCATAAGGCACCCAACGGGCAGGCTGCCATGGTCTCGATCCCGCGGGACAGCTATGTGGACGTGCCGGGCGTGGGGATGAACAAGTTCAACGCTGCCTTCGCGATCGGTGGGCCGGCCCTCATGGTGGAAACAGTTGAACAGCTAACTGGCATGACCGTTGACCACTACGTTCAAATTGGGATGGGGGGCGTCGGCCAGATTGTGGACGCGCTTGGAGGGGTTGAACTGTGCTGGGACGCGGACGTTGACGACCCTAAGTCGGGAATGGATTGGACCGCTGGCTGCCACCATACTGACGGGGAACAAACACTCGCTTTCACACGCATGCGCTACCAGGATCCAACCGGTGACTATGGGCGCACCGAAAGACAACGTCAAGTGCTTGGGGCCGTGACGAAGAAAGCCATGTCACCATCCGTGCTACTGAATCCCGTGAAGCAGTTCGAGCTTTCCGGGAAAGGCGCCAATGCGCTGACTGTCGGCGAGAACACGGGAGTGCTCAACGTGGCACAAATGATGTTAGCCATGCGCAAGGCGACCAGCAGCGGTCTTACAGGACCACCGCCTATCGGCGTGCCCTCTGCAATGAACGAGGTCGGCTCCGTCGTCATCTTGAACTCCGACCGCCTGCCGGACTTCTTTCATGACATGACAGAGGGGCAACTGACAGCAGAGGATTTCGCCCTCAACTTCTAGCCGCCCCACAAACTAGCGTTCCCGGAGAACTGCGTGTTACTGGGGGACGGTCACGGGACGCGGGCCGGCTTGACGCGCATCCCAGGCGGAGCGCACAATCTGCCCCACGCTTCTGGTTGGGGTGAAACCCAGGTCCTGGGTTAGGCGCGTGTTGTCAGCAATCACTTCCCCCAAATCGCCCGGGCGGGCGACCTCAACTACTTCCCCAAAATCCCAGCCGGAGACCCCGCGCATTTCATTCAGAATCTGCTCTACTGAGGTGCCCCGGCCTGTTCCAACGTTGAACACGTCGCCACTGAGAGTGCCCGCACGCAAAGCGTCCATAGCCGCAATGTGTGCTTGCGCCGAGTCTAAAACATGCACGAAGTCCCGAACCGCTGTCCCATCCGGGGTCTGATAGTTGTCGCCGTACACGACTGGGGTTCCGTCGCCCTCAAGCCGGTCCAGCACCGCAGGAATCAGGTTCGCCGCATCCGTCTCAGCCAAGTCCGGCCAGCCTGCCCCCGCAGTGTTGAACGCACGCAAAGAGACAGGGTTCAGCCCCCACCCCACTTTCGCGTCTGACAACAATTGCTCCCCAATCAGCTTGGTCCGCCCGTACGGGCTGGCAGGTTCCGTGGCATCGTCCTCACTGATCCGCTGAGCGCCCGCATCCGCGTACACGGCCGCGGAGGAAGCGAACACGATGTCGTTCACCCCCGCGTCATACATGGCGCGCAGCACGTTCGCCAGTCCCCCAACGTTCTGCCTGTAATAGTGGGCTGGCCTTTTCACGGATTCCGGAACCTGCTTTTTCGCGGCCAAGTGGATGACGGTGTCAACGTCCTGGTCAATCATTTTGTCGGTAAGCACCTGCCACGCATCATCCCCAGCTAAGTCCAACTGGATCAGTTCCGCCCCGCTCACTCTGGCCGCGTCGCCGGTGGACAGGTCGTCCACAACAATCACTTCATCCCCCCGCTCTTGCAGCAGGCGAACAATGTGGGACCCAACGTAGCCGGCTCCCCCGGTAACTAGAACACTCATGCTTTGCCCCTAAAAATAGATCAACCGTTCAGAACCTGCCGCGCCGGCCCACTGAAACCATGGGGGCCTGCGGCATCACCACACCCGGGTCGAAGCTGACCGGAACTGCTGATAACGCCAAAGAAAACACGGGCGGGTGACGCTCACTGAGCTCAAGGCGCGCCCCCATCGACTGCGCCAGATCCTTCGCAAGCGCCAAACCTATACCTGACGACCCGTGACCGGAGAATCCCATGTCAAAAACTTCCGCCGCCAGGTCCTCATCTATACCGGGGCCTTCGTCACACACGTCGATGAAGATGGCTCGGGAGGACGATCCCCGCCTAGCCTTCACGCTTGTTGTCCCCTCCCCGTACCTCAAAGAGTTCTCAATCAGAATCGCAAGGATTTGGGCCAGTTTGCCTTCCTCTGCTAGCACCAACTGTTCGGCCTCGTCAATAAACAGCAGTTCGCGCCCGGCACGTTCGTACTGTCCCTCCCACTCTTCGCGCTCCGTGTTGAACACTGACAGAAGCTGCACGACCTCCGTCTCACTTTCGGAGCGGCGCGTAGCATCCAGCAGGTCAGTCACAACCGTTGTCAGCCGCTCCACCTGCCCCAGGGAGGCCTCCGCCTCATCCTGCACTTCTTTTTCGCTGGAGATCATCTGGATCTCCTCTAACCTCATTGAAAGCGCTGTCAGTGGAGTGCGCAGCTGGTGGGAAGCGTCCGCGGATCGCTGCCGTTCGGCGGCCAGGCGCCTAGCCATCCGCTCCCCCGTCCGGACCAGTTCCTCTTGCACCAAGTCAATCTCTTCAATACCAGACGGCTTAACTTGTGCGCGAACCTGGCCGGAGCCGATCTGCTCCGCCATTGCCGCCAAATAAATCAAGGGTGCCGACAACCTGCGCGACATGTTGCTAGCCAAATACCAGGCCAACAACACCGAGAAAATGATGCCAGCCAGCAAAGCCAGCTCCGCCAACAAAACGTTACGGATTGCGTGGTGCGCACTGATCTCCATGGTCACCAGGACCCCGTTCGACGCACGGTACTCAGAGGTCAAAGTGGGCCCGGAAGGCGGCGTGCCAGAAACAACCTGGTAACGCCCCGGGAAACGGACAACCGTGTAAGCCTCCGCCTGGTCGCCAACCGGTTTAGACCACGACGAAACCGTGGACTGGGGCACGAAGTCCCCATCCGCCAGGCGCCGTTCCACAGCGCGTGAAACGGTTTGGGTCCTGGTCTCTAAAGCATTCTTCTGCGCCTTCCACACCAGGACCCCGCCCAGCACACCAGCAGGCAGGCCCAGCACCAAGACAACCACAAAAACGGCTGTCAAGATCATCCGGGTTGCCCGCTGCCGCATACTGAACCAGCCTTCCCTCTAGGTCGGACGTGAGCCCACGCTTCCTTCGTGGGCCCCTCGTCCTACTCTTCGAAGCGGAAACCCAGCCCGCGCACGGTCGTAATGTACTTGGGCTCCACCGCGCTGTCCCCCAACTTGCGACGCAACCAAGACACGTGCATGTCCAACGTCTTCGTTGAACCCTGCGGATCCTGGGCCCACACGTCCCGCATCAAATCCTCACGCGGAACCATGTTCCCCGCCTGCTTCAGCAACGCCACCAACAGATCGAACTCGCGTGCCGTCAAAGACAACTCCCGGTCCCCCACGAAAACGCGGTGAGCCGGCAAGTCAACCGTCACATCCTGAGCTTTCAACTCAGTTTCATCCGCTTCCGGGGCACCCCGACGGAGCAGAGCACGCACGCGGGCCAACAGTTCAGCCAGGCGGAACGGTTTAGTCACATAGTCGTCGGCACCCGCATCTAAACCAATGACCATGTCCGCCTCATCCGTGCGGGCAGTCAAGATCAGAATCGGCGTTTCCAGGCCCTTTGCGCGCACCTCACGCGCCACGTCCAACCCATCCATGTCTGGAAGGCCCAGGTCAAGCACAACTAGGTCCGCACCCTCAACGTCGGCTAAGCCACCTTGCGCGGTCCCATGCGATCGGACCTCATACCCCTCACGCGCAAAAGCGCGGGCAAGGGGCTCAGAAATGGCGGGATCGTCCTCGATCAAAATAATTGTATTCATAGGGACAAGCGTACCGACTTTAACTTAACTTGTACATTTCTTTACCTACGTGTCGCGCCTTGGGGACAGCAGATAAGGGGAGACCCTTCCCACCCCGCGCAACTCCACTGAAGGGAACTCTTGAATCGAATAATCCGCGCGCATCGGGGAAGAGTCGATCGCCGCGGCAGTGGCAGCATCCGTAATTATTCGCGCCTTCGGGGCGACATCCGCAAGCCGGGCCGCCAGGTTAACGGAAGGACCAAACACGTCCCCAGAGCGGGAGAACACATCCCCCTGGATGAATGAGGCACGCACAGGCAACATTCCCGGAGTCTGCTCTAAAGCGGTGATCAGTTCAGTCACAACCTTCAGCCCGATCTCCAGGTCATCGGCGATGAAAAACACTGAATCGCCCAGCATTTTCACCACCCGGCCACCACTCTCGGTGACCACAGAACGGCACAGGTACTCAAACTGTTCAACAAGACCAACCAACTGGTCACCCATGGTTGAAGAAGCCCACGTGTAGGCAACCATATCCACGAAACCGAACGCCCGATTAAGGGGGAAACGCCTCTTTGAATGCTCCGGGTCCCGAACGCCAACCTCCTTTGTCATGCGTTCAATCAGGGCGAACATTTGGGTGCGCCACGCGTACAACATTTGACTTTCGAGGGCGTCAATCAGTTCACGCATTTCCGCTATGACAACCACACGGGCCGCAGTATCATCCAGGTGGTGACGCCGCTCCGCGTCCTCGACAAGTGCCTCCACCTCCCACAGCGCTAGCCGGTCAGAAAGGTGCGACTGGGCGCGGGTGAGGGAGGACGCAGCCGGCCAACTCAACCCCGCCCGCATGATGGTCTCGCCCCAATATTCGAAGGCGTGCAGGTCCCATTCGGTGAAACGCTTAACGTCCAAACCGGCCGGCTGGAACCCCATGGCCAGCAAATACTCGCGCACATCGCTAAGACCCCGCCCAGATTTTTGCGCTAACTCCCGAGCCGTGAGCGTGGGAGGACCGCCTAAAAGTAGGTCCCGATACTCATCTAGAGTGCGGGATTGGAGCAGGTCTTGGGCGCCCTGATCATCCGCAACGTGGCCAGCTATCCCCGGACCTATTTCCGGATCTACTCCCGGATCTACTCCTGGACCGTCCACCGCTTCGTCCAGGTCACGATCCCAGTTGTTCAAGTCCCCACTACCTCCCCTGCCCTAGAGCCACAACGACCTCAAT
>CAYFVT010000001.1:10887-17205 GCA_964346705.1 uncultured Actinomyces sp. | reverse complement strand
TGACATCACTCTAGTAGCGTATCCGGCTGGACACCACATTTTCTAGCTTTCGTCCTGAGCTGGCGCGGCGGCACCCGCCGTTCCTGAGTGTATGTGCCAGGACACCCCTATCCTAGGGCGATGGGAGAAAACCAAAGAGCCTGGTCCGACCTGGACCGACTGTGCGACGAGTATGTTCAAGACGTCGCCCGACTTGATCCGATAGCAGCCACCGACTGGGGGCTGGAATCCGACCCGGCCGTCCTGCCGGACTTCTCACCCAGTGGCCTACAGCAAACCGCCGACCTGGCCAGCCGCATGCTGGGCGATGTTTCCAAAGTGCAGTTGCGGGACGAAACGGACCACATCACCGCCCTGGCGTTGCAGGACAGGCTAGGCCTGCAGCTCCTACTACACGAAGGTAACGAAGACTTAGCTGAACTGAACAACTTAGCGTCACCATTGCAGCAGGTGCGCGACGCGTTCTCGCTAATGCCAGCAACCACCGAAGAAGACTGGGAGGCCATTGCAGCGCGCCTAGGTGCGGTTCCCCAGGCGATCGCCGGCTACCAGAAGTCGCTCGCATTAGCCGCTGAGCGGGGCCTGGTGGCCTCCCGCCGACAGGTGGAGGTGGGTGCGAACCAAGCGGCTGGCATTGCCAGCCCGAACGGCCCGAACGCGTTCTTCACTAACCTGACCGGTTCCTGCCAGACGCCCCTAAGCCCCGCTTTATCTTCAGCCCTGGCGGACGGGGCCCGTTTAGCCGCGAAAGCGTACGGAGAACTGAGCGACTGGCTGCGCGCAGAGTTACTGCCAGTTGCACCCCAGCGGGACGCTGTTGGTCGCGACCGCTACGAACTGCAATCTGCCCTGTTCGTTGGCGCCCGCGTGGACTTGGATGAAACCTACGACTGGGGCCTGGCTGAACTGGAACGTATCCGCGCCCAGCAGCAACGCATTGTCAAGGATTTGTACGGGCCGGGCACCAGCGTGGAAGAGGGCGTGCACCGTCTGGAAGCCGATCCTGCCTACCAGGTTTTGGGGACGCAGGCCCTGCAGGAATGGCTTCAGGACACAGCCGACGCGGCGATACGTGACCTGGCCGGGCAGCAGTTCGACATCTCAGATGAGATTGCAGTCATCCGGGCGCGCATTGCCCCCACTAAGGAAGGGGGCATTTGGTACACGGGCCCCTCTGAAGACTTTTCGCGTCCCGGCCAAATGTGGTGGTCCATCCCGGAAGGGGACAACGTTTTCCACACGTGGCAGGAGCGCACCACGGTTTTCCATGAGGGCGTGCCCGGCCACCACCTACAAATCGCTCAAGCTGTCGCACAAGCAGGGACCCTCAACATGTGGCGGCGCTTGGCCTCCTGGAACTCTGGGCACGGGGAAGGGTGGGCGCTGTATGCGGAGCAACTCATGGCAGACTTGGGATACCAGGATGACCCTGCCAACATGATGGGAATGCTGGGCGGGCAGCGACTACGCGCCGCCCGGGTCGCCCTGGACATCGGCGTACACCTAGGTAAGGAACGCCCGGACGGTCAAGGCCCCTGGGACGCCGACTATGCCTGGCATTTCCTGCGTCACAACGCTGCTGAAACGGATGCGATGCTCCGCTTTGAACTGGAACGATACCTGGGGTGGCCCGGGCAGGCCCCCTCCTACAAGATTGGGCAACGACTGTGGGAGCAGTTACGGGACGACTACCTGGAGCACCACCGGCCCGGCCTGGGCAGGGACGACAGCGAGGAAACGCTCTTGCGCCGGTTCCACTCCCAAGCCCTAGACCAGGGCGGGCTGCCCATGGATGTTCTGCGTCAGGCGCTGCTACCGTGAACACGCCCGAAACGCCTGCTAAAACCGCGTTTGTACTTGCCTCCAAGTCTGCGGGTCGCCTGCAAACGCTGCGTTCCGCGGGGATCGACCCGCTGGTACGCGTTTCCAGTGTGGACGAGGACGAGGTCACCGCTGCCCTGCCAGCAGACACCAGTGCAGAAGCGCTGGTGGTGGCCTTAGCGGCTGCCAAGGCGCAGGACGTAGCACAGCGCCTATTAGCCGCCCTAAAAGCTGATCCTGACAGCTCCCCGTGGGGGTCGCGCCCTGCCGTTGTCTTGGGCGCGGACTCAATGCTTGAACTGGGCGGGAAACTGGTTGGAAAACCCCACACTCCGGAAGTTGCCACGGAGCGGATCAAGCAGATGCGGGGGCGGGATGGGGTCCTCTGGTCAGGGCATGCACTAATGTTGCTGCAACCACCTGTTGCAAGTGGAGAGGACCCGGGTGAGCTGGCCGGGTGGACGCTGCGGGGACCTTTTACGGCGGCGTCCTCCACAATCGTTCACTTTGGGGACATAACGGACGCCGAGATAGAGGCGTACGTGGCAACGGGGGAACCCCTGCAGGTTGCGGGCTCCTTCACCATCGATGGTTTGGGGGGCCCATTCATCACCGGGGTTACAGGGGACCCGTCCTCCGTCGTAGGTATCGGCCTGCCTCTGGTCAGGCAGTTGGCTAAACAGGCGGGAGTGTTCTGGCCGGACCTGTGGACAAACCAGGGCCCCCAAGCCCCCAGCGCCTGATACCAGCGTCTGACACCGGAGTCTGATGCCGGCGTCTGGCCGCCGCCATAAGCATGCCCGCTTGGCACAAGCAGACAGCTAAGCGCTGCAGGCGGGTAGGCTGGTGCCATGGACGAAATGATGGCTTGGGGCATTGGCTTAGCAACAGTTACAGACACGGGACGCACACTGGACGTTTGGTACCCAGAACCGCGTCTGGGACACATGGCGGACCACACTGACGAAGGTACGCGGGAGGCCTTGGGGAAACTAGAAAAAAGCGACCCAGCCCGCGGCGTGCACACCAGCGTAGTGCGGGTGCAAACGGACCTGCGGGACCAGCCGTCCTCCACCGCGGACGCCTACCTGCGTTTACACTTACTTTCCCACCGACTGAAACAGCCGAACACAATCAACTTGGATGGGATCCGCACCCGCCTACCAATTGTTGCGTGGACGTCCGCGGGTCCTGCGTCGGTAGAGGACTTTGAACGGACCCGCTACCGGATGCGCGCCCAGTACGGCCACCCCGTGTCACTGGAAGGGGTGGACAAGTTCCCACCCATGGTGAACTACGTGGTGCCATCCGACGTGCGGATCGCTTCCGCGGCCAGCGTGCGCCTAGGGGCCTACCTTGCGCCGGGAACCATGGTGATGCATGCCGGTTTCGTCAACTACAACGCTGGCACACTGGGCGCCGTCCGCGTGGAAGGACGCTTAGCTCAGGGGGTTGTGGTGGGAGCCGACTCCCAGGTGGGCGGCGGGGCATCCCTGATGGGGCGCGTCTCCGGCGCTGGCCGCAGCCAAGTTCGTGTTGGGGAGCGCTGCGTGCTGGGCGCGAACTCCGGTTTGGGTTTGCCGCTTGGAAACGACTGCGTGGTCGAAGCCGGCCTCTACGTGACTGCAGCCACCCAGATTTCGCTGCTTCCGGGTGGTGGCCTAGTTCCGGGAACTGGCGGGTCGTTCATTGAGCCACGCACCATTCCAGCTTCCCGACTTGCGGGCGCATCAAACGTTCTTTTCCGCCGGAACTCCGTGACCGGCAGGGTTGAAGCAACCGGCCGCGCGGGCAAGAACATTGTTCTTCCTTCCGGCGCAACCGTCCTGTAACGCGCTCTAAAGAAAGCAGAGACGGGCCCCCACACTGTTCGTGTGGGGGCCCGTTTCTCTTGGCTTGTGACCGGAAGGTTTAGAAGCCTTCCGTGATGCGCCGACTGCGGGCACGCAGCGGCACGTAGTCCCGTTCCACTACACCTTGGTACACCTGGCGGGGGCGACCAATCTTCGTGTATGGGTCCTCAATCATCTCCCTGTATTGGGCGATCCAGCCCGGCAAACGCCCCAAAGCGAACAGTGGGGTGAACATCTTCGTGGGGAACCCCATCGCCGAGTAGATCAGTCCCGTGTAGAAGTCCACGTTCGGGTACAGGCGGCGGGAAATGAAGTAGTCATCCGACAGGGCAATTTCTTCCAGTTCCATCGCAATATCAAGCAGCTGGTCCTGCTTCCCCAGGCGGGCGAGGACGTCGTGAGCACTTTCCTTCACTAGGGCCGCCCGCGGGTCGTAGCTCTTGTACACGCGGTGTCCGAAGCCCATCAGGCGCACGCCCTCAGCCTTGTTCTTCACCTTGTCCACGAAGGAGCCCACCGAGTCCCCAGTGCTGACGATCTGGTTCAGCATGCGCAGCACGGCCTCGTTCGCCCCACCGTGGAGCGGGCCGGACAGCGCCCCAATCCCGGACCCCACTGAGGCGTACAGGTTCGCGTCCGCGGAACCAACCAAACGCACTGTGGAGGTGGAGCAGTTCTGCTCATGGTCCGCGTGCAAAATCAGAAGCATGTCCAACGCCCGCACCAGAGCCGGGTCAATGTCGTACGCCTGGTAGGGCATGCCGAACGTCATGCGGATGAAATCCTCCGTGTACCCGCGCTGAGAGTCCGGGTAAAGCAGAGGCAGGCCCGCTGCACGCTTCGCGATGTAGGAAATCATGGTCGGCATTTTCGCGATCAGCAGCACCAGGGCCTCATCCAGCTGCTCCGGATTGTGCGGGTCCAACGTGTCCTCATGGTACGTCGCTAGCCCAGCCACGCCGGCTTGCAGGATGGACATGGGGTGACCGTCGTGGGGGAAAGCCGTGAAGAAAGCTTTGAAGTCCTCATGCAACAGTCTGTGACTCTGAATCCGTCGCAGGAACTGCTCCAGCTGGTTTGCCGTCGGCAATTCGCCATAAATGAGCAGCCACGCCACTTCCAGGAAGGAAGAGTTCTTAGCTAACTGTTCAATCGGGTAGCCCCGGTAGCGGAGAATCCCTTCATCCCCGTCGATGTAGGTAATTTCGGACGTGCACGCAGCCGTGTTCATGAACCCGTAGTCAAGGGTCACGTCACCCGTGGAGGCAAGCAGTTTCGTGCTCGCCAGCCCATCCGAACCAACCGTAGCGGGAATACGGGGCAGTTCAACGCCCGTGTCCCCCACTTCTAAGAAACCGTTGGGCCCAAGCTCAACATCAACCACTGCCGTTTCGGTTCCGTCTTTATTTTGCGACATTCTTCTTTCCCCTTACCCTCCGCCGTTTTTACGTATTTCGACGCGCTCACATCTGTGGAAGCGCCAGGTCTGTCTGCTCTAGCCTACTGGCCGCCTGATCCACACGTTCATCGGTGGCTGTCAAAGCCATCCGGACGTGGTTAGCGGCCCCTTCACCGTAAAAGTCGCCGGGAGCAACCAGGATGCCGTGATAGGCCAGCCAGTCCACCAGTTGGCGACCCGTCGGCCGTTCCCCTTGCTCATTTTCCGGACCCTGCAACCACAAGTACAGGCCAGCTTTCGTGTCGGGGTCTGCCTGTAACCCCACCTTGCTCACGGCACTAGCCAAAACGTTGCGGCGGCGCTCGTAGATAGCCCGCTGCTGCGCCACGTGCCGCTCGTCTTCCAATGCAACACTCATCGCGGCTTGCACTGGGGCCGGAACCATCATGCCCGCGTGCTTGCGCACCTCCACCACCGAATCCAACAAGTGAGGGTCCCCCACAATCACGCCAGCCCGGTACCCGGCAAGGTTGGACTGCTTCGACAGGGAGTACAAAACCAGCAAATTGTCCGCTCTACCCGCGCACACTTCCGGGTGAAGTAGGGACGGAACCCCGTCCAGGTAGGGTTCCTGCCACGCCAATTCCGCATAACACTCGTCGGCTGCCACCACGGCACCGTGTTCACGAGCCCACTGGACGACCGCCGCTAACTCAGCGGTGGACATGACAGCTCCCGTGGGGTTGGAGGGCGAGTTCAGCCACACCATAGCGGCCTCATCCGGCCAATTTGATGTGTCCGTCGGGTCCACGGCGACGGGAGTTCCCCCGGCCAGCCTGACCCCGACCTCATAGGTTGGGTAGGCCGGTTCGGGCACCAGCACGGTGTCACCTGGCCGTACCCCCAAAGCAAGCGGTAGCCAGGCCACCATTTCCTTCGATCCGATCGTTGGAATGCGACCCTCCGCGGGCACTTCAATCATGCCCCGCCGGTCCATCCACACCCCGATCGCATCCTTCACCTGCGAGGTGCCAACGACAGGTGGGTAGCCGGGAGCATCGGCCGCTGCCCGTAGGGCCCGTTGGATGTCGGCCGGCGTGGGATCCACGGGGGTGCCTACCGAAAGGTCAACAATCCCGTCAGGGTGGGCCGAAGCGGTTTTCTTAGCTTGCGCAAGCGTGTCCCATGGGAAGTCCGGCAACCCCAGGCCACGCGGTAGAAGCGTAGTTTCAGCGTTGTCACCAG
>CAYFVT010000001.1:2957-10787 GCA_964346705.1 uncultured Actinomyces sp. | reverse complement strand
GTGTGCCCAGACGTGTGCCCGGGGGTGTGCGCAGCGCTAGTCATTAAACGAATCGGCCCGTGCTACTTCAGGTGATCGTTAATGTCGGCCGGCTGTTTCGCAACATGCGGGTGGTCCATGTCAAGGACACCGGTCCTTTGCGCCCCGCCGGGGGAGCCAATCTCATCAAAGAAGTCAACGTTAGCCGCGTAGTACTGCGACCATTCCTCGGGCAGGTCGTCCTCGTAGAAAATTGCTTCCACGGGGCACACGGGTTCGCACGCACCGCAGTCAACGCACTCTTCGGGGTGGATATACAGCATCCGAGCACCCTCGTAAATGCAGTCAACGGGGCATTCGTCAACGCAAGCACGGTCTTTAATGTCGATGCACGGCTCTGAAATTATGTAGGTCATCTATCCTCCTGCGCCCTCCATTATTCCCCTTTTTTGTGTCCGCGTACACTCTCAAGAATGAACAAGGAAAACGATGCTGATACTGCCCCTTCACTTCCCTGGCTGCAGTGGGAGCCCGGCCAGCGGGTTGTAGTCCGCTACCACGGGCCAGAAGGCGTTCATGACGCCCTGGGAACCCTGCTGGAAAGGGCGCCGGACCACGTCGTAGTGGACACGAAACGCGGCCCCGTGCGGGTGGAAGCAACCACCATGATTACCGGGAAGGTGGTGCCGCCACCGAAACCTCACAACTTCAGGCCGCTCCCCGGAATTGGGTAGAGCATTGGGTAGGGCATTGGATGGGGCCCTGGGTGGAGCCCCTTACTGTTCCCTCTTCTTTCGGGCGGTCATACGCGCCCGGTCTTTGGAGTCTAAAGCCACCTTGCGCACCCGAATGTTTGCTGGGGTGACCTCAACACATTCGTCGTCAGAGGCGAACTCCAGGGCCTCCTCCAAGCTCAGTTGGCGGGGTGGGGTGAGAGCCTCAAAGTTATCGGACGCAGCAGCCCTAATGTTCGTCTGCTTCTTTTGCCGTGTGATGTTCACATCCATGTCTTCGGGGCGTGAGTTTTCACCCACCACCTGACCTTCGTAAACCGCGCTGCCCGGGGGAACTAGCAACGCGGCGCGCTCCTGCAAGGCCACCATGGCGTGCGCGGTGGTCTCCCCCGCCCGGTCCGCAACCAGGGAACCGGTGGGGCGCCCAACGATAGTTCCCTGCCAAGGCTTGTAACCGTCATGCAGAGCTGAAGAGATCCCGGTCCCCCGCGTTTCCGTCAGAAAACGGGAACGGAACCCAATGAGGCCCCTGGCGGGGACTGAAAATTCCAGGCGCACCCATCCCGCCCCATGGTTCGTCATTGACTGCAGTTTCCCTTTGCGGGTCCCAAGCAGTTTAGTGACGGCCCCCATGTGTTCTTCCGGGATGTCAACAGTGAGTAGCTCCATGGGCTCCTGAACCTGCCCATCCACCACCCGCGTCACCACTTGAGGTTTGCCAACCGTTAGTTCAAACCCTTCGCGACGCATCTGCTCAACAAGGATCGCTAGCGCTAACTCTCCGCGTCCCTGAACCTCCCAAGTGTCAGGCCTGTCCGTAGGTAAGACACGCAAGGAAACGTTGCCGACCATTTCCCGGTCCAACCGGTCCCTGATAGCGCGGGCAGTCAGTTTTGTGCCCTTTTCCTTCCCAGCCAAGGGGGAAGTGTTTATGCCAACGGTCATTGAGATCGCGGGTTCGTCCACTTCGATTGGGGGCAGAGGACGCGGATCCTCCGGGTCAACCAGAGAGTCCCCGATTGTGATTCCCTCTATTCCTGCAACCGCAACAATGTCACCCGCGCGGGCAGTCTGTGCGGGGACACGATCCAGCCCCTGTGTTTCTAAAAGCTCTGTGACACGAACTGGCTGCGTCGTCCCGTCGGCACGCACCCAGGACACGGTTGACCCCTTGTGTAGTTCACCGTTGCGAACCCGCAGCAGCGCTAGCCGACCCAGGAAGGGCGACGCATCCAAGTTGGTGACCTGGGCTTGCAGTGGGGCATCGTCCTCATAATCTGGCCCCGGAATCTCATTCAGCAGCGTTGCGAACAGTGGCTCCATGTCCTCCGCTGGCAGACCGCCGTCCTGCGGGCGAACATGGGAGGACAGTCCAGCCTTCGCGGAAGCGTAAACGATTGGTGTTTCCAGCACCTGGTCCAGGTCAATATCGTGCCCCTCCTTCGCTAGGTCATCGGCTAAAGAGAGCAGTAAATCCTGTGCTTCGTCCACCACTTCGCTGATACGCGCGTCCGGCCGGTCCACCTTGTTCACCACCAGCACGACGGGCAGCGCCGACTCCAGTGCCTTACGCAAAACGAACCTGGTCTGCGGCAGGGGTCCCTCGGAGGCGTCTACCAGCAGCAACACACCATCAACCATGGACAGGGCACGTTCGACCTCGCCCCCAAAATCCGCGTGACCTGGGGTGTCCACAACGTTGATAGTCACCGGGCCCTCAATGCCAAGTTCCGCCGCGGCAGGACCTGAATATTCAACGGACGTGTTCTTCGCCAGAATGGTGATCCCTTTTTCCCGTTCCAGATCACCCGTGTCCATGACACGTTCCCCAGTCTTCTCCTGGGTCAAATGGGAAGAGAATGCGCCCGCCTGCCAGAGCAGGGCATCCACCAGCGTGGTTTTCCCGTGGTCCACGTGCGCAATGATGGCGACGTTACGAATATCGGAGCGGATCGACAAGAGTCGTACCCCCAAGCCTTCTACCTAATTCCAAGCGGTGCTGGGGTCCGGCCGCAGGGCCACCCCAAATGAGTGCCCCCAATTATACGGGACCACCCGCCCCGGCCCGGCGGGGAGGACCCAAGAAGGGATTACTCACACCCACCAGCGCGCGTACAATGCTGGTGTGAACTACACGATCGTTTTACGTTCCCGCACCGGAGTTATCGGCACCGCAGCTGTCAGCTTGGTGGGGGTCGTTTTCCTAGTGATGCTGTGGCAGTCGGAGGGGGCGGTGGAGGCTGCGCGTTCCGCACTCTTCCCCATCACCCTGGCCTACTTCACCTGGTGGATTTGGGCGTGGCCGCAAGTGAAGCTAAGCGCCCAAGGGGTGCAAGTGCGCAACCAACTGCGCACGTTCCGCATTGGTTGGGATGGGATGGAAGAGGCGGAGGCTAGCTACGGGCTCTACCTGAAGACCGCGGACCGCCGGCCCCTTTATGCTGCGGCGGTCCCAGCTCGGGGCGGCCTTGCAAGCGCTAACCGCAAATCGGCCCCCGAACCGGTGGCCCTCGACTTCACTCGCGGGCCCCGACAGGTGGTGCACGCCGACCCGGCTAGCGCGGCGCGCCTGCTGAATGATGAGAAGTCCTACGCGGAGGACCCCGCACTTAGGCCCCAGAAGCTAGCGTCTGTAGCGCCCCCCGCGGAACGCGCAGGCGGGCCCTCCCCCTATGAGAATTTCAGCGCCACCTTCAACTGGCTTCAGGTTGGCATCATGGTGCTTTTGGCCGCGGGCACTGCATTGTCGTTGCTCGCCTGAATTTGTGCTTTCCCCGCACGTGGCTCTGGCGCGGATGCGCCTGTGGTGGAGCCCACCCGAGTGGGTTGGGGACATTGCGTACGCTCAGGGGCACGCCCCGACGTGTACCCATGAGCTTCACCTGCCACGCGTGAGCTCCAACGCACTCGCATTGTCCTGAATGTGCCTGGCGGGGAACCTGTGGGGGCAGCTGAGCTCACTGGCTTGCACGCATTTCGGGGGTTCAGCCCAGCCTATTCAGCGCGCGGAGGCAGAAGAACCCCTAACTGGGGAACCCACCAAGCCGGTTCCCTTACCGGGATGCTTTTGGGGAAGCTCATGAGGAAGGCCCCAGGGTGCCTGATGCAGGCGGCCCTGGGGCCCTCACATTCATGCCAGCGCTAGTGTGAGCCCAGCGCCGGATGCTACTTGAAGCTACTTGGTGAAGCCGATGTTCTCAGCCTGAACAGAAGCCATACCGAAAGCACCGTAGTTCGCCAGGTTGGACGGCACGGCCGTCATTTCCAGGCGACGGTACAGGGGCAGGACCATCGTGTTCTCCCAAATGATCTTGTCCACTTCATTGCCTAGCTTCAGGCGTTCCTCATGGTTGGGTTCAACCGCGATCTTCGCAGACAGCTCATCGATTTCCGGCACGCAAATGCGGGCGTAGTTCTGGCCTTCTGGGGCCAACTGGTCGCAGCTGTAAAGCTGGTTGATGTTAGCCAGCGGATAGGGGGTTCCCTGCCACGCGAAAGCCGTCACACCGAAGGAGCCATCAAGAACATCATCGAAGAAGTCCGCGGAGTCCACGTTACGAATCTTGACGTTCACGCCAATCTTCTTCAGGTCGGACTGCAGCAGTTCACCTTCAGTCTTGGATGTGGGGATGTCAGGCATCATCATGTATTCAAATTCCAGGGTTTCGCCATCCTTGGTGCGGAATTCTTCCCCGTCTTCCAACTTCCAACCCAAGTCGTCCAACTCTTTGGCTGCACGGTCGGGGTCGAATGAGAAGTCGGTGCCGTTGTCCTCATAACCTTCCTGGCCGGGCATGAAGAAGTGGTTGCCCAAAACCAGTTCGGAGGGGACCAGGTCCGGGATGCCGGACAGGTCAGATTCGGTGATGGAAACACGGTCGATACCACGGACCAGTGCGGCGCGAAGATCCTTGTCTTCCAGTACGCCCGACTCACCGTTGAAGGTGAAGTGACGCCACTGCAGGCCACCAGCCCGACGGATTTCTGCGTCTGCACGGGTTTCTGCCTGCAGGTACTGCTGGGCGTCAATGATCCCGGTTAGGACGTCGATCTCACCAGAAGCGAAGCCAGCACCTTGAGCGGCCGGGTCCATGACACGGAAGCTAATGGAATCCAGCATTCCTTCTTCACCCCACCATTCGGGGTTCTTCTCCAGGTTGATCACCTGCTGTGCTTCATCAATATTGGCGAAGCGGTAGGGACCGGCAAACCAGTCGTTGTTGGGGTCGTCCCAACCTTCGTTGAAGGTTTCCGCATCAGAGACACCAGCAGCCGGGGCAACCGTGCTCAGCGACGCGGACCAGTCCGGGAAAATGTCCTTGTAGGTGACAACGACTTCATAGTCATCGCTGCCGGCTTCCACGCTTTCCATGTGGTCGAAACCATCAGTGGAAGCACACAGGAACTGTGAGGAAGTATCCGCGTCCTCTTCGCCTTCTGCGCCTACCTGCTCACCGTTACACGCGGCCCACGTGGCTTCGTAGTCTTTCCAGGTGATCGGGGTGCCGTCGCCCCAAACCGCGTCCGGGTTCAGTTTTAGCGTGACAACCTGGGGTTTGTCCTTACCGTCCCCTTCTTGAACGTCGTAGCTCTGCACGTAGTTCGGGTTCACATCGAAGGTGCCGTCACCTTGGTACAGCCAGTTCTGGACCAGGACGAAGGCTCCGATGGTGGAAGCCAAGTCCACGTTGTTGCCGTTCACGTTCATGGTGTTGAAACTTGAGGGCAAGTCCGAAATTCCAAGCTTCAGGCTGCCGCCTGGCTCCAGGGCCTCACGGGGCTGGACGTTGATATCCTCAGTCGCCAGGCCACCATCATGTGAGCCATCGGCCCCCGACTGGTCGCCTGACTGGCTGCCCTTGCTGTCCCCGGAAGAACAGCCAGCCAAAGCCAGGGCTGTCACAGCGGCGGTCGCTGCGAGTACGCGCGTAGTGCGTCGCATTAATAACCTCCATAGTTATTCTTCTACTGCCTTCCGCACCCGCACTTTGGCGGAGCGGAAAACGATTGCGGTGGCGCGGCACCCCGGAACCCATCCCGCTGATACTCACCATCGGTGGCCAGGTCAGCATGACCGAACCCAAGCGCCGCACACAATCTGTCTTAGGCTAACCGGATTACGGCGCCCTACAGGGAGCTGTAGCCCGGCTGCAGCCATTTCGCTGCCGAAACGTGACCAACGAGCGGTAAAAGTGAGGTCCAGATTACAGCTGCAGGGTCATGCTTCTAGCCGTTGCCCCGCGAAAATGTCCACCGGTTCCGGGTAATGGCAGGCTGTCAACATGTCGGTGGAGCCGGGGGCCGCTTCCAGCGCCGGGTCCACGTCAATACACAGCTGTTGCTTG
The DNA here is from genome assembly GCA_964346705.1 of uncultured Actinomyces sp. Classification (GTDB taxonomy): domain Bacteria; phylum Actinomycetota; class Actinomycetes; order Actinomycetales; family Actinomycetaceae; genus Scrofimicrobium. Next base: position 4,729 of record CAYFVT010000001.1, on the reverse strand, counting down.
TCTTCCGGAAGCATTTTAAACAGGGGGCACCGCGTTCGGAATCGGCAGCCAGAGGGCGGATCTGCTGGCGACGGCAGGTCACCCGTAAGCAGAATCCGTGTCCTGGTCCTATCCAGATTCGGGTCCGGCACTGGAATCGCTGACAGCAGCGCCTGGGTGTAGGGGTGTTCTGGTTTGGTGAAAACCTCTTCGACCTCCCCGAGCTCAACAATTCTGCCCAAGTACATGACCGCAACCCGGTCGGCGATGTGCCGCACCACGGACAGGTCGTGCGCCACGAACAGGTATGACAGCCCCAGTTTCGCCTTCAAGTCGTCCAGCAGGTTGATTACCCCCGCTTGGATAGACACGTCAAGCGCGGAAACCGGTTCGTCTAACACCAGCAGCTTCGGTTCTAACGCTAGGGCCCGGGCGATGCCAATCCGCTGCCGTTGGCCACCCGAAAAGTGGCGGGGATAGCGGTTCAAATGCGAATCTTCCAGCCCCACCAGGGTTATTAGTTCACTGACCCGCTGCCTGATTTGCTCCTTGGAGTACCCGTTGTACTTCAAGGGTTCGGAAATAATGTCGAAGATGGGCATCCGGGGGTCAAGCGAAGCCATGGGGTCCTGGAAAACGACCTGCAGGTCCTGACGAATTTCCTTCCGCCCCGCACGGCTCAGGCCAGCCGTGTCGTGGCCAAGAACCACAATGTTGCCCGCTTCCGGTTTCACAAGGTCCAGGATCTGCAGCAGCGTGGTCGTCTTCCCGCACCCGGATTCCCCAACCAGAGCCATGGTTTCCCCAGCTTTGATGGTGAAAGAAATCCCGTCCACCGCGTAAACGGTGCCGACCCGACGTTTGAACACGGCCCCCTTCATTAGCGGAAAGTGTTTCTTCAGGCCCTCAACCTGCAAGATGTCGGCCCGGTCCGCCCGGTCGCGTCTGCCTGCCCCGCGGTCAATGTCCCGCGGAATAGGGTAAATGTCCTTGTAGTTCCAGTTGTTGACCGCGATCTCATGCGACCGGATACACGCTGCCAGGTGCGGCTGCCAGTCCCCCACAATTTCGCCCTCGAACTCCTCTTCCCGCGGGTCGTCCGTAGGTTTCAGGGCGGGCTCCCCATCCAGGCACGCGGCGACCGCAAGCGGGCAACGCGGCGCGAACGGGCAGCCCGTCGGCACTTGCAGCATGGAGGGCGGGTTTCCATCGAGGGTGGCGAGGGCGGAGTCCGACTTTTTGTCCGGTCGCGGCAGCGCCCCCAGGAGCCCAATGGTGTAGGGCATTAGGGGGCGGTAGAAAATTTCATCCACGGTCCCGGACTCCACGACGCGTCCCGCGTACATGACCCCAACCTTGTCAGCCATCCCCGCGACGACCCCCAGGTCGTGGGTGATCATGATGACTGCTGCGCCCGTCTCCTGCTGCGCCGTTTTCAGGAGTTCAATAATCTGGGCTTGAATGGTGACGTCTAACGCCGTAGTGGGTTCGTCAGCGATGATCAGGTCCGGGTCGTTGGCAATAGCCATTGCGATCATGACGCGTTGGCGCATCCCGCCCGAGAATTCGTGGGGGAACGCTTTGAACCGGATTTCCGGGTTGGAGATGCCAACCAAGCTGAGCAGCTCCATTGCGCGCTCATTCGCCTGGGCTTTGCTCATCTTCTGGTGGATTTGCAGCGCTTCAACCAACTGCGACCCGATGGTGTATACGGGTGTCAGGGCGGACAGTGGATCCTGAAACACCATGGACAACACTTTGCCGCGGATTTGGGACATGTACGCGTCGGAGCG
>CAYFVT010000001.1:0-2857 GCA_964346705.1 uncultured Actinomyces sp. | reverse complement strand
ACGCCAGGCTTGCGGGTAGGCAGGTCAGCGGTCGCGAATTCTTTGCGTTCTTTACGCCGGCTCACAGGGTGCCTCCCGATTTGGAGGTTGGGTCAATGGCGTCACGCAGCCCGTCCCCCATGAAGTTGATGAAGACCAGCATCGCGGTCAAGATTGTTGCTGGCGCCAGGAACGTCCAGGGGAACGAGGTCGCCATCCGCTGTCCTTCCGCAAGCAGCACGCCCAGCGACGTCTCTGGCGGTTGAACACCGAACCCGAAGTACGACAGGAACGTCTCCATCATCACCGCCATTACCACCCCCAGGGTTGCGTCGATGATGAGGTATGAGGACACGTTCGGAATGATGTGGCGGGTAATGATCGAAAATGAGGGCACTGACATGTACCGGGCGGCCCTCACGTAGTCCAAAGAGATTACTGACAATGTCATTGCCCGCACCACACGTGCGGACAGCATCCAGCCGAAGGCTGCCAACAGGAAAATAAAGGTGACGGTGGAAGCCTTCTGGCCCGCCATTTTCTGAGTGATGATTGCGATGAGCAGGAAGGCTGGAATCACCAGCAGCAGGTCAATGACCCACAGTACGGCCTTGTCGTAGAACCGCCCGAAGTAGGCAGCGGATGCACCCACCAGGGCTGCGACGGTTGTTTGGATGGCGGCGACCCCAAGGCCAATGACCAGGGACTTCCGCAGTCCCTCAATCACCATGGCGAACAGGTCACGCCCGGTTTGCCCGGTGCCGAACCAGTGTAGGGATGAGGGCGGGGCCAGGAAGTTCTGGTTGTCCACGTCCGTGTACTCCCACGTGGCGAACAGGGGACCAAAAATCGCGAACAGGACAATCAGGAGGAACCCGATCAGCCCGATCACGGAAGTTTTTGAGCGCATGAAGCGCCTGAAGATCAGTTGCCGGCGGGACAGTGACTTGGCTGCTGGTTCGCCGGCAAGGAAGGCTGCGTCTGCGACTTCCTCGTCCTGCAAAACCACTGCTTCGTGGGGGCTCAGCCCGCGGTCAGGGTCGGGGCCCGGAGTTGTCAACCCATCCGGGTCCAACCCCAATTCGCCAGCCGGATCGGGTTCCGCAGTCGTATCGTATGCGTCTGCCTCACGCGTGATTGGGTCATCCGAAAATTCGGGGTGTGACGGATCAGGCGGCTGAGTGTCGCGGTCGTCCAGTGACATTACGCCCTCCTAACTAACGCGCACGCGCGGGTCGACAGCAACAGTGAACACGTCAGCCAGCATCAAGCCGAAGAACGTGGTGGCAGCGGAGAACGCGACCACAGCAACCGTGCCGTTGATGTCGTGTCCCGTTATGGAACTGACAGAGAAAATCCCCATCCCGTGCCAAGCGAAGACCTGTTCCGTGATGGTGGCGCCCGTGAACAGGCCGGCAATAACGAAAGCGAAGTAGGTTGCCATTGGGACCAGGGCGGTGCGCAGGGCGTGTTTGCGGACGGCTGCCCCCTTGCGTAACCCCTTGGCACGAGCTGTGCGAACGTAGTCTTGCCCTAACGTGTCCAACATCAGGTTCCGCTGGTAACGGGAGTAGAGGGCTATTCCTCCCAGCGACATGGAAAGTGTGGGCAAAAGCAGGTGCTGTAGCCGGTTGACCAGTTCCGCGCCTGGATAGTTGCCGATGGTCCCGGTTTCCCCAATGAACTCAAAGAAGCTGGTGCCTGTCGCCTGATTGACTTTGATCGCCATGATCTGCAGCAGGGTCGCGATCACAATGGTTGGGGTGGAAATGATGATGAGGGCGATTAGGGAAATGGTGCGGTCTGACAGCTTGTGCTGCTTTGTGGCACTCCATGCCCCCAGCGCCACGCCACCGAAGATCCCAACGATAGAGCCAATGGTGATCAGCCGAACCGAAACCCAAATGCGGGTGGCCAGGATCTGGTTAACGTAATCGCCCTTCGGTGTCCGCCCCCAATCCCATTCAGTGACGACCGACGTCAGCCAATTCCAATACCGTTCCAGCAGCGGAACACTGTCGTTGATGTTGTACAGGGTCAACATCGTCTCGATTGCTTGGACATCAATTTTCGGGTTCGTGAAGTCGAATTGTGTCCGCGGGTTAAGCGCTGTCCCGGCCAGCAGATACGCTAAAGAGACCGCTATAAAAAGCAGCACCGTATAGTTAAGCAACCGGCGAAGCAGGTATCGATACATCCTTGGCCTCTTCTGTGTCCCACTGGGCGGGCTTGTGTTTAGGGAGCGGTGACTGGAGCCAGAGCCCACCAGTGGGGAGTGTAACAGTCAGGCCCTGCACGCGAATATGATTGGATAAATGTCCCAGCACAGTCCCCGGCGCACACACTTGACGCTAATCATGGTATTCGCGGTGATAATCACTGCACTAGGACTTCGTCCGGGCGCTACGTCCGTCGGTCCCGTTCTTCCAGAGATCAGCGCAGCCCTGGGCTTATCTGGGACTGAGGCAGGGCTGCTGACCGCTTTGCCTGGGCTCAGTTTTGCCGTAGTCGGACTGAGGGCGAACTGGCTCACTAGACGCTTCGGCGTGGTGGGCTCCCTGCTGTTCGCTTCCCTGCTGGCCATGGCTGGCCTTGGGATCCGAATTTTCTTCGACTCCTGGACCCTGTTTCTAGGGTTCTCCGCTTTAGCCTTGGCTGGCATGGCTGTTGGCAACGTGGTGTTGCCCGTGTTCATTAAGGCGCACTTTCCGCGCCGTTCAGCGGCGCTAGCAACCGTTTATACGACGTTCCTAGCGATTGGGTCCGTCCTGCCGCTGGCACTGTCGGGTCTTGTCGTCACTCTGGCTGAAGGCCACGCGCCTACCGGGCAAGAATGGCGTGCCAGCCTGGGAATCTGGGCGGCCTTCTCAACGGTTGC